>CALAXC010000107.1 GCA_937894775.1 uncultured Clostridia bacterium
GGGCGTCGCCCTGAGAACCTATTCGCTTTTTGAAAAAAGCGAAACCAAAAACTTTCCTGAATCGCTCTTTGCAAGATGTACAAAGCACCCGATTTCTTTGAGTGAGCTATGTGTGTGCGTTGATTGCCTGTCGGCTCAGCCGACTTTTTCAAAAAGCGACATAATACTTAACACAAGCTAACCACAAAAAAAGGACAGATTTAATCTGTCCTCTTTTATTTTTTTAATTCTCTTCTTTATATTCGGAAATATCTATCTTCGCAAGGTCTGAGGGTGGAATTCTGCCCTTCGTCTTTTCATAGTAAGCAATATTGTTTCTTACCATAAAAGCAAACTGCGCGTTTGGATTGCGGTTCTCTTTTTCACAAATGTAAAGAAATTTCCGCAAAAGATCTTCCGAAAGCTTTATATCAAGATTGAAATTGTTTTTCATTTCTTATTTTTTCTTTCCGTTTTTGTTGTTTTTGCCGTTATCGTTTTTGCGTACCGTTCTTGCATCCTTTGTCTGATTTTTGTTCGAACGCATAATAAGGATCGCACCTACAATGATTCCTATAAGAACAAGAGCAAAAATAACGATAGCGATTATCGTTGTCTTCATATCGATCTCTTCCTTGGGAGCGGGAGCTTCGGTTTCTGTTTCTTTCGAAGATTCGCTTTCGGTCGAGTCGATCGAGTCGGTTGACTCGGGAGCGCTCGTTTCGGGAGCTACGGTTTCACCGTTTGCATCTGTTTCGGGAGCGGGAGCTTCGGTAGCTTTAAGGAAATTCTCTACGGTAGGAGCTTTTTCGATCCCCTCAAACGCAGTGTCGGAAACGGTGCATCCCTCAACAGCCTTAACTGTTGTGAGCTTGTGATCGTAAGCAAATACACGTTCACCGATCTCGGTTACCGATTCGGGAAGCGTTACAGTTTCAAGCGCGCCGCATCCCTCGAATGCAGATTCACCGATAGTCGTTACACTGCTCGGAAGCTCGATGGATTTAAGATTTACGCAGAAAGCAAATGCGCATTTGCCGATAGAGGTTATCGTGTTGCAGAAGGAGACCTCTTTAACGGCGTACATACCGTAAAATGCATAATCTCCGATAGCTGAAATACCTTCAAGCTCGATCCTTGCGGCAGACGTGCGTACAGAATACCAAGGCGTGTCAGATCCCTTTTTGAACTGATCGTTTGAGATCGTTACGGGGTTGTTTTTGTCGCCTACGATAGAAAGAGTTTTTGTGTCTTTGTCATATTCCCAGGTTATATTTCCAAATTCGGTGGGGGCTACACTTGCCGCGCCTTGCTGTCCTCCGCAGGAAGAAAATATTACAAGTGAGCTGAGCATAAGTGTTACAATAATAAGTGCTGATAATATTCTTTTCATTTCTACTGTGTCCTTTTTTATATTTATAAACTGTTTAAACCTTAAACATCATATCTCCGTAGGTCGGAAGCGGCCAATATTCGGATGAGGTGAGCAATTCCATAGCGTCGACGTGCTCGCGGAGAGTGTTCATAGCGGGAATTACGTTGTCGTGATAGCTTTCGGCACGTGATACGTTGTCGGGAATAAGCGCGGTGACTTTTTCGATCTTTATAAGATCCTCAAGCGCGTTGTATGCCTTGTAGGTAAGAGCCGAGAGCTTCTTTATAATGTCGCGCTCGACTGCGCAAGAGCCTGGAATAAGCTTTTCTTTTTCGTTTGCGCCCTTTGCAAGATCTCCCATATAGGCGTTTACCGCAGGAATAATGTCACGGCTCGCCATTTCGATCATCGTAAGAGCTTCGATATTTATTATCTTTGAATAGTTTTCAAAGAAGATATCCTCGCGTGAATCGATCTCGACCTTGTTCATTACGTTGTGACGTTCAAAGAGCGCCACGTTTTTGGGAAGATTGAAGCATTTGAAGGCGTCGACCGAGCTTTCAAGATTGAGAAGTCCTCGCTTTTCAGCTTCTTTCTTCCACTCGTAAGAATAACCGTTTCCGTCAAAAATAATTCTTTTATGCTTTGAAAAGGTCTTCTTCAAGAGCTTTGCGAGTGCTGTGTTGAAGTTTTCCGCATTTTCAAGCTCGTCCGCAAAAATACGGAAGCTTTCGGCAACGGTTGTATTGAGTACAACGTTTGGCAGCGCTATGTTCTGCGAAGAACCGAGCATACGGAATTCGAACTTGTTACCCGTAAAAGCAAAGGGTGAGGTTCTGTTTCGGTCGGTCGTGTCCTTGCGGAAGGTGGGTATCGAGGGGATACCGAGATCCATAATACCTGCTTTTACACCTTCGTAGGCTGTTTCGTTGATTATTGAATCGATTATCTGGTCAAGCTCCTCGCCTACAAATATTGAAAGAATAGCGGGCGGAGCTTCGGCAGCGCCGAGTCGGTGATCGTTGCCTGCGTGGGCTACCGAAACACGGAGAAGATCCTGGTAATCGTCGACAGCCTTTACTATAGCTGCAAGCGTGAGCAGAAAGAGAAGGTTGTCTGCAGGAGTCTTTCCCGCGTTTAAAAGGTTTTTACCTGTGTCGGTCGATATCGACCAGTTGTTATGCTTACCCGAACCGTTTACGCCCGCGTAAGGCTTTTCGTGAAGCAAACAAACGAGTCCGTGACGCTCGGCGATCTTTTTCATATATTCCATTATGATCAGGTTCTGGTCAACAGCAAGATTGGTTGAAACGTAGACCGGTGCAAGCTCGTGCTGTGCGGGAGCGGCTTCGTTGTGCTTGGTTTTTGAGTATATACCCATCTTCCAAAGCTCTTCGTCAAGCTCCTTCATATATGCGTTGATACGTGTTTTAAGAGGTCCGAAATAGTGATCCTCAAGCTCCTGACCTTTTGGAGAATGTGCGCCGAAGAGTGTTCTTCCCGTATAAAGCAGGTCTTTGCGCTGATCGTATATTTTTTTATCTATAATAAAATATTCCTGCTCTGCGCCGACGGTCGTGTTGATACGTTTTGATTCGGTATCACCGAAAAGACGTACGATCCTGAGCGCCTGCGTGCTTATTGCGTCCATTGAGCGGAGAAGCGGAGTTTTAGTATCAAGCGCTTCGCCCGTATATGAGCAGAATGCCGTCGGTATGTAGAGAGTTCCGTCTTTTACAAAAGCAAAGGAACCGGGATCCCAAGCGGTATAGCCTCTTGCCTCAAAGGTAGCTCTAAGACCGCCCGACGGAAATGAAGATGCGTCGGACTCGCCTTTTATAAGCTCTTTGCCTGAAAATTCCATATCTATTTTACTTCTTCCGCAGGGAGAAATAAAGGAATCGTGTTTTTCGGCAGTAAGACCTGTGAGGGGTTGGAACCAGTGGGTATAGTGGGTAGCGCCTTTTTCTATAGCCCAATCCTTCATAGCCGCGGCTACAGGGGTGGCAATAGAGGCGTCGATCACTTTTCCGGTTTCAATGGTTTTCATAAGCGATTCGTAAACGTCGGGTGCAAGACGTTCTTTCATAACGTCCTCGTTGAATACCATACACCCAAACATTTCAGGTATGTTTTTTACCATAGAAATACCTCTTTATAGTTAGATTTATGAATTAGTTTGTGTTAAGTATTATGTCGCTTTTTTCAAAGTCGGCTGAGCCGACAGCCAATCAACGCACACACATAGCTCGCCCAAAGCCATCGGGTGCTTTGTACATCTCGCAAAGAGCGAGCAAGGAAAGTTTTCGTCCACCTTTTTCAAAAGGTGGTAGGTTCTCAGGGCGACGCC
>CALAXC010000108.1 GCA_937894775.1 uncultured Clostridia bacterium
TTGTCAAACATGTGCTTGCTCCTTCTGTGCTGTAGATACGCTGTCCCTGTCCTCCGGGTACAAGCTGGACAAGAGGCGTTCCATTGCTCTGGGGGACAGGAAATATTTTTCCGGACAGTCGGCTATCAAGATATCCGACAATATATACCCGCCTTCTTTGCTGCGGGACTCCGAAATTCGTGCTGTTAAGCACACACCATTCAAGAGAATACCCCAGCTCATGAATCGCGGCAAGGATAGTTCCGAAAGTTTTCCCCCCTTCGTGATTGAGTAACCCCGGGACGTTTTCGAGCAGAAGATAAGGAGGTCGCCGGGCTTCAGCCACTCGGACGATCTCATGAAAGAGAGTACCTCTTGTATCAGCAAAGCCGAGTCTTCGGCCGCTGACTGAAAACGGCTGACAAGGGAATCCGGCTGTGATAAGATCAATTTCGGGGAGATCTTCGCATTTGATTCGGGTTGCATCGTCACAAAAATATTCACCTTCCGTTTCGTATAAAGCTCTGTAGGCTTTCTGTGCGTGCTTGTCTATCTCGCACCAGCCTACGGGAACAAAAAAATCGCCGACATTTGTGAGTCCTGTTCGGAACCCACCAACGCCGGCGAACATATCGAGATATTTAATTGGTTTCATTCGAGCTTCACCTCATTGGTTGGGCTTGGCTCGGCAACTGCGTCAATCATATCTGCTACCTTTTTGGGGCAAAACAGCCAATCCACGTGATGATCTGTTTCCAACTCGATCGTATACCAATACTTGTATGGGACGAGCTTATGGATCTCATGTAGCACCTCTTTGTCCTCGCTTTGATCGGAGAGCACACCTCGGGGCGTAAAGAAATTCGTTCCCCAATGCTCACCCGAAGAGCAAGCGTCGATATCAAGCAGTGCGGGATAGAGGTTGCCGTCCGCTGCCTGAACGACGCCGGGGACGGTTACCATACCTGCTGAGCTGTCGATGTGATCGGTACCGTATACCTCGAGGTACTTTTCATGGAGCATTCGAAGCAGGTCGGTGGGAACGGTCATATCTCCGGTCTTATAGGCGTTTTTCATACCCACCCATTCGATACAGGGAATGACCTCCTTATTGACCTTATCGATATACGCCATTTGGAGCTTCTCACTCTGCTCATCAAGGATCTCGTCCTGGGTGAGCTTACGGAAGCTGTCTTCCTCGGGAATGATACCGAGCCGTCTGCCGTTGTCGAAGGTACAATGGATCGTGCCGAGGTCATCGACGTGATCTACCGTTCCTCTTGTGCCGGGTTCGATGGGACGGGGATCGCTTCCCATCATCTGTAGTTCAATTCGTGTTCCTTTCGGATACAAGGCTTTGTACTGCTTGGCAAGCTGTTCAAGCCTTCTGAAATCGTTCATGTCTTCACCTTCCTTGTAATCTAAGATTTTGAATCCTTGCGGTAGCGGATCGAAGTCCTGTACGAAGTCCAGCGGTATTGTCTGTCCGTCTTCACCACGGAAGACGTTGACTACCATCGGGACGCCGTAATAGTTTTCTTCCTTGACAGTTTTGAGGAAGTCCTCTTCGCTGTAGTAGTAACAGCTTTCACCGGTCTGTCCCTTCGTGTCAAGAAAGTCGATCCGACCAACGGGGCGTAATTTTTCTTCGCTCATAGCCACTCCTTACAGGGTAATTGCACCGGTCTGTTCCATTGTTTCAGCTTCGGTAATATCCATCAGATACTTCGGATCCACGATGACCTCATGTTCGTTTCTGCGGTTGAAATATGCGTAGATGTGCTCTCGGTCGATTTGTGCCTCGTAAACGGTACCGTCCTCTCCGAATCGGTGTGCAAACCAATCTGCGGTATCATAGCTCAATGTCCATGACAGCGCCTTTATATTTTTCGCATTGTGCGAGGTCACACCACGGTAGACTGTAACGGTATCCTCGAGGTTTTGAAACGCTTCATATTCGTCCTTGTCCATGAGGAACTGTGGCTCCGCTTTTTTGAAAAGAGACAGGAGTCTGTTCTTGCTCATATTCGGATCATTGTTGGGAGACTCGGTTCGTACCCATACGTCAGAGAGCATTTCCGAAAGGTCTTGATTTGAAAGGTGCGGGGCTGCATATTTCAGAAATGCAAGGCTGTAGGATTTGGTTATCATGAAGGATATCTCGTGGGGTGTCCGTGCTTCCTTGATCTGCCGAAACTTTTCCTGTTGCCACAGTTCAAGAGCTGCGGGATCCGATGTGATATCTGCTTGGGCAATACCTCCGTCTTCGGTTCTGTATACGACCATTCCGCTATCGGTAAATGGGTGCTTTACGATCAGCGGAGAATACTCGGTATTCTGAATATCGAGCATCACAAACATCCTCGCAAGCTTTTTGATTTCTCTGAGGTCTGTTGCGGTTTTCATCACAGCGTCCTCATCTCATATCCGATGTTTTCCTGAGCGAACATGGACATATAGTCGTGGACGGTATCGGATATCTGATCGTATTCTTCGCCGGTCATTTTGAAACCGTACCAACCATTGCAACTACCTTCGTCCCAATAATACGGGCTTGTTCCATTCTTCAGTCCAAGGATATCACCGAATTTGAGAACGGTCATATCGATCGTGCCTTCGGTGCGGTTCATGATCGTGATCTTGAATGCATCGTAGTGCTTGTGAACCTCTGTGCTGTAAAATTCGATCTTGGCTCGGACGTCTTTGTCGAGCTTTCCGATCATCATTTTTCCACAGAACATCGCATCGTAGAAGAGCTCGCTTTCACGAAACATTCTTCTGAGTTCGCGTTCCATTTTGATCACTGCACATCACCTCACATTGACTGCTCGAAGTTGTTTTCGACAACGGTCTGATCGTCCACAACCTCGGTATATCGCATATCGAAGTTGCAAAGCGAATAGAACTCACGGCTTGCAAAGGGATGCAGTTCGAGATATTCCTCGTTGGAGGCGTTGATGCCAAGGTCGGGATTTCCGTAGGAGTCGGTGGTGTCGTAGACAAGCTCGAGGCTGCCATCCTCCATTCGAATGGTCATACCTGCCTTGATCTCGACGCCGTTTTTATCAAAATACTGCATGGTGTTCACCTCTTTCTTTGGGTAAAAAAATAAAGGTATCGCTTTTTTGCGATACCTTCGTATTGGTAGATATTTGATTAGAATGATTGGCTGAATCCTTGAGAGGAATTGTATTCGGTCAGAGATTCACCGGCAGCGTGCTCAAAAGCGGGCAACAGAATTTTCTCGTACCGAGCGGTGATATATGCCTTGTAAAAATCCTTTTGCAAATCGGAGATATATGGTGTTTCATCGATAAACTGTTCGATCTGCTCCATATCAATCTTAGGCACGATTCGCACGATTGCTTCATTACAGTCGGCATATTCACCCGACATAAGGAAATCATAATAATTGACCTTTTGGCCACCCATCTTGATGGCTGATGTCGGGAAGCGGTAAATACGTGCATTCAGATCATCTTCATTGGTAAGGACGTTTCGCATAACCTTTTCATCCGCTTGGGGAAGAAGACAGCTTCCGCAGTCGAAAATCGGAGCGATTTCCGCTGCGTCGGTTTGACTGTTGTAAAGGAATCCCCAGTTTCCGTTATGACGA
>CALAXC010000109.1 GCA_937894775.1 uncultured Clostridia bacterium
CTTTTGAAAAAGGTGGACGAAAACTTTCCATCTGGGTTTGTGCGAACATTGTGCGCTGTTTTCCGTTAATAAAAAAACCGCCGTATGGCGGTTTTTTTATTCCTCTTGCATCTCAAGAACGCGCTGCCAGATGAGGTCTGCCGTTGCTTCGGCATCATATCTCGCTTGCGGATTGTTGATAAGATTGTCCTTTAAGCTCAAAAGCTCGTCTTTGTTCTTGGAAAAATAAATTATCTTTTTTGCCGCAAGCCGCGCACTTGGAATATACAGACCGCCCTTGAGCGTGTGTACATAATAGTTTTTTATGCTTCTTTCTATATAAGTAATGCATTTCGTAACGATTATCGGTACACCGAGCGCGGCAGGCTCAGCCATCGAGTTTGCGCCGCTCTTGCCTGCAAAAATGTCGGCAACGCAGATGTATTCAAGAACTTTATCTGTAAAGCTTACTGCAATAAGCCGTACGTTTGACGGTGTCTTGAGATCTTTTAATCTTTCGTAAAGCGCGGTGTTCGTTCCGCAAAGCGCAATAACGGTCATTCGCTCGTTTGCCTTGAGAAGATTTTTAACGGTTTTTTCTAATTTTGCCATTCCGTATCCACCGTCGCAGAGAGTTACTACAAATTCTTCTTTAGGAATTTCAAGCTTTTCTCTTATCCTTGCTCTGAGTGCGGGATCGCGGTATTTCTCGATCTCGGGCCTTATCGGAAAAGGTATTTGCGTGATGTTTCCGCCTGCGTACATTCTGTAGCGCAGGGCTTTTTTGTATCCTATAGAATTCGAAATAAGAAAATTGTTGCTGTCTACGTCAAAAGCTCCGTTTGAAAGCACGTCGGGGCAGAATGATATAGTGTACGGTCGGGGCGTGCGCATTTGATTTACATAATACGGAATCGCCCAGTGCGCCGTATATACTACATTTGCGTTAAGCTCCTCGATATGCTTTACCGCAAGCGGATTTGTTTTGCGTCCGCTTATCGACAGCGACAGAAGAGTATAAAGCGCAAAGGCGTTACCCGCAAGCGAGTTTCCTATACGGCAGAGAATACTGAGTATAGGCGAACGGTTTTGATGCTGAACGGCTTTTGTGAAGAGCTTTTCTGTCTTTTGCATATCGGGATCGTTTGTTTCGGTAAAGAAATTCGATTCGATCACCTCGACTTTATCTCCGTATTTCTTTTTAAATACGTCGCAAACCGTTCTTGTGGGAACTATGTGACCTTTTCCCGCCTCAATAAAGGTGAAAACCACTCTCGGCTTTTCGCCTTTTTTGATCTTGTTGAGGTTGCTTAGCGCTTCGGCTCTGCGTTCCTCGAGCATAAGCTCTGCGCAGGCGAGGAAGGTTGCATAAACTATCGCAAAATTGGGATAGAAGAAGAAATTATCAAGCAGTGACATTGAAAGTATCAACGTTGGCACGAGAAGAATTATTATTCTGTCCCAAGAGAATTTTCTGAAAGCTATTTCGATTCCGTGCTTTAAGTGGAATAGGAAGGCTACTATTCCCACAATACCCATAGAGCCGAGAAATTCGACAATTATATTGTGGTACATAAGATTAAAGAAGTTTCCGCCCGAAACGTCGGGTGGAAGCTCACGTCCTACCGAGAATCCTACACCGAATATCGGTGCTGAGAGGAAGTCGCTGAGTCCTTTTTGCCAGATGGTTGCGCGAGAACCGAATATTTCGCTGAAGGAGAGTTCTCCGTGAAGCAAAAAATCGAGTCGGATAGATCTGAACAGGTCGCCTATTATATCGATCGGATTTCCTTTTACTATTATCACCGCCAAAAATGCTGCGGTAATTATTCCAAGTATTGAAAAGGTGAACACTCGGTTTGCGATCTTGTTTTTGCTTTTAAAACAGCAAATAATGATGCCTGCTACAAAGGCTATCGCACCGAAAATGAGTGCCGAACGGGTATCTATTAAGAAGGTCGTTATTAAAAACGTAAGTGCGAGCGAGAGCGAGAGGAAGGGGTAACGTCGGTTTCTTGCAAGATAGAGCGCCGCGGGGATCGCCAAAGCGACTACCGCGCCTGTTATTGTGGGAAGTCCCCACGCAAGACCGAGCATCATTCGGTTGAAGGATATCCAACCGTCATTTATTGTGTAAACGGTTACCGTTCCGCCCACGATCATACGTGCTATAATGACCGCCGTTTGCAGAGTTACCACTACTCCCGCGCAGACCAATGTTTTACATATATAAGATATTACGTCCTTGGAATGTGAGAGCAGTACGAGGAATATACAGTAAAAGAGCGTAATGCCGGCACTTAGCAGGAGTCCGTAAATGAGATTTATCGGTTTCCAGTAAGCGCTGAAGATTCCGTTAAGAATGAGTGCTATATCGATAGCTATTATTCCGCGGAAAAAAAGACCTTTTTTAAGAAATATTTCTTTGAATTTTTTCGATACCGCTATTCTGTAAATCAGTACCGCGACGATCAGTGTAAGGCAGATCGCAAAGTGCGGGATACTTGACGGATCGAACGGGGGTGTTTTAGACGCGCCTACTGTTGTTTCAAAGTAATTTTTTGGAACATCGAAGCCTATCGCGTAATAAAAAAGTATAGCGGGAACGAGGAAAACCTTAAAATCGTCTGAAAACAGCCCTGCGAATATTACTGTAAGCGTTAAAAACCAGATGCAGGGAAGATAGACCTCCTTTCCGCTGATTCCCGAAACAAAGCAGAAAAATGCAAAGAATATCGGGTAAAAAGAGGAATTCTGCAATCTGACCAAATACGCTACTATTTTATTTTTTTCACGAATTTTGTCAAAAAATGTCATTTAAAAGCCTCTGTAAAGTAGATTTTTTAAATTGAAAATAGAAAATTGAATTTTAACACTTAAGGCGCCCCCCGACGAGGTTTCTCCCTCTTCTTTTGCTCCGCTCAGGATGACGGATAACATCGAGGGCAGCGCACAATGTTCGCACTAACCCAGCTGAAAAGTTTTTGCGGAGCTTTTTTCAAAAAGCGACAAAGAAAAACGGCGCTTTTC
>CALAXC010000110.1 GCA_937894775.1 uncultured Clostridia bacterium
GCTCTGCCCCTCTTGACCCCGTTCGCTTTTTGAAAAAAGCGAAACCAAAAACTTTCCATCTGGGTTAGTGCGAACATTGTGCGCTGTTTGTTAGAGTGGCTGTCGGCTCAGCCGACTTTGTGCGAACATTGTGCGCTGAATCTTCGTAAATCCCACCTCATATTAATTATAAAAATATATAAAACTCTATTGACAATAAAAATTATATATGATATAATTTTAAAGATAAAAAAATATGGGAGGCGAAGAAAATGATGAAATTTATTTTTGACGAAGCTTCTGTTTTTGTTAACGACTCTCACCTCAAAAAGTACGATACTTTTTCTCACGCAGCCATTTTCGGTGACTGCGTTATCAACTGTTCTAAATATTGTATTTTTCCCGGTTTCGTTGATGTACACGTACATTTTCGCGAGCCGGGCTTTTCTTATAAAGAAACTATAAAAACAGGAAGCGCTGCAGCGGCTCACGGCGGATATCTCGCAGTATGCACAATGCCAAATCTAAATCCCGTACCCGATTCCCTGAACAATCTCAACGTTCAGCTTGAAGCTATAAAACAAAGCGCTAAAATAAACGTTCTTCCCTTCGGGTCAATAACCAAAGGTCAAAAAGGACAGGCTATATCCAACCTTGAAGAAATGGCGCCTTTCGTCTGTGGGTTCTCCGATGACGGAGTGGGCGTAAACGATACGGGCATTATGCTTGAAGCTATGCAACGCGCAAAAGCGCTCGGAAAGATCATATCGGCGCACTGTGAAGATAACACTCAGATAAAAGATTCACCCGAAGCCGAATGGAAACAAATAGAACGTGATATAAAGCTTGCCGATAGGTCGGGAGTAAAATACCACGTCTGCCATATATCAACAAAAGAAAGCGTTTCGCTTATTCGTGACGCAAAAGCAAGCGGCGTCAATATCACCTGCGAAACGGCTCCGCACTACCTTCTCTTCTCGGAAAAGGACGTAAAAGACGACGGAAAATTCAGAATGAATCCACCTATCCGTAAGGAAACCGATAAAGCAGCTCTGCTCGAAGGACTGTGCGACGGAACGGGAGATATGATAGCAACCGATCACGCGCCTCACTCGGCAGAGGAAAAATCAAAGGGACTCGCAAGTCTTAACGGAATAGTAGGACTTGAAACAGCCTTTCCCGCTCTTTACACAGAGCTCGTAAAAAATCACGTTATAACTCTCGAAAAGCTGCTCGGGCTTATGAGCTATGCTCCGCAAAAACGGTTTGGCATAGAGCTTGACGGTTTTACGGTATACGATCTTGAAAACGAATATACAATAGATCCTTCATCCTTCTGCTCAAAAGGCAGGTCAACTCCTTTTGACGGCAAAAAGGTATTTGGAAAATGTATCGCAACGGTATCAAACGGAAATATCGCATACTTAGACGAAAAGATCTTAACGGTTTAACGCAAATTATAAAGCTTATTACAGAGAAAGAGGAATTACTATGGCTAAAAGAACAGATATCAAAAGAGTAATGATCATCGGCTCAGGTCCTATCGTTATCGGTCAGGCGGCTGAATTCGACTATGCGGGAACGCAAGCCTGCCTTGCGCTCAAGGAAGAAGGATACGAGGTCATTCTTGTAAACTCAAATCCCGCAACCATTATGACCGACACAACTATTGCCGACAAGGTATATATGGAGCCTCTTACGCTTGAATACGTAGCAAAGATAATACGTTACGAGCGCCCCGATGCAATAGTTCCGGGTATAGGCGGACAGACGGGACTCAACCTCGCTATGCAGCTTGAAAAGAAAGGAATTCTCAAGGAAGCAAACGTAAAGCTTCTCGGAACGTCAAGCGAATCTATCGAGCGCGCTGAGGACAGAGAGCTGTTTAAAGAGCTTTGCCAATCGATAGGCGAACCCGTAATTCCCTCTGAAATAGCAAACTCAGTCGAAGAAATTATGGAAGCCGCAGAGCATATAGGACTCCCCGTAGTTCTCCGCCCCGCATTTACTCTCGGAGGTACGGGCGGCGGATTTGCTTACACAAAAGAAGAGCTTCACGAACTTGCCATAGGCGCGATAGCAGCTTCTCCCGTAAGTCAGGTGCTTGTTGAAAAGAGCGTTCGCGGATTTAAAGAAATAGAATTCGAGGTCATGCGTGACAGCGCGGATAATGCCATTACGATATGCGGAATGGAAAATATAGATCCCGTAGGTGTTCACACGGGCGACAGCATAGTAGTAGCGCCTATTATGACTCTCAACGATCACGATTACAAGATGCTCAACGACAGTGCGATAAAGCTTATTCGTGAGCTTAAAATAGAGGGCGGCTGTAACGTACAGTTTGCGCTCAACCCCAATTCCTCTGAATATTATCTTATCGAGGTAAACCCCAGAGTTTCAAGAAGCTCGGCTCTTGCTTCAAAGGCTTCGGGTTATCCCATAGCAAGAGTTACCGCAAAAATAGCGCTCGGTATGACACTTGACGAAATATCTGTTGCGGGAACAAAGGCAAGCTTTGAACCGAACCTCGATTACGTAGTTGCAAAATTCCCAAGATTTCCGTTTGATAAATTCCCCTCTGTACCCAACAAGCTCGGAACACAGATGAAGGCGACAGGCGAATGTATGGGTATCGGCTCAAATCTTGAAGAGTGCTTGCTCAAATCGGTGCGCTCGCTCGAGATCGGTATCTGTCACCTCTATATGCCTAAATTTGATGAATTCACCGACGCAGAGCTTCTTGAATACATCGAGGAATTCCACGACGACAACGCTTTCGCAATAGCGCAGCTTCTCCGTCACAATCACACGGTAAAAGAAATTGCCGAAATAACAAAGATAACTCCTTTCTTCCTCGAATCCTTCAAAAAGATAACCGATATGGAAATAAAGCTTGCAAGCAACAAGCTTAACGCAGAACTTCTCAAAGATGCAAAGGAAATGGGCTTTTCCGATAAATTTATCGCGCGGCTCTGGGATATGAGCGAAAAGGAAATATTCGACATCCGCCGCGAGCAAAATCTCTTCCCGATCTACAAAATGGTAGACACAGCACACGTCGGAGCGTATATTCCTTATTTCTATTCCTCTTATCAGGGAAAGAATGCATCGATACTTACCGACAGAAAAAAGATAATAGTTCTCGGCGCAGGTCCTATCCGTATAGGTCAGGGCGTAGAGTTCGACTACTCAACGGTACACGCGGTAAACACTATCCGCAACTGCGGTTACGAAGCTATAATAATAAACAACAACCCCGAAACCGTTTCAACCGATTACACGACCTCGGACAAGCTCTATTTTGAGCCTCTTACGGTTGAGGACGTAATGAACGTCATCGAATTCGAGAAGCCGCTCGGTGTTATAGCATCTCTCGGAGGACAGACCGCAATAAATCTTGCCGCTCCGCTTGCGGCAAAGGGAGTAAAGATAATCGGAACAGACTGCGAGGCTATAGACAGAGCCGAAAACAGAGATTCCTTTGAAAAGATACTCACCTCACTCGGAATTCCTCAGCCGCAGGGACATGCGGTTACAAAGATAGAGGACGGTGTAAAGGTTGCCGAAAAGATAGGCTATCCCGTTTTAGTACGTCCGAGCTTCGTTCTCGGCGGAAGAGCTATGCAGCTCGTAGCAAACGAAAATCAGCTTCGCACATATCTCCGCACAGCCGTTGAGATCGACGAAGACAAGCCCGTTCTCGTTGACCACTACATTCAGGGTAAAGAGGTCGAGGTCGATGCGATCTGCGACGGACGTGACGTTTTCGTTGCAGGAATTATGGAGCTTGTTGAACGTACGGGAGTCCACAGCGGTGACAGTATCAGCGTATATCCCGCTTACAGCATCTCCAACAAGGTAAAAGGAAAGATCCTCACCTATACAAAGCAGTTAGGTCTTGCCATCGGCATAGTAGGACTCTTTAACATTCAGTTTATAGTAGACTCCAAGGATGACGTTTATATAATCGAGGTAAATCCCCGCTCTTCAAGAACGGTTCCCTTCCTCTCAAAATCCACAGGATATTCTCTTGCCGATATAGCGACAGAGGTTATTTTGGGAAAATCCTTAAAAGAGCTTGGAATATTCGACATCTATCCGCAGGAAAAGAAACGCTGGTACTGTAAGGTCCCCGTATTCTCCTTCCGTAAGATAAGCGGAGTTGATTCCTACCTCTCTCCCGAAATGAAATCAACGGGCGAGGCAATAGGCTATGACGATTCGCTCAACAGAGCATTCTATAAAGCTTTGCAGGCATCGGGAACGGTGGTTCAGAACTACGGAACGGTATTTGCAACGATAGCCGACGAGGATAAAGAAGAAGCACTTCCGCTTATCCGCCGCTTCTACAATCTCGGCTTTAATATCGAGGCTACCGAGGGAACGGCAAAATTCTTAAAAGCAAACGGAATACGCACGCATCAGCACAATAAGATAAGCAGCGGAAGCGATGACATTCCGAATGCGATGAAGCAAGGACATATTGCGTATATTATCAACACAAGCAGCATAGGCGCTATGAATCAGCAAAAGGACGGATTTGAGATCCGCCATCTCGCAATAGAAAACAATATCACGCTCTTCTCCTCGCTCGATACGGTACGTGTTCTTCTCGACGTTCTCGAAGAAATAACGATAACGGTATCCACGATAGACAGTTGAAAAGGATAAAACAAATGAAAGATACGGTATTCACAGTCATATCAAATAAAAAAATAGCAAAAAACACCTTCGAAATGATCCTTGAGGGCGACCTCGAAGGAATAAAAGAAGGTCAGTTCATAAATATAAAGCTCGACGGCTTTTATCTCCGCCGACCGATATCGGTGTGCGACATAAACGGTGACAAGCTCACTATAATCTATAAAGCTGTCGGCAAAGGCACAGAGTATATGGCAAAAATGAGCGGAGGAGAAAAGCTCCTTACACTCACAGAACTCGGAAACGGCTACGACCGTTCCCTCTCGGGCGATTCTCCGCTTCTTATCGGAGGAGGCGCGGGAGTTCCGCCGATGTATCTCCTTTGCAAAAAGCTTATTGCCGAAGGAAAACACTGTTCGGTAATATTAGGCTTTGGCTCGGCTGACGAAGTATTCTATGAAGAAGAATTCAAAAAGCTCGGAGCAGACGTAACGGTGACTACAGCCGACGGCTCTTACGGAACGCAGGGCTTCGTTACCGCCGCGATAAAGGACGGCTACACCTATTTTTACACCTGCGGCCCAGAGCCTATGCTCAAAGCGGTCTACGGTGCAACAAGCACGTCGGGACAGTTCAGCTTCGAGGAACGTATGGGATGCGGCTTCGGTGCTTGTATGGGCTGCTCCTGCGAAACAAAGTACGGCAAAAAAAGGATCTGTAAAGACGGTCCCGTTCTCGTAAAGGAGGAGATAATATGGTAAACGCTAAGATCAACCTTTGCGGAACAGAGATAGATAATCCGATAATTCCCGCAAGCGGAACCTTTGGTTTCGGCGCGGAATTTGCAGAGCTTTACGATATAAACATTCTCGGTACGTTCTCTTTTAAGGGAACAACGAGAAACGAAAGATTTGGAAATCCCACTCCGCGAATTGCCGAAACCGCAAGCGGTATGTTAAATTCGGTAGGGCTTCAGAATCCTGGTGTCGAGCACGTTATCGCGCACGAGCTTCCCGAGCTCAAAAAATTCTTCCGCAAACCCGTAATGGCAAACGTAAGCGGATTTTCGGTCGAAGATTACGTCTATACCTGCGAACGTCTTGACGGTGAAGAGCAGATCGGCTGGATCGAAGTAAATATAAGCTGTCCAAACGTTCACGGAGGCGGAATGAGCTTCGGTACTTCTCCGCAAGCTGCGGCAGAGGTCACACGCGAGGTACGCAAGGTAACGAAAAAGCCGATAATAATAAAGCTTACGCCAAACGTAACAAGTATTTCCGATATAGCAAAGGCGTGCGAGAGCGAGGGCGCAGATGCCGTTTCGCTTATAAACACTCTTTCGGGAATGAGAATAAATCTTAAAACGAGAAGACCGATACTCAAAAACACAACGGGCGGTCTTTCGGGCCCCTGCGTTTTCCCCGTAGCGCTCCGATGCGTATATCAGGTCTATGATGCGGTTAAGATCCCGATAGTCGGAATGGGCGGCATTAGCTCTGCCGACGACGTAATAGAAATGATGCTTGCGGGAGCGACCGCCACACAGGTAGGCGCGGCAAACCTTGTTGATCCTTTTGCCTGCAAAAAGATCATAGAGGATCTCCCCGCCGCTATGGAAAAATACAGAATAACAAATCTTTGTGAAATAATAGGAGGAGCACACTAATGGGAAAGGACGTAATTATCGCTTGCGATTTTTCAAGCGCCGATGCGGCTCTTGAATTTCTTTCAAACTTCAAAGACGAAAAGCCTTTTGTAAAGATCGGAATGGAGCTTTTTTATGCCGAAGGCCCTTCGATAGTTAAAAAGCTTAAAGAGAGAGGACACAAAATATTCCTCGATCTCAAGCTTCACGATATTCCCAACACAGTAAAGAAATCAATGGCAGTGCTTTCAGGACTCGACGTTGATATGACAAATCTTCACGCGGCGGGAACCTGCCGTATGATGCAAGCGGCGCTCGAGGGACTCACAAGACCTGACGGTACAAGACCGATACTTATTGCCGTTACACAGCTCACCTCTACAGATCAGGAAAGTATGGAAAATGACCTTCTTATAAAAGAGCCTATAGACGAGGTAGTTATGCACTATGCATCAAACGCCGCAAAGGCGGGACTTGACGGTGTAGTATGTTCTCCGCTCGAAGCACAGAAGGTACACGAAAGATGCGGAAAGAATTTCATTACCGTAACTCCGGGAGTTCGTTTTGCTGACGGAGATATAGGGGATCAGAAGAGAGTTATGACTCCTGCGGAGGCTAAGAAAATAGGCTCTGACTACATAGTAGTCGGCAGACCGATAACAGCATCGCCCGATCCCGTTGCGGCATACAGAAGATGCGTTGCAGAGTTCGTTGATTAAAATTAAGGAGGCTAAAAATGGAAGCATATAAGAGAGAATTTATTCAGTTTTTAGAGGGCGCAGGCGTTCTCAAATTCGGTGATTTTACCGCAAAGAGCGGAAGAAAGATTCCTTATTTCATAAATGCGGGCGATATAAAGACGGGCGATCAGATATGTAAGCTCGGTGAATTTTACGCAAAAGCTTATCTCGAAAAGCTCGGCAATAAGAAAACAGTTCTCTACGGCCCCGCTTATAAGGGTATCCCGATAGCCGTTTCAGCGGCGGCGGCACTCTCACGCGAGGGACTTGATCTTCCCTTCTTCTTCAACAGAAAAGAAGAAAAGGATCACGGTGAAGGCGGAGTTTTTGTAGGATACAAGCCTACCGCAGGCGAAGAGGTGGTTATCGTTGAGGACGTTATCACCGCAGGAACAGCTATCCGCGAAAGTATGGCAAATATGCAGAGCCTTAAAGACGTAAAGGTTGCCGCTACCTTCGTTATGGTCGACCGTAAGGAAAAAGGCAGAGGCGAAAAGAGCGCTATGGCTGAGGTCGAGGAAGAATTCGGCTTCCCCGTTTATTCGGTAGTTGACGTATACGATATCATTGAATATCTCAAGGAAGACGAAAAGAACGCAGAAAACGTTGAAAGAATAGAAAAATATCTCGCAATAAACGGAGCAAAAGCGTAATCCCCCACACGAAAGGAGCTTTCAAATGAGGCACTTAATAGGCATTGACGATCTTACCGTAGCCGAGATCGAAGACCTTATAGCTACGGCAGAGGATATTATAGCAGATCCCGAAAAATACTCAAAAACAGCATCGGGGAAAAAATTAGCTTCACTTTTTTATGAGCCCTCAACCCGTACCCGCCTTTCCTTTGAGGCGGCTATGATAGAGCTTGGCGGAAGCGTTATAGGCTTTTCCGATGCGCAAAACAGCTCGGCTGCAAAGGGCGAGAGCGTTGCCGACACGGCAAGAGTAATATCCTTCTTTGCGGATATCGCAGTAATGCGCCACTTTAAGGAGGGTGCGCCGCTCGTTGCATCGATGAATTCCTCTATCCCCGTAATAAACGCAGGCGACGGAGGTCACAACCACCCAACGCAGACGCTTACCGACCTTCTTACGATAAAGCTCGAAAAGGGCAGACTTTCAAATCTTACCGTAGGTCTTTGCGGCGACCTTAAATTCGGAAGAACGGTTCACTCGCTTATAACGGCTCTTTCAAGATACGAAGGCATAAGCTTCGTGCTTATCTCACCAAAGGAATTAACACTCCCCGACTATATAAAGAACGGTGTTCTTGACAAGCTTGGCATTCCTTACACAGAAAGCAGATCGCTTGAAGAAAACATTCCCGAGCTCGACGTGCTCTATATGACACGTGTTCAGAGAGAACGCTTCTTCAACGAGCAGGACTATATAAGACTTAAAGACAGCTACGTTCTTACCCCCGAAAAGCTTACGCAGGCAAAAGAGGATCTTTGCATCATGCATCCCCTACCCCGTGTAAACGAGATCTCGGTCGCTGTCGACAACGACAGTCGCGCGTGCTACTTTAAGCAGGTGCTTTACGGAAAATATATCCGTATGGCTCTTATAAAAATGTTATTGGAGGCGGCAAAATGAATATAGACGAGATAAAAAACGGTGTAGTTATCGACCATATAAAAGCAGGTCAGGCTATGGAGATCTATCGTTTTCTCGGTCTCGACAAGCTCGACTGTCCGATAGCGATAATTAAGAACGCATACAGCAAGCGTATGGGAAGAAAAGATATAATAAAGGTCGATACCGATCTTATGCCCGATATTTCGGCACTTGGATATATCGATTCCACCCTTACCGTAAATATAATAAAAGACGGCAAAAACGTATCAAAATATCATCCCGAGCTCCCTTTAGAGATAGTAAACATAGTTCCCTGCAAAAACCCACGTTGCATAACCTCAACCGAGCAGGAGCTTCCGCACGTTTTCCGTCTTACCGATAAAGAAAACGGAACCTATCGCTGCATCTACTGTGAAAGCAGCGCAAAACGAAATATTTAAAGACTTATATAAGGAGAATTACTATGAATATGGCAAGCAAGCTCGGTTATGTAGTAGTAACCGATTACGTAGAAGCAAACACGGGAAAAGACGTTTCCGATGCACTCCAGAAGCTTATTCTCAACAATCCCCACAGAACCATTTATTTCCCCGACGGTGAGTATATACTTGCAAAACCGATCTGCACTCCCGCAAATCCCGCAAACGCTGTTCACCTCGTTCTTTCAAACTTTGCTACTATCAAAGCATCCGACGATTGGAGCGACAGTGAAGCTCTTATCCGTCTTGGCGCGGCAGAACCCTTTAACGATATAAACGCGAACGGAAGCAACTACGGTCTTGAAGGCGGTATTATTGACGGTAACGGAAAGGCTAACGGAATTTCGATCGACAGCGGACGTGAGACCAGCATTCACAATACCTCGATCAAGCACACAATAATAGGTATCCACGTAAAATGGGGTGCTAACAACCGTTCATCCGATGCGGATATTCACACCGTTAATATCGTTGGCGCAGGTGTTCCAGGAACTATCGGTGTTCTCGTTCAGGGACATGACAATACCTTTACCAATATGAGAATAGCAAGTGTTATGACAGGATTTAAGCTTGAGAGCGGAACAAATATTCTCCGTAACATTCACCCACTCTTTATCTTCGAGCCTGCGCTTGAAGGACTCTTTACCGAAAGCATCGCTTTCCTTGACGAGGGCGGAACAAACTGGTACGATAACTGCTACAGCGATCAGTTCTCAACGGGATTCCAGGTAGGACACCGCACGCTCGCATTCTTTAACGATTGCTTTGCTATGTGGTACACTAAAAAAGGCGGAGTAAATACAGCTATCAAGGCTCAGGGACCGTTCAATGCGGTGTTCAAAAACCTTAAGGTAAACTTCTTACCCGATAATGAAAATGCTTTCCTTTGCCTTAGTACAGGCGACGAAACGGGTAACGGATATATCGATACTCCCGTATTCCAGGAAAACCTCTGCCAGAATAAGGATTACTTGAAGCATCTTCGTAACGGCGTTATGTGGCGCTCGGTTAAGTGAGAGGTTAGTTTGTGTCGGGTATTGTGGGGAAAGAAAACTTTTTGAAAAGTCGGCTGAGCCGACAGGCAATCTACGCACACACATAGCTCGACCAAAGAAATCGGGCACTTTGTACATCTCGCAAAGAGCGATCAAGAAAAGTTTTGGTCAAGCTTTTTCAAAAGCTTGCGGGGTCAAGAGGGGCAGAGC
>CALAXC010000111.1 GCA_937894775.1 uncultured Clostridia bacterium
ATCCCGTAAGTCCTGATCGGCATCTTGTCGAATTATGCTTGTTAAACGACGTTTTTACTTTTCCACTTGCAATTCCCGAAAAGATCATGCAAGCGAAGATTGCAAGCATAAACCAAAGATAATCTTGTAAATACATTTTTCACTCCTTTATTCAACCGCCTTGAGCGATTCTGCCATATTGACTTTATTGATTTGCCGCTTCATAAAGTAATTTACAATCACGGCAAACAGAATTGAGAAAGCAAAGGCAAGCAGATAACTCAAAGGTGTAACTGTATCGTTAAAGGTAATCATATCAATCTTTACCATACTCATAACGGTCATATGGAATAGCTTGCCGAGGGGTAATCCAAGTATGCTTGCAATAACCGAGAGTATAAGATTTTCCTTCAGCACGTAGCTTTCGGTTTCCTTCGGATAAAAGCCGAGAACCTGAACGGTGGCGATCTCGCGGCGGCGTTCTGCAATATTGATGTTCGTCAGATTGAAGATGACGATAAACGCAAGTGCCCCCGAAAATGCAACGATCAGCCAAATGATATAGTTAAGGCAATCAAGTGCGCCGGTCACGTTTCTCTCAAACGTAGCAAGCTGTGTAACACTTGTTATGCCGTTGATCTCGGTCAGCTGCTTTGCGACTTCTTCATTATCAACTGAGGTTTTAATAAAAGCCGTATTGCTTGACCATTCACCAAACAGACCCCCATAGGTTTCATCGGAAAGGATAACGTAATCGTAGATCTGATTATCAAATACACCAGCCACCTTAACCGTGCCTGTTTTCATATCAGCATCACGGATTTCAAAGGTATCTCCCGCCGAAAGCGAAAGCTTTTCGGCAATCTTGGGGCTGATCAATACCTCGCCCTTTGCAGGAAGTGTCATGGCTTCTCCGTCCTTCAAAAAGCTCCAATATTCCGTAATTTGCTCGGCATTGTCAAAGCTCAACAGATGTACCGAGGACATTGATTTGTCCGCATTCAGATCCACGTAATCGAGTCTTACGTCGAGATAACGGTCAATTTCTTCGATACCATCAAGGCTTTCCTTTACAGCAGCTCCGTCATCATCACCATAGCTCGCCTCAATATCATATTTCTGTATCTGATTGAATTGAATCTCTCCTACGTCAATCATCGAATCGCGAACACCAAATGCTGTAACAAGAAGTCCCGCACAGCAACCGATACCCACGAGCATCATCACCATTCTTCGCTTGTAAAGGAACATATTCCGCACGGTGATCTTACGCAGGAAGGAGAGTCTGTTCCAAAGGGGCTTGATGCGCTCTAAAAGAACACGCTTACCAACCTTGCCTGCTCGTGGACGGATAAGGCTCGCAGGAACCTCCGCAAGCTCGTGGCGGCAGGAAATATAGGTCGTTCCAAGAATACTGATAAGCGAGATCGCAAGCGTCAGAATGGCAAGTGAACCGCTAAACAGATATATAATGGGAGCAAAGTTGTAAATTTCATTGTAGGCGAGCCAAAAGATTTTCGGCAATGCCCAAGTGCAAACAAAGTATCCAATACCCCAACCAACAACGGTAGCGATGGCGGCGTAAAGTAAGTACTTGCTCATAATTGCGCCCTTACTAAAGCCCATTGCCTTGAGCGTACCGATCTGCGTTCTTTCCTCATCGACCATACGGGACATCGTGGTAACGCAAACGAGTATGGCAATGGCAATAAAGAAGATCGGGAATATATTGGCAACGCTTCCGATGATCGCAGTATCGTTTTCAAAGCTCACATATCCTGCGTTCTCGTTTCTCGTCAGCACGTATGAGGAAGGTGCTTCCAAACCAAGTGCTTCTGCCATTTCGGGTGTCAAATGATTCTCGGCGAGGAGCTTTTCATAGCGTTCCTTTACAGCTTCTTCCGCAAGCGCGGTGATTTCTACCTCGTGCTTATCGATCAACTCGTCGTATTCCTCGCTGTAAATTTCTGCACTCTCGTCGAGTATTAAATTGATTTCGGTATATACTTCACCCGAAAATGCTTCTTCAGGTGCATAGATGAATGTGCTGACCGTTCCGCTTCCAATGGTGGTCGTTCCTCGGTCAAGTCCGAGATATAACGGAGAGTTACACAGACCGACAATAGTAAATTCGGTCACTTCAAGCTGTGACTTTACGCCTTCATCATTTTCATCGGCAACGGTAAAGGTCTTACCAATGTCATCCTCAGTATATTGGTCTACATCAGCAAGGCATTCGTTGGGAGAGGTCGGCATACGACCTGCTTCCAAGGATATCAAATTCGTTTTTTCCGTCAGCGCGTGGAGCTTAAAGGGGCTTACCTTATCATCGAAGCGTACAAGTGCGTCCACACTGTACGATCCTTCTGCGGCTTCTACTCCGTCAATGCTTTCAAATTTCCCGACATCCGCTTTATCAAATCCAATGGTCGAGAACAATCGAAAATCGTAAAATTTCTGATCGGCAAGGTAGCTCTCACCCGTATTGAGCATCGCATCGGTCGTAATCTTCAAGCCTGCAAAAAAGCCTGCGCTGAGTGCGACGATCAAAAGGATCGCCATAAATCTTGTAAAGTAGGTGCGTATGGTACGCCCTGTCATTTTGAATATTGCTTTCATGCGATTACCACTCGATCTCGTCAATAGGAGTAACGTTCTCGTTCAACTCGTTGGAAATGATCTTACCACTCTTAATTCGGATAATACGGTCTGCCATAGGCGCGATTGCCTGATTGTGCGTAATGATAATGACCGTCATACCTCTTTCACGGCTTAGATCGTAAAGAAGTTTTAAGACCGCCTTGCCGGTTACATAATCAAGAGCACCCGTAGGCTCGTCGCAAAGAAGCAAGCGCGGATTCTTGGCAACAGCACGTGCTATCGCCACTCTCTGCTGCTCACCGCCTGAAAGCTGCGCAGGAAAATTGTTTTCTCGCTCAGCAAGTCCTACCATTGCGAGAGCTTCCTTTGCGGGAATCGGTTCTTTACAAAGCTGTGCGGCAATTTCGACGTTTTCAAGCGCGGTAAGGTTAGGAATCAGATTGTAGAACTGAAATACAAAGCCCACGTCATGACGTCGGTATTCCACAAGTTCCTTCTTGGAAAGTGCAGAAATGTCCCTTCCGTCAAAATAAATCTGTCCGCTCGTGATGGTATCCATACCTCCGAGCATATTGAGAAGCGTCGTTTTGCCTGCTCCCGAAGAACCGAGCAAAATGCAAAACTCCCCCTTGTTTATTTCAAAGCTCGCCTCGGACAAAGCGTTGATCTGCGCCGTACCGCTTCCGTAGCTTTTTGTTACATTTTCAAATTCTATGTAGTGATTATCCATCTTACACTCCTTATCGTTACATCTTGCCACAAGATTTTACGTATTCATTCAAAACCTAAAATAAACTAACCTATAATATTTTAAAAAGGCTCACAGACAGATTGTTTGTGAGCAGCATGTGGTTTTACTCGATAGGCGTATCGAGCTTTCTGATCCGCTCAAACAATATCTCATCCTCACTTGGAATGTCAATGAGAGTTTCCATTTTAGAACGGATCTGCATCATCTCACTGTCTGTCCTACTAATCGTTTCAGCGCACTTGCGAAGCTCATCCACAAGCTCATCCTTGCCATCAAAATCTGTTTTATAATGAAGCTGATGCTCAAGGCTTGCCCAAAAGTCCATAGCGATCGTGCGAAGCTGAACCTCTACCTCCATCTCCAAACGACGTTCCGAAAGAAATACGGGAACCTTAACGATCAGATGTAAGCTCCTATAACCGTTTTCCTTTGGGTTGGCGATATAATCTTTCCTTGTAACGAGCGTAATATCATCTTGCTTCAAAAGTGCTTCGGCGACCAAATAAACATCATCGATATATGAGCAGATTACTCTGACACCTGCAATATCATGAATATGCTCGTCGATGTTTTCGATATCAACGGGCATATTCAATTTTGCAAGCTTTTCAATAATACTTGACGTGCTTTTAAGTCGCGTTTGAATGGAATTGATCGGATTTCGATGATATTGGAGATTGAACTCTGTATTTAATATATCAAATTTGGTTTTGATCTCTTTCATCGCGCAGGCGTAGATCATTCTAAGCTCCTTGTAATCTACCATCCTGCCCATTATTTTCTTTGTCTGATGATAGAGCACGTTCATAGCCGCACCTGACATTGTTGCAAGTGCCGTCGGAAGCAACACCTCATCCGAATCATCAAACAGTGTATCCTTGTCCTGATATTGTTTTTTCAATGTATTCTCCTTTAACTGTTACAGCTGTGGTTGTCGCAATTATGCGAGCCGCAACCGTGACTACCGCAGTTGTGTCCTTTTTCGTCGTGTTCATGGTTGTGATGATCGCATTTGACATCGGGATTGAAGTTTAATTTATTTGCAAGCAGAGCGTTTACCGCCTCGTCGCAAGAACCGCTGACACCGCCGAAAAGCTGAATGCCTGCACTCGCAAGTGCCATCTGCGCACCGCCTCCGATGCCGCCGCAGATCAAGGCATATACGTCTTGCTTCGCGAGAAATCCCGCAAGCGCGCCGTGACCGCTTCCGTTCGTGTCCAAGACCTCGGAAGAAACGATCTTACCGTCCTCTACCGTATAGATCTTAAACTGCTCGGTATGTCCGAAGTGCTGAAAGATCTGTCCGTTTTCATAAGTTACTGCAATTTTCATAAGTTTATCTCCATTTCTTTATTTTTTACAATTGGTTTCACGAGACGGGAAAAATCTCGTTTTGTATTTTTTTAGAAAGCCTTGAAGCTGCTTTTTGTGGCTGCACAACTTTTCTTCACAGCGTGAGCAGTCGAGACAGCGATTTGTTGCCGTTGAAAAACGTTCGGGATGCAAACGGTAGGTAATCTCCCACCGTAGCAACAATACAAGCGCGCATCCAAGCAAACTGTAAGTATATAAGCTTGGAATGAACACGAGGGGGGTGAACATCATCGCGAAATCCCAATTGTAGATGCGACAGGTAGTACAGCACCGATTCTTCATAAACCACGTTTGGAACGGACAGAAGAAAAGGATACAGACAATATCGCATACCGAATAGCCGATTGCGATTAGAATCAAAACACCTCTATCAAATATGTCCGTAAAGTACAGAGCACCGATTACGGCATTAAGTGCAAGCCATATAACCGCAACAAGTGCCGTTCTTTTCCAAGACTGATTTGTTGGAACACATTGTTCTCCCATCGGCTCATAATTCTTTGCGAACTGCTTTTGGCAACCCATACTTTCAAATCTTGATGGGAAGAAACGAAGCAACATTTCAACAACAAAGAACACCCAAATTACAGTCGGAAGAATTGCATGATAGGTCAAGATCTCCGTTCGATCCAATATATAAAACACGAGTACGGCAACAAAAAGTAAGGAACGTAATACAAGTTTTATATAATGCATTCCGCAGATACCGGATAATTTTTTTCGTGGTTTATTCATTCCGCTTTTTTACATAACAATTCGGCAATTAACTCTGCCGTCCTGTATATTTGCTCCTCATTCGTAATACTCGGTGTTCCATCACCGTCCTGCGCGCCGTACATACCAAAGTAAGCGTGGCAACCGCCGTCAATGACGATTTCGTTGAAATCATCGGGGAGATTTGTTTTGTTGTCGGCATATTTTTCGTGGTTCATCACCTTATCCTCGCTGCCAAATACCGAAAGCACAGCAAGGGTGGTATCGGATAGGTCAGCCGTGGAGTATGAGCCAAGCAAAATGAGACCTTCATAATCCTCGGCATTCTTCTCAAGATATGATGCCGCCATCGAGCCACCCAATGAATGACCTCCGATGTACCAATTCTCAATCTGAGGGTATTCTTTTTGGATGCCGTCCGCTGCATTGACATCAAAAACGGCAAGATTGAAAGGCATCTCTACGATAACGCATAAAATACCATTTTCTGCACAAGCCTGCATCAACGGAATGTATGCTGTATGCTCAACCTTTCCTCCGGGATAAAATATCAATCCAGCAGTTGCACCTTTAGGCTCAAAAACAATGTTTCCGTTTGGTTCTTCCTTCCACGCGCTACCTTGTGGCAGGAATGCACCGATTGCCTCGTTGTCCGCTCTGTAATAATCTCCAAGATAGATTACACACGCCCCAATAAGAACTGCAATTACGAGAACGATGGAAGTAACTATAATAAATATTTTCCTTTTTCGTTTGTCTGCAAAAAAATTCATCATAAATCCTTTCATCCAAGAATATATCAAATATCTTCTGCGTTTTCTTCTACATCAAACTGACTCTGATAAAGCTGATAATAGAAGCCCTCCTGCTTCATAAGTGCCTCGTGATCTCCGCTTTCGATCACATCGCCGTCTTTCATTACGAGAATCAAGTCGGCGTTGCGGATAGTGGAAAGACGGTGCGCGATGACAAAGCTTGTTCTTCCTTTCGTCAGCTCATCCATTGCTCTTTGAATGATGACCTCGGTTCTCGTATCCACGGAGGAGGTCGCTTCGTCAAGAATCAGCATGGGCGCGTCCTGAAGCATGGCACGAGCGATGGTTAGGAGCTGCTTCTGTCCTGCCGAGATGGTCGTTCCCTCGGTCAGCACCGTGTCAAGACCGTGCGGTAAGGAACGAATAAATTTATCAATTCCGCAGACCTTGGCAACTTGCATAATGTCCTCGTCGGTGATCTCGGTCATATTATAAGCAAGATTTTCACGAACCGTTCCCTCAAAGAGCCAAGTATCCTGAAGCACCATACCGAACATATCGTGAACGTCCTCGCGGCGAATATCGTGGATGGGCGTACCGTCAACTGTGATACTACCGCCGTTGATCTCAAAGAAGCGCATCAAAAGATTGACCATTGTTGTTTTGCCCGCACCTGTGGGGCCGACGATGGCAACCTTTTGTCCGGGTGTCACCTTTGCCGAGAAATCCTTGATAATGACCTTGTCGGGGTTTTCGGGGTAGGCAAAGCGAACATGATCGAATACAACAGCGCCCTTTGTTTCCTCGGTTTCGTGCTTTGGCTTTCCGCTTTCATCCTCTAATTCCTCGGCTTCCATGAAGTCAAAGATACGACCTGCGCCCGCGGTAGCAGTTTGAAGATTGGTCATACCTTGCGCGATCTGAGTCAAGGGGGCGGTAAAGAGACGAACATACAGAATAAAAGAGATAATGACACCGAACTTGATCGTTCCGTTTATGGCGAGAGCCGCACCGATGACACACACGGCAACGTAGGAAAGATTGCCGATGACGTTCATAAGCGGCTGCATCATACCTGACAGAAATTGGGATTTCCAGTTTGCGTCATACACGTCATGGTTGAGTTTGCCGAATCTGCCGAGTACCTTCTGTTCTGCACGGGAGATACGAACAACGTCATGTCCCGAATACATTTCCTCAACGTATCCATTCAGCGCGCCGAGGCTGACCTGACGCTGCTTGAAATATTTTTGCGAACGTCCCATAATGAGCATCAAGAGAACCATACCGACCATTGTGATCAAAACGGCGGTCAGCGCCAGATGCCATTCGGTGACGAACATCATAATCAGACACCCAATAAACTGCGTTGCAGCGCTGATCATCGTGGGAAGGCTGTTGGTCATTCCTTGCTGAAGCACCGATACGTCGTTGGTAATACGGCTGAGAATGTCACCCGTAGAGGTCTCGCCAAACTGCTTTTGCGGTACTTTGTTGATCTTGACCGAAAGGTCATGGCGCATTCTGCGAGAGGCTTTCAAGGTAACTGTCGCCATAATATAGTGCTGAACAAAGTTTGCAAGAGCACCGATCAGATAGAAAACGATCAGCGTTATGCCTACTCTCGCAATAGCGGACATATCGATACCGCCTACAAGTCCGTCGGAAATGATATCGGTGATCTCTCCGACCTTATCCGGCGTGATGATCGTCATAACCGCTGCAAGCGCGGCGAGAAGCAACGCAAAAATAACGAGAGGCGCGTTGCCCATATATT
>CALAXC010000112.1 GCA_937894775.1 uncultured Clostridia bacterium
CATGTGGGCCCCCCCTTCGGCCTTTGCATCAAAAACGGCCGGGTGCTGAATCCGCCCCTTTGCGGAAGAGAAGCACTGCTGGTCCGAGAAAACGGCGAAGTGGACATCCGCCCCATGGATGTGGGGGAACTGGAACTGCAGATCAATGATGAGCATTTCTTCCCCGGTAAGAATGCCACGATATATTTGTGGTACACGCCTGAGATGATGACAGTTCGACGTGTAACCAACGTAAAGCGAAGTGATATCGGCAAGGTCGTGGACGAGCTTTATGAGTTCAGCCAAGAACTGTTGTGCAAAGGCATCACAAGCAGAGATAACTGTGGGCGATCAGACGCTCCGCTTCTCTGTAAAAACTTTTAGGGGGTAGGGGGGGGTAAAATCTCCAGGACTAATTTTTTGTACAGCGGTCGAGGGCTCTCACGCAAAAAAATCGGAATTCAAAGGGGGAATATGGCCCCCCTTTCAAAAAAGCCATACAATATCATACAAAAAGGAGTAATTTTACAATGAATAACACCAAAACCTACAGCGAACATCTCGCAAAACTTAACGCTTTAAGAGAAGAAATTCTCGGTATTAAGCGTGATCCTACCGCAGAAGAGCGCAAAATTGAAGCGGAATATGCGGTAGCCTTCAAGGATATGCTTCACACCGGTATGCCTCAGAACGCCCTTAAGATGGGTAGTGACGGCTCGGGCGGCTTCCTTGTTCCCGATACCTTTGAAAAGAAGCTCGTCGAGGGCTTGACAAAGGATAACCTTCTCCGCAGACTCGGCACGGTGCTGAAGACCACCAAAACAATGAAGATTCCGAGAGTGGTGGAGGAAGGCTCTGCTGCTTGGATTCCCGAGGGAGAAATCGTACGTGTCAGTGAGACCACCTTCGGTGAAATCGTGCTTGACGCATACAAGCTTGCCAAGCGTATCCTCGTTTCGGACGAGCTTTTGGAGGATGCCGACTTCGATGTGGAGGACTTCATTTATCAGATGTTCGTCCACGCCATTGCCAAGGCAGAGGAAGCCGCGTTCTTCACCGGTGACGGAAACGGCAAGCCCGTGGGCATCGTCTATCAGGCAGAGGTGGGCAAGGTAATCGACAACGCAGCAGACCTTTCCTTTGATAACCTCATCGACCTTATCTTCTCGGTCAAGGAGCCTTACCGCAAGAACGCCGTTTTCATCCTTTCGGAGGATACCGAAGTCAAGCTCAAGAAGCTCGTTCTTTATGACGGCAAACCTGCTTGGCGCAAAGCTTTGAACGAAGAGGAACCGGATATGCTCCTCGGCTATCCCGTATACGTTACCAACGAGATGCCCGATGTGGATGCAGGAAACAAGCCCGTGCTCTTCGGTGACTTCTCCTATTTCTGGATCGGAGAGCGTGGCAAGCGCAGCGTGAAGCGTCTTGTGGAGCGTTATGCCGACCACGGACAGGTGGCATACATCACCTCCGAGCGCGTAGACGCAAAGCTCGTTCTGCCCGAAGCCGTCAAGTCCCTTGAGGTAAAGGCGTAAACACCATTACGGGAGAGTAGCCCCCGTGGTTGCTCTCCCACCACACAGAAAGGAGATATTTATATGAAACCGCAAGACAAAATTGCAATCGATAACCTTCGTATGGAAGGCAAGTCCGCCGGGGACATCGCCCTCATCCTTCATCTCTCTCCCAACACCGTGCGCTCTCATATCCGCCGTCATCCCGACATCCCCGGCACTCGCCGTTGTATGACTTGCGGTGAATTTGTGGCGCAGCCCACGGGGCGGAGAGAAAAGAAGTTCTGCTCGGACAAATGCCGTATGGCTTGGTGGAACTCCCACCCCGAGGCAATCAACAAAAAAGCATATTACACCCTCGTTTGCGAGGAATGCGGAAAGGAGTTTGTGAGCTATGGAAACAACCGTCGCAAATACTGCTGTCGCTCGTGTTACCTTATCGCCCGTCGAGCGAGATCCGTATGACCCGACACAGCTGATCCTCTATCACACCTCCGTAAGTCTTATCGAAAGGCTTGTGAAAAGAGGTATTCTGACCGCCTCCGATTACAAGAAAGCCATTGACGTATTGAACAAAAAGTACGGCATATCTTCGGATAGTATTTTCGCAGAAATCGCTTGACTTTCAGGGCGTTTAGAGTGATATATATAGTACCCTATAAATGATACAAAGGAGGACTCTATGACAAGAAAAATCGAGCAAGTGCGTTTTGCCGAGAGCGCACCCAAGAAAAAGCGAGTGGCAGCCTACGCCAGGGTCTCAAGCGGAAAGGATGCGATGCTCCACTCGCTTTCGGCACAGGTCAGCTATTACAGCGACTACATTCAAAGTAACGGCTGGGAGTATGCAGGCGTATATGCCGATGAAGCCATTACCGGAACCAA
>CALAXC010000113.1 GCA_937894775.1 uncultured Clostridia bacterium
TTTGATATTGTTGAGGTTATAGATGTGTGCAAGTACCGAGATTGCACCGAGCACCACAAACATCACGATGGAAACGACGATTAATGTTTCGATTCCTTGCATGGCTTCTCCTTTCTTTCAAGGTAATTGATCAGACGAATGCAGTCCATCGCAGTCTTGAGAATGGGCTTTGTGAAGATGTCGATGTCATTGAACATACTCGGGATCTCGTACACCTTTGCAAGCTCGTTCATGTCGGTTGCAATCTGCCGTATGCGGATCTCGGTATTCCCGTTATCTGCGTGCGGGATATATTCACGGATTAGCATTTCGTAGACCTCATCCCACGAGACCTCATTCAGACTCTTTCTGCATTCGTCCTTGGATAATAAAAGGAGCAGACCGATTAACTTCTCGATCTGCTCCTTGTTGACGTGTGGCATCCTGTTTTGAATGCTTGTAAACACGTCGCATATTCTGTTGTAGAGCTGCGGTGGTTTCCGCAGTTCTTTTGCTTCCAAGATAAACTCTCGGCATAGCTTTCGTATGGCTTCGGTTTCATCCGACTCCGCTTTGATTGGTGTGATTCCGTTCATCGCTTTCACGTCCTCATCCCAATCCTTGTTGACTGAGTGAAGCATATGCACGTTGTTGTATCCGTTTTGTTCGAGGATATCTTTGATACGCATACAAGCTGCAATACCTGCGTTGTCGTGATCAAGACACAAAATGATTTTTCGGATGTGCTTGTTTATCTTCAGCCGATGAAGGATGGCACGCTCGGATACGGAGCATAGTGCGACATAGGAATGCTTTGTCCACTCCTTCTGATGAAGGGTGATAAACGCAAGCATATCGATGGGTGCTTCGAACACGAACAGCCACTCGCTTTCGCCGTCATGGTGGAAGCTGTATTCCGCTTTACTGCCTGACTCTGTCTGCTTGAAGGAGCCGTGTGTTCCTCGGCGGTGAATGTGCTTCGGAATACCGTTTTCATCCACACCGACGAAGATGCAGTTATGATACTGCTCGTCTTCGTAGAGCGTTCTTTCGTGTGCAAAGAAGGAGATCACCTCACGGGAGATAAACCTTTCGTTCATGAGGTACGCATACACACGGTTCATCGTTGTATTTGCTTTGGGAATCACAAGTTCCGTTGGTTTCTTCTCTCTGACGGTTGGTGTATTGCACACAGCAATCCCGCCGCCGAGTAGTTCCGCAACGGCGTTTTGAAAATCCATCGCATAATACTTCATGACAAAGCTGATCGCATAACCACCTGCCGCATCGTAGTGGGTGTACCAACGATTACCGTTGATCCATACCTGATGCTTTTCCCACAGATGCTGTGCTCCGAATTTCTTGAGCTGCTCTCCGTGGGAATAAAGGAAAGCGACGAGACTTGTGCTGTTCGCCGCTTCAATCTGTTGTTCTGTATAGTGTGGCATGTTACCTCCTTTACATAGAAATGTTCTGACCTTTCTTCTTTGCTTCGATCTCTCGCTTGAGTCTGCTGTCCACACCCATAGGAGCGTGTTTCGCTTGCTCGTCGAAGCGGTCACGGAAGATTCGGGAAAGGCTGTTACCGAATCTTGTAATCGAGGTAGCGATATATCCGCTTCGAGCTGCGGTGTAATTTGAATGACTTTTCGGTTGCGCTGTATTTGTGCTTTGCGAGTTCGAGCCGGTATTGTTCGTTATGTGAGACGAACTACCGCCTTTGGATG
>CALAXC010000114.1 GCA_937894775.1 uncultured Clostridia bacterium
CGACCGCGAATATTACACCAACTCCTTCCACGTAAATGTGGACAGCAACCTCCCGGCATTCAAGAAGATTCAGCTTGAAGGAATCTTCCACGAGATCTGCAACGGTGGCTGCATTACCTATGCTGAGCTTGGCGAGGCGCCGCTTGCCAACGATGAGGGACTCAGAGAATACATTGAATGTGCGATTGAAAGCGGCGTTCATTATCTCGGCTTTAATTTTCCAAAGGATGTGTGCGACGAGTGCGGTGCGTCGGGCGTGTTTGATACTTGCCCCGTGTGCGGAAGTAAACAAATCACGAGAATTCGCCGTGTGAGCGGATACCTTGAAATCCTTGACGGATTCACCACGGGCAAGAAAAATGAAGAAAAGCACAGGAGGGCGAACTGAATTGATACACATTTCTATTGAAGGTATGGACGGCGTTGGCAAGACTACAACCTGCCGTCTGCTTGCGGAAAAGCTCGGATATAAATTCGTTGAGAAGAATCTTCGTTTTCTTTTCGATGAGAACGACGGATATGATAACTATTTTCGCATCCGTGACAAGGTGAACGCGGATAGCGACCGTCTGTTTACCTCTTGGTTTTACGGACTTGGTAACGTTTATCTTTATTCCAAGTTTAAGGACGAGAATATCATTACCGACCGCCATTTCCTTTCCAATTTCGCTTGGAGTGGTACGGAGGATAACATTGAGGTGTATGACCTTCTTGTGAAGAAGCTCGGCTTCCCGGCACTCACTGTCATTCTTTATGCAAATGAAAAGGCGCTCTTTGCAAGGCTTCGTTCCCGCGACGAGAATGATAGCGACCTTGACAAGGTAAAGAAAGCCAAGGAAAAGTACGAAAAGATGGTTTTCTTCTGCGAAAAATATGAAATGCCATATATGGTCATCGACACGAGTGAGCTTTGTCCCGAGCAGGTGGTAGAGCTGATTATGAAGCGAATTGAAGGGAGGGCTTGAATGGGCATCAGTAAGGATATGAAATACACGGCTCTTTATTGGGCGCTGCGGTTTGTGGAAACCGAGCTTGACGTTCACACGAAGAGCTATAACGGGTACAACATAACGATATATGCCGAGGAGCAATTGGTGGATTTTGGCGGTAAGATCAGATGTAATGGCAGATATCCGCTGACCTCTCACAAATCCTTTGTTGTTTTGGAGTGCGTTGACCGCTTGCTAACCGATGGTTACCTGCCCGAGCAGATCACTTTAGGTTCAGACCACGATATCGAAATTGACGGCAAAACCTTTATTGATTGTGTCGCTTGGGATGACTATACTTGCAGAACCAATGATGTAGCTATCACCTACACCTCAAGGCTCGTCAGTGGGTTACTTGAATATAAAGGCTACTACTTGAAAGGCGGGGTGGTGAAAGAGTTCGGCTTTGGTGTTCAGAGCAAAGAAAACGTTGCCGCAAGCGACGATTTTGAAATCATTGGTGACGAGCTTGTACGCTACAAGGGAAATGAATCGGTCGTACGCATTCCCGATGGCATCGTTTCAATCGGCGCGTCGGCTTTTTGGAACAACACTTATGTGAAAGAGGTTGTTTTCCCAAGCACTCTTGAAAGACTTGGCGGTGATTGCTTCTATTACTGCACGAGTCTTGAAAAAGTGACGATTCCCGAAAAGGTTAGTATTATGGGCAACAATCCCTTTGCGGGATGTCCGAAGCTTGTTCTTCGGAATGAAAGCCCCTACTTCGTTCTTGAAAACGATGTGCTTTATGACAAGAACAAAACCAATCTTATTCACTATACGATATCTAAATCAGACAAGGAATTTGCCGTTCCCAATACAGTTGTTTGCCTTGGTAAGCACTGCTTCTTTGCTTGCGACAACTTGGAGAAAATCATAATTCCCGAAAGCGTGATCCGTATGGAGAACAATCCTTTTTCGGGATGCACCAAGCTATCGGTTGAAAACCATAGTCCATATTATCATTTTGAAAACGGCGTCATCTATAACAAGTACAAAACTACGGTTATTGGATGCTTGAACGGAACAAGGATAGATAGGCTTGTAATTCCCGATACTGTCACGCTCATCAGCCGTAATTCCTTTTGGAATTGCAAAGGTATTGAGAGTATTGTCATATCAAAGAATGTTAATCGTATCGGCTACAACCCTTTTGCCGGATGTGAAAACCTTCTGCTTGAAAGCGAGTCACCGATGTTTCTGTGTGAGGGTGGCGTGATATACAATGCAAATAAAACACATATCCTGTGTGCCACGGGACGTGCGGTAGGTAAGCATTTCTGCGTTCCCGACGGTGTTACGCATATAGGACGAGGTGTTTTCAGTGGTTGTGCAGATATGGAGAGCATCGACCTAAATCAAGTTGCCTATATTGATAAAAGCTCGTTTACAAGCTGTACCTCGCTAAAAGAGCTGTATATTCCCGATAGCGTGACCTATATTGGCGAATGGGCATTTGCTTACTGCACGAACTTGAAAAGAGTAAGCATCAGCCAAGCTACGAAGATAGATAAAAACGCGTTTAACGAATGTCCGGCGCAAATTGAATGGAGAGAATAATGCGAAATCTGATTATTGAAAACGATAATTTAATTGCAATGCAAGAGCTTCTTCCCGAATATGAGGGAAAGATCGACGTAATGCCGATTGATCCACCGTACAATACCGATATTTCTCATATTGGATACAAGGATAGCGGTTATAAGGACGGATGGGTGGCGTTTATGCGCCCTCGCCTTGAGGTGGCTTACCGTTTGCTTTCTCCCACAGGTGTGATGTTTATTCACATCGACGAGTGCGAGTTTCCAAACCTTTGGATGCTTTGCTCGGAGATCTTTGGTGCGCACAATTTGATGTCTATGATTTGGAAAAAGACCAATCCTCATTTTGATGCAAACAGAAAAGAAAAGCCGCTTGAAAGCGGACTTCGCAGAACGCACGAATTCATCGTAGTATGCTTCAAGGATCGGGCAAACACAACACTTGCTCCCGTAATGCAGCCATACTTGGATGGCAACGTCATCAAAGAACGCTTGCAACCACTTGAAACGGTTATTGATTTTATGGGTACGACCACCTCGGCAAAGGATGAGCTTGCCGAATTGCTTGGCGACAGAACGTTGTTTGCTACTCCCAAGCCTGTTAAAATGATCAAGGAATTTATCCGTTCCTCGGGAAAAACCGATGCGATTGTAATGGATTTCTTTGCCGGAAGCGGAACAACGGGGCACGCAACGCTTGAGCTAAATCACGAGGACGGTGGCAATCGAAGATTTATTCTGATTACCAACAATGAGAGTGATATTTGCAGACGAGTTACTATCCCGAGAGTCAAGGCTGCAATGCAGAAGTATAAGGTGGAGGATGCTTCGCTTGAAACAAAGCTTTTATAAACGAAGGCAACAGGGCAAAAGCCGTCCTGTTGCTTTCTCTTTGAAGAT
>CALAXC010000115.1 GCA_937894775.1 uncultured Clostridia bacterium
TAACGATAAAAAGAAAACAGTAGGTCGATACGATTGTATCAATCTACTGTTCCTTGTTTGTCAGAGGGCTATAAAAAAGATATTTTCGCGCTTTTGTGTTAGAGATTTGAACCCTTGCGATCATTCCGCGCAGTCGGTTCTCAATCTCTCTGTTGTTTCCAACCCGCCGATAAATATCACTTTGATTTCTTCTTTGGATTCGACGACCACGCATTCGATTATCTGTCTGACAATGCGGTCATCGTATTGCATCGGGTGATTCTTGAGTCCGTCGAGGATCGTATAAATATCGTCGAGTCGGGACTGCGCGTTCTCGCGCTTTTGTTTGGTGTCTGCGATCTGTGACAGTTGCTGTTGCAGATTGCTTTTTTCGTTCATGAGGTCTTTGGCTTTGCTTTCGTCGAAGGTATCCACCGAGTCGGAGGATATTGATTTCAGCATAGCTGCGAATTCCGCATCGATCTCTGCGATTCGGATTTGGAGGGCGAGGCTTGTGTCCTCGCTTTCATCGGAGGTGAGTGCCATTCCGATGTGGAGCTTCAAGGTGTTCAGTACGTCGGTGTTGATCTGTGCCGTTCTCATCACGGCTCTCATGATGGCTTCGTGAAGTACGCTTTCTTCGATGGTCGGGGATTCGTGGCAGTATTTCTTGCCGAAGTCGAGTCGGCTGATGCATCGCCACACATATTTTTTCTTGCCCTTGACCGTCCATGTGCATCGGCGGTACGGGGTTTTACATTCTCCGCAGACGAGCAGTTCGGTCAGTGCGTATTTGCTTGAGTATTTGCCTTGCTCGGTCTTTGTGCCGACCTGCTTGACCTTGCGCTTGCCTGTCCGTCTTGCGAGTTCCTCTTGGACTCTGCCGAACATAGCAGGCGGGATGATTGCGGGGTGATTGTTTTCTACGTAGTATTTCGGGCGTTCTCCGTTGTTGACTCTGACCTTCTTGGAGATGCAGTCTGTGATGTAGGTCTTGTTGATGATCGCATCGCCCTTGTACCTCTCGTTGGTGAGGATGGACTGTATGGTGGAGTATGTCCATTTGTCTTTTCCGCTTGGGGATTTGATTCCTTCTTCTTCAAGCAGCTTGATGATATTTCCGAAGCTGTCGCCACCGAGGAACTGCTCGTAAATAAATCGGATCACCATTGCTTCTTCGGGGACGATTTCGGGTTGACCGTCCTCACCTCGTCTGTAGCCGAGGAAATTCTTATAGTGGAATGATACCTTACCTTCCTTGGCACTCTGTGCCTTGCCCCATCTGACATTGAGGCTGATGTTCTCGGATTCGCTCTGTGCGATTGAGCCGTAGATGGTGATGTAAAATTCCGCGCCGGGCTGTGTGCTGTGGATGCCTTGTTCCTCGAAGTACACGTCCACGCCGAGGTCTTTCAGCATTCGGGTGTATTTGAGGCAGTCGACGGTGTTTCGGGCGAAGCGGGAGATCGATTTGCAGATGATCATATCCACCTTGCCTTGCTTGCAGAGCCGAATCATTTTATTGAACTCATCACGCTTTTTTACGCTTGTTCCCGTGATGCCCTTGTCGGCGTATATTGCGACAAGTGTCCAATCGGGTTCTTTGTGGATTCGCTCTGTGTAGTAGTTGACTTGGTTTTCGTAGCTGTTCAGCTGCTCGTCTTGCTTGGTGGATACGCGGCAGTAGGCGACCACTCGCAGTTGTCGGTGTGCGGTTTTGATGCTTTCGCTGACATTAACCGTAGGCGGTATAACTCTGACCACTCTCGGTGCTTGGGTAGTTTGCTCCATTGTACGACTCCTTTCCTATGATTTGGTTATTTGTGAGGATGAGGCTCACGCTTCGGTCTGTGTTGAGGATCACGGCATTGACCGTTCTGCCGATCAGCTCTGCGTTGAAGGCTGTGAGAGGCTCGGCTTCGGTCAGCTCGGTGATCAGCTTTCGTGCGGTATAGGGCGCGGGATCGATCTCCTTGTATTTCTGTGAGATGCTTTGGAGCATCTTTGCTCGGAGGTCATCACGCTTGATCTCGGTGCTGTCGAGCATTCGTGCAATCTCGTTGTTGAGGATGCGAAGCTCCATGCTCGGCTCGGTCGCCTGCGGTGTCTGCATCTGTATGGTGTGGGGATTAGAGATGAGGAGGTTGACAAGCTCGGTGATGTCCTTGATCATATCATCATCTTCTTTGTCTATAGAATGTCTGCAAGCTTGATTCTCGCATACCCACCGAGTCTTGCATTTACGCCTGCTTACATAGATCCTCTTCATCCTACTTCGGCAGACGGGACACATCACGGGGACGGTCAGTTGGTAGATATCCGACTGCCTGTCTGTTTCTTTCTGTGTGTTCCGTGCGTTCTTGACGGCTTGGATGGCTTCGTAGGCTTCTTGGGATATGATCCGCTGATACGGTGCTTTGCCGAGGTAGCGTTCATCTTCGAGGATTCTCTTGAGCCGTGCCTTGTTCCATCCGAGGACGCCGGGCATATATTCGATCTGTCTTTCGTTGAGTAGCTCTGCTATGGTGAGTAGCGATTTGCCTGCGAGGTATGCCGTGCAGATATCGCTCACGACCGCCGATTCTTCGCTGTGGGCGGTGATGATGCCGTCCACGCAGCAGTAGCCGTATGGGAGGGTTCTGTTCTTCATGCGGTCTTACACCGTCCTTTCTCGTTGATTGGCTCGGTCAGCTCGATCCCTCCGATGAGCTTGAAGGTGATCTGTGTGCTATCGTCCACCGTGATGCTCTCGACGATCTGACCGAAGAGTTCTTCATTGAATGTGCTTGTGGGGATGTACTCGCTCATGATCTCGTCAAGGCTTCGGAGATCGTCAAGCAGTTCATCATCCTCGTCCTCGGATAGCTTCTTTCGCCGTTCTATGCGTAGCTCGGTTATCTTATTACCGATCTCCGCAGTCTGCGTGGAGTAGTCAGTGGCATTCAGCACTCCGCTTGTATGGAGTCTTGCGATGACGAGGTTTCTCGCACCGAGGTCGGCAAGCTCCTTGTCGATCTCTCGGATTCGCTCTTGGCTCTTGCTCGTCTTGCTCTGCAGAAGCTCGATCTGTCCGATCAGCGTTCCGAGGAGGTATTTGCGGTTATCCGCAAGCTTATCTGCCATGCTCATAAATGCATCGTAGACCATATCCTCTCGGACACGTCTGCTTTGGCATTGACTTGCGCCTGATGCTCGTCCGTTGCAGATCCAATATGCTATTCCTTCGATCACTTGGCATCGGAAGTTTCTTCCGCATTCGGGGCATTTGACAATGCCGGTCAGCGGATAGGCTTTTTTGCTCTTGCCTGAAGTTCCTCGACTTTTCAGCATCTCTTGAACTTTAGCGTATGTTTCTCGGCTGATGATTGCGGGGTTGCTGTTTTCTACATAGTATTGAGGTCGTTCCCCTCTGTTGGTTAGAAGCTTATGGGTTAGCGGATCGGCACGATATTTTTTGAGCAGAAGTGCATCTCCGATATATCTTTCATTTGATAGAATGTATCTGACCGTGTGGCTGTACCATTTGGTGTAGTTGTTTTTACGAGGGACATTATCTCTGTTGAGTATGTTTGCGATGGCTTGTACCCCCATTCCTTGCAAGTACATATCAAAAATTCTTCGTACCACTTCGGCTTCGGATTCTTTTATTTC
>CALAXC010000116.1 GCA_937894775.1 uncultured Clostridia bacterium
CCGCCACTATCCTCGAATTCAATCGGCCGAAGCTTCAATCATTGGATTCCCGTTCGACTTGAATGTGTTATGCACGCCGCCAGCGTTTATCCTGAGCCAGGATCAAACTCTCTAAAAATTGTATAATCAGCACCGTAGTGCCCATTACCTGTTTTAGAGCTTTTTCTCTTAGCTGTTTAAATACTGCTTTTTTGAGTATATATCTCTCTTTGCTTTATAAGCTGTTTTAGAATTAACGAGTTTGTAGTTATTTCTACTTTAATTACTTAAATAATCTAAGCTTTGTACTTTTTCTCGTTGTTGTTCAATTTTCAAGGACCAATCTTTTCGCTTTCGCCCCGTTTGAGGCGACAGCTTTGTTATTATAGCACTTCGTTTCGCGTTTGTCAATACCTTTTTCAAAACTTTTTTAACTTTTTTTCAAGTTTTTTAAAGTTTTTTCGGTTTTTCGGGCTCGCTTCTCCGCTCCCCCCTCGGTTTTACCCCGCACCTACCGTGCTTTTTTGCCCCTCTTCCGAGGCGACTTGTGCATTATAGCATTTTGTTTTTATTTTGTCAATACCTTTTTTGGATTTTTTTCAACTTTTTTTATTTTTATCCATAAATGTATATTTTTCGACAGTAAAGGCATATTTTTTGTTGTTTTTCAACATATGATTGAAATTGGACACCGAAATGGTCAAAAGCAGCGCATAACACACGGTAGAAGCTTGCGGTAATGTCCCGCGAACTTCCTTATTATATTATGTATTATCTTACTTTATCGTTTCGAGATACTTTTCGGTATAAAGCTTATACATATCTGCATATTCGTGGCTTTCAGCCTTAAGATCGTTCAGATAATTATGATAGCTATGAACATCGAGTTTATCCTGTGTCATTTGTATGACGCAGCCCGTGATATTTGAGCAGTGATCGGAAACTCTCTCAAGACTTCCGAGAAGGTCGGACCAGATAAAGCCTGCTTCTATTGTGCATTCGCCTTTTTTCATTCTTTCGATATGCCTGGAACGAAGTGTATCCTTAAGTGTATCTATTATCTCTTCAAGCGGTTCTACACGAAGTGCGGCTTCCATATCCCCTCTAACAAATGCCGAAACCGTATGATCCAAGATCTCATTCACTGCCGTTACCATAGAATTCATTTCCCTTTTTCCTGCTTCTGAGAAAGAAATTTCTTTATCCTTAAGCTCCTCTATTGATGCAAGAATATGAACTGCGTGGTCAGAAATGCGCTCGAAATCTCCTATAACGTGGAGAAGCTTTGAAGATTCCTTGCTATCGCTACTGCTCAGCTCGTGTGTACTGAGCTTTACAAGGTAACTTCCGAGTATATCTTCATAGTGGTCAGCTTCCTTTTCATATTTACGTATTTCACTTGCTTTATCAGACTCATATTTAGAACCAAGCATAGAAAGCGAGCTTTTAAGAGCGTTTACCGAAACATCAGCCATTGCAAAGGTTACCTTACGGCAGTTTTCGATAGCAATAGAGGGTGTTACCATAAGACGCTCATCAAGCTTCACCCCTTCTTCGGTTGCTTTTTGCGCTTTAGGCTCGGGAATAAGCCTATAAGAGAGCTTTTCAAGAAGTCCGGATGCAGGAAGGAGTATCATCGTACAAAGAATATTAAACACAGAGTGTGCCACCGCAATATTAAACTCATTTGCCGCTCCCGTAATAAATTCTGCCACGTATGGAACAAATGCTTTAGCAACACAGAAGGCCGTAAGTAAAATCACCATTCCTATTATATTAAAGAAGAGATGAACGACAGACGCACGGCGGGCGTTTCTGTTAGTTCCCACCGAAGAAATAAGTGCCGTTACGCAAGTACCGATATTTTGTCCCATTATTATCGGAATTGCCGCACCGAGTGTTACAGTACCTGTCGATGCGAGCGCCTGCAAAATACCGACCGACGCTGAC
>CALAXC010000117.1 GCA_937894775.1 uncultured Clostridia bacterium
ATTGAATCCACTTCGCATTCGCAACTCGGAGGTCGGGGAGCTTGCTCACCAGACGAAGAGTTAGCGAATCATCGCCGCAGGCGATATATCTCTCCTTGATGCATACTGTACATATTTACTTGTTGGAATATTGATAAAATATTTACCATAATTCGCAACATAGGAATTATAACATAAATATGTTTAAAAATCAAGACTTTTTTTAAATTTATATCAAAATTAAATATTTTCTAAAAATCTATTGATTTTATAACTGAAAAATAGTATTATATTATTATGCTATAACTATAGGGAGAATATCATTATGGAAAAAATATATACCAATAATGCTCCGGATGCGATAGGACCTTATTCTCAGGCGGTGAAGGTAGGAAATTTGCTTTTTACTTCAGGACAAATAGCTATAAATCCAGTTACTTCGGTAATTGATGCTGTAGATATTGAAGGTCAAACAGAGCAAGTTTGTCAAAATATTTGTGCTATTTTAGAAGCTGCAGGAACTTCTTTTGATAGAGTTGTAAAAACAACCTGCTTCCTCGCTGATATGGATGATTTTGCGGCATTTAACATTATATACGCAAAATATTTTCTTTCTAAACCCGCAAGATCGTGTGTTGCTGTGAAAACACTTCCAAAAAATGTTTTGGTTGAGGTTGAAGTGATGGCAGAACTTTAATATTGAGTTAACGTGTTATAATAAAGCAATTTGGAGGTATCATGGTACTTGCAGTTGAAATAGATAATTCGAAAATAAATTTTGGTATTTTTCAAAGTAATGGAGTTCTTGAAGCAAATTTTGGAATTGCTACTAACACTACAAAAACGGCTGATGAGTATGCGGTTTTGATCGACAGCGTTTTTAATTACTATAAAGTTAATCGTGAGAATATTCAAGGCGCTGTATTGTCTTCGGTAGTTCCTATGCTTACTAATGTTATTTATGATCTGATCAAGGGCTTTTTCAAAAATATCGAAGTTATACAAGTTCAAAAAGGAATTAAGACGGGCTTTTCTATTAAAGTAGATAATCCGTCAGAACTTGGTGCGGATCTGGTTGCAAATGCGGTAGGTGTTGTAGAAATACAAAAGAGAGAGAATAAAGAAAAACATCCGTCCTTGATAGTTGATATTGATACAGTCTCAACAATATTTGCTCTTAATGATAAAAACGAATTTATCGGAGGGAGTATTTTCCCTGGAATAGAAATGTCTATTACTTCGCTTCATGGGAAGACCGCTCAGCTCCCGAACGTAACAATTCTCCAACCTAAAAAAGTTATAGGAAAAAACTCGCAAGAATCTATACTTTCTGGAGTCATTTTTGGAACGGCGATAATGATAGAGGGATTTGTTGAAAAAATTTCAAGGGAAATGCATACCGATGATATTAATGTATTTATCACCGGAGAATATGCTGAGCATATAATTTCTCTGTGTTCTTCAAAATATCGACATATTCCTAATTTAACTTTGTTTGGCTTGTATTACATTTATAAAAACAATGCTAATATTTGATAATATCGGTATAAATCGATTGTTATATATTTTATTACACTGTACCTTTTATAGGACAGTAGTCGAGGGTGGAAGTCCCTAAAAGAAGAAATTCAATATGAAAAAACTTTTTGTAAGAAGACGGTACTTTTGACCGTACTTGATGGAGGTAAAAAATGAAAACACAAAAAGAAAAAACATTAGAATTAGTTCAACTTTCTATGCTTGCAGCTTTGGTAGTGGTTTTGCAGCTGTTAAGCGCATTGATCCCGCCTATTGCGGGGATGGTGTCCATTACATTAACGTTGATCCCGGTTGTTATTGGTGCCATATTGTTTGGTAAGAAGGGAGGAGCAATACTCGGGTTTGTTTTTGGCTTGATAGTATTGATAAATTGTATAGCCGGACTCGATCCCGGAGGAAATATCCTTTGGACAGTAAATCCGATTCTTACTGCGCTGTTGTGTATCATAAAAGGTGTTGCTGCTGGTTTTGTTCCTGCGGCTGTATATTCTGCCGTTATGAAGGATGAAAAAATAGGAGATAAAGCGAAAACTCCTCTCACATTAGTTGCGGCTGTTTTAGCACCTGTTGTTAATACTTCGATTTTTGTTGTTGGAATGTTGTTGTTTTTTAAAGATACTTTAACGGTTTGGGCTAACGGAGAGCCGATATTGAGTTATATTCTTGTTGGTTTGGCAGGCATAAACTTTACAATTGAATTTTTGATAAACATACTTTTAACACCCGCGATCATTCGTATAGTTGATGTTGTAAAAAAGAAACGTCATTAAAAAAACAAAATGCCGATGGAAACATCGGCATTTTGTTTATGAATATATATACATTTTAATGAATAAATATTCACATATTCGGCCTTTTTTCATTTCAAAAAATATTTACAATTATTAAAAATAATAAGCCTGAAAATATATTAAAATATATTTAAAATAACTATTGACAAATATATTCAATAGTTGTATAATATACACAGTGATTGAATAATATACAATTTGCTAAAATTTATATAAGGCCTTTTAAGGCGGGAGGAAAAAATGGATAAAAGTAAAATTAAAAAAGTGGTGCTTGCATATTCCGGAGGACTTGATACTTCGATTATTATTCCGTGGTTAAAGGAAAATTATAATAATTGTGAGGTTATCGCTGTAAGCGGAAATGTTGGCCAGGCAGATGAGCTTGAAGGTCTTGAAGAGAAGGCTATCAAGACTGGTGCATCCAAGCTTTATGTTGAAGATCTCACTGATGAATTTGTTGATGAATATGTTATTCCTACGGTTATGGCAGGAGCAAAGTATGAAGAGTATCTTCTCGGTACTTCTTTTGCACGTCCCGTTATTGCTAAACGTATAGTGGAAATTGCTAAAGCTGAGGGTGCGGATGCTATTTGTCACGGTTGTACAGGTAAGGGTAATGACCAGGTTCGCTTTGAACTTACTATCAAGGCATTTGCTCCTGATATGCCTATAATAGCTCCTTGGCGTGAATGGGATATAAAATCTCGCGAAGAAGAAATTGATTATGCTGAAGCGCATAATGTTCCTCTTAAAATTAACCGTGAAACCAATTATTCCAAAGATAAGAACCTTTGGCATCTTAGCCATGAGGGACTTGATCTTGAAGATGCAGGAAATGAGCCTATGTATGAAAAAGAAGGTTTCCTTGAAATGGGGTCGTCCTTCATTATGGCACCCGATGCGCCTACGTATATAACTCTTGACTTCGAGCAGGGACGTCCCGTTGCGTACAACGGTGAAAAGATGAGCGCAAAAGAAATAATTCTTGCACTCAATAAGGTTGGCGGAGAAAATGGTATAGGACTTCTCGATATCGTTGAAAACCGTCTTGTTGGAATGAAGTGTCGCGGTGTTTACGAAACTCCCGGAGGAGAGATCCTTTATGCGGCTCATAACTACCTTGAAACTATTTGTCTTGATAAGTATACTGCACATAAGAAGGCTGAGCTTTCTGTAACCTTTGCGGATCTCGTTTACAACGGTCAGTGGTTTACCCCTCTTCGTGAAGCGCTTTCAGCTTTTGTTGAAAAAACGCAGGAAAATGTTACCGGTAAGGTAAGACTTAAGCTTTATAAGGGTAATATTATCAAAGCAGGTGTATGGAGTGATTATTCGCTTTATTCTGAAGAAATTGCTACTTTTGGCGAGGACAACGTTTATAATCAGGCAGATTCAGCAGGATTTATTAATCTCTTTGGATTGCCTATAAAGGTTCAGGCTCAAGTAAAAGAGAAAAACAAGAAAAACTAATATCAAGGAGATTTTGCCTGCCGTAATTACGGCAGGCAAAAGGTGTTAAATAGAATGGAAAAAATGTGGGCAGGAAGGTTTGCAAAAAGCCTCGACAGTAAAGCGGATGATTTTAATTCCTCGATTCGCTTTGATTGCAAGATGTATAAACAGGATATACTTGGTTCAATTGCTCATGCAGAGATGTTGGCGAAGCAAGGGATTATCAGCATATCGGATAAGGATGCTATAATTAATGGTCTATCCTCGATTCTTGAGGATATTGAAAGTGGCAAGCTTAACTTTGATATGAGTTGCGAAGATATACATATGTTCGTTGAGGCGGAGCTTACAAAAAGAATTGGAGATGCCGGAAAGCGCTTACATACTGCACGAAGCAGAAATGATCAGGTTGCGTTGGATATAAGAATGTATCTTAGAGATAATGCGAATGATGTTATTGTCTTGCTTAAAGATTTGATAGATGCTATTTTGTTTAAGGCAGAAGAGGGAAAGGCTATGATTCTTCCCGGATATACGCATCTTCAAAGGGCACAGCCCATAACTTTTGGTCATCATTTGATGGCATATGCGCAGATGTTCTTGCGTGACATATCCCGTATTAAGGATGCAGTTGCCAGAATGAATTTTTCACCAATAGGATCTTGCGCGCTTGCCGGAACAACATATAATACTGATAGAGATTTCGAGGCTGAAAAGCTTGGATTTTCAGGAATTACGCAAAACAGTATTGACGGTGTCTCAGATAGGGATTTTTGCGTTGAATTGATGAGTGCCTTTTCCTTAATTATGATGCATCTTTCGCGTTTTTCCGAAGAAATAATTTTGTGGTCAAGCTGGGAATTTAAGTACGTAGAGCTTGATGATGCATATACTACAGGATCATCTATTATGCCACAGAAGAAAAATTCCGATATGGCAGAGCTTGTCAGAGGAAAAACAGGAAGAGTATATGGTGATCTTTTTGCTCTTTTGACTACACTTAAAGGATTGCCTTTGGCTTATAATAAGGATATGCAGGAAGATAAAGAGGCTATTTTTGACGCCATTGAAACTACTTGTATGTGTCTTGATATTTTCGCACCTATGGTAAATACGATGAGGTTGATTCCTGAAAATATGTATAGAGCTGCACAAGAAGGTTTTATTAATGCTACTGATCTTGCTGATTATCTTACGAAAAAAGGAATGCCTTTCCGTTCTGCATATAAGATAGTTGGACAGATAGTTGCTGAGTGCATAGATAAAAAGACGGTTCTTGATAGTCTTTCTTTGGAAGAATATAAGGCACATTCTGATATATTTGAGGAAGATCTCTATAATGAAATTTCCTTGGAAACTTGCGTGGAAAAGAGAATTTCAAAGGGGGGAACTTCGGTATCTTCTGTAGAGGCTCAAATTGAGTGGGTGCGAAAGGAATTGAGCAAATGAAAAAGAAAATATTTATAGACGGTAAAGCAGGTACTACGGGATTACGTATCTACGAAAGACTTGAAGATAGACAGGATATTGAGATAATTTTATTGTCGGAGGAGGAAAGAAAAGATCCTGCGGCAAGAAAAAAAGCGTTGAATTCTTGCGATATTGCTTTTTTATGTTTGCCTGATGATGCTGCAAGAGAATCCGTTTCTATGATAGAAAATGATAATGTGGTAGTTATAGATACTTCCACAGCACATAGAACACTTGACGGTTGGTGTTACGGTTTCCCTGAGCTTTCTTCGGCACTTGATGAAAGGCTGAAGACGGCAAAGCGAATAGCTGTACCTGGTTGTCATGCTAGCGGTTTTATAGCTCTTGTGAAGCCCTTGATAGATGAGGGATATATTTCTCCCGAGACTTTGCTTACTTGTCATTCAATAACAGGTTATAGCGGCGGTGGAAAGAAGATGATTTCTGAGTACGAAGCTGATGAAAGAAATGCTCTTTTAGATGCTCCAAGGCAGTATGGAATTACGCAAACTCATAAACATCTTAAAGAAATGCAGTCTATAACGGGACTTACGAATGCGCCTATATTTTGTCCTATAGTTTCTGATTTTTATAGCGGAATGGCGGTTACAGTTCCTATTTTTGCTTCTCAACTTAATGACGGTATATCTGTAGATGATATAAGATCTTTGTATGAGAAGAAATATAACGGAGATATAGTAAAGTATGAATCTGCATTTGATGATAGTGGATTTATTTCTGCGGCAAAGTTGAAAGATTCAGATGCTATGAGAATTACTGTTGCGGGAAATTCCGAACGAGTATTACTTATAGCTGTATACAACAATCTTGGCAAGGGCGCATCCGGTGCTGCGGTTGAATGTATGAATGTAGTGCTTGGTCAAGATAAAAAGTGTGCGCTTGATATATAATTTTTGGAGAAGATAATTATGATAAATCAAATTAATGGCGGTGTATGTGCCGCAAAAGGATTTTCTGCAAACGGTGTTTTGTGTGGTATACGTAAAAATAGAACAAAAAGAGATTTAGCTCTTATAATGAGTGAGGTGCCTGGATCTGCAGCCGCTGTATATACTAAAAATTTGGTTAAAGGCGCGCCTTTAACTGTTACGAAAAATAATATTGCTAACGGCACGGCTCAGGCTGTCATCTGTAATAGCGGGAACGCAAATACTTGTAATGCTAATGGAATAGAAATAGCTGAACAAATGTGCGCGTTGGTTGGAAAAACAACCGGTATCAAAGCGGATGATGTTATTGTTGCATCTACCGGTGTTATAGGACAACCTCTTTCTATAGATCCGATTTCAGATAAAATAGAAGAGCTTGCGGCAGGTCTTGGAGACAAGAGCGATTTGGCGTGCGAAGCAATAATGACTACAGATACAAAAAAGAAGGAAATTGCTTTTGAATTTGACATTGGCGGTGTAAAATGTCGTATTGGCGGTATTGCTAAAGGAAGCGGGATGATCCATCCTAATATGGCAACAATGCTTGTTTTCCTTACATGTGATTGCGCGATAACTTCGGAGATGCTTGTGAAAGCATTGAAAAACGATGTGGAAACATCCTTTAATATGGTAAGTGTTGATGGAGATACGTCTACTAATGATATGGTCAGCATTATTGCAAATGGATTAGCAAATAATCCATTAATAGATCAAGCGGGTGAAGCTTATGATGCGTTTTGTGAAGCTTTACATAGTGTGACAGCATATCTCTGTAAATCTATTGCGGCGGACGGTGAGGGCGCAACAAAGCTTCTTGAATGTTCCGTTCAGGGCGCTGTTGATGATATAAATGCAAGAATAATTGCCAAATCGGTAATTTGTTCTTCGCTCTTTAAAGCGGCAATGTTTGGCGCAGATGCTAACTGGGGACGTGTGCTTTGTGCTATCGGTTACTCTGATGCCGATGTTGACGTAACTAAAGTTGATGTTAGCTTCGAGTCTGTGAAGGGAATAATTGACGTTTGCAAAAACGGTGCAGGTGTTCCGTTTTCCGAGAATCTCGCGAAAGAGATACTTCTTGAATCGGAAATAAAAATACTTATAAAAGTTGGCGAAGGACAAGGAACTGCTGTTGCTTGGGGCTGTGATCTTACTTATGGATATGTAAAGATAAATGGTGACTACAGAACATAAAATTGGAGGAAAAAATGGATTTAAGTAATGCACAAAGAGCATTGGTGCTTGTAGAAGCGCTTCCGTATATACAGAAATATTATAATAAGATAGTTGTTATTAAATATGGCGGAAATGCCATGATAAATGAAGAACTCAAAGAAGCTGTTATGGGCGACATAGTATTGCTTTCGTTGATTGGTGTTAAAGTAGTTCTTGTTCACGGTGGCGGTCCCGAAATAACCGATATGCTTACAAAAGTAGGCAAAAAATCTGAGTTTGTAGATGGATTGCGCGTTACCGATAAAGAAACCGTTGACATAGTTCAAATGGTTCTTGCGGGAAAGATAAATAAAAATCTTGTTAATCTTCTTCAGTGCAAAGGCGGAAAAGCTATCGGTCTTTGCGGAATCGACGGGCATATGATAAAGGCCACACCTAAAAAGGCTGAACTTGGCTATGTAGGAGAAATAACAGATGTTGATGTAACTCCGATTCTTGATGTTATTGAGAAGGGGTATATTCCTGTTGTTTCTACTGTTGGTTGCGATGAAGAGGGAAATACTTATAATATTAATGCTGATACAGCAGCTGCAAGTATAGCAGGTCAATTGAAGTGCGAAAGCTTTATTTCTATGACCGATATCGCAGGTATTTTGCGAGATAAAGATGACCCGAGTACACTTATCTCTAAAATTGATGTAAGCGAAGCACCTAAGCTCTTTGAAGAAGGTATTATTTCAGGAGGAATGATACCTAAAATTGAGTGTTGTATAGATGCGATACATAAGGGTGTTAATAAGGTGTTTATTATCGATGGAAGAGTTCCACATTCGATTCTTATTGAAACACTTACCGATGAAGGTATAGGAACTATGTTTGTCATAGGAGATAAAAAGTGATGAGTATAAAGGAAATTGATAACCAGTATGTTGCTTCAACGTATGCACGTTTTCCTATATGTATAACACGTGGAAAAGGTTCGTTGGCATATGATGAAGACGGTAATGAATATATTGATCTCGGTACCGGTATTGCGGTTAATACTTTCGGATATGCCGATGATGAATGGATATCTGCTGTTGAAGCTCAATTGACTAAGGTTCAGCATACGTCTAATCTTTATTATAGTGAACCGTGTGCTAAGCTTGCAGAGCTTCTTTGTACAAAAACAGGAATGAAAAAAGTTTTCTTTTCAAATTCCGGCGCTGAAGCAAACGAGTGTGCTATAAAGGTTGCAAGAAAGTATGGAGAGCTTAATAAGGGCGCTGAATATACAACTATTATAACACTCAAGGATAGTTTTCACGGAAGAACTCTTACAACTCTTGCGGCAACGGGACAAGATGTCTTTCATAAAGATTTTTTGCCTTTGACAAACGGTTTTGTTTATGCTGAACCGAACAACTCAGAGGATGTTGAACGTCTTCTTAAAGAGAATAAATGTTGTGCTATAATGTTTGAAGTGGTTCAAGGTGAGGGCGGTGTGCGTGCTTTGGATAAGGAATTTTTGACGAACATTCAAGCGCTTGCGAAAAAATATGACGTTTTGCTTGTTGCGGACGAAGTACAGTGTGGAAACGGAAGAACTGGTGAGCTTTACGGATATATGAACTTTGGAATAACTCCCGATGTTGTAAGTACCGCAAAGGGGCTTGCGGGTGGTCTTCCAATGGGCGCAACCTTGCTTGGCGAAAAAGTAAAAGATGTTCTTGGTATTAGTATGCATGGTTCTACTTTTGGTGGAAATCCTGTTTGCGCAGCAGGGGCATTGAATATTATATCAAGACTTGATGCAGAAATGCTTTCGGGGGTAAAAGAGAAAAGTGCGTATATTTTTAATGAACTTTCGGGAGCAAAGGGGGTTAAAAGTGTAAGCGGACTTGGTCTTATGATAGGAATTGAAACAGAAAGACCTGCATCGGAAATAATTGATGAGTGCCGAGCAAATGGTGTTTTGGTTATTAAAGCAAAACAAAAAGTAAGATTGCTTCCTGCATTGAATATCGATATGCAGTTATTAAAGAAAGCTGTTGCAATAATTAAAGAGACTTGTGCAAAATAAAGTAATATAAAAAGAGCGGTCTTAATTTAATCTTTGAGACCGCTTTTTAAAATTATTTAAACAGAGAAAGGAGTGAAACAATGTATAATAGACCTGACTTACCGCTTTCATTAAAGAGAAAGCGAATGCGTAATATATTACTTAGAATTGTGCTTTGTGTATTCCTTCTTTTCGTTGTTATATTTGTAATAGTTATGTGGGGAAATGAATTGTTCCCATTGACGTTGCAGAGCAAAGCGGGATATAAAGGCTTGCAAGGTTTGTTTTATGTAATACTTTTGATTTTACCTTTTATTATCAGCGGTGTTCCAATAAAATTGATAGATAAATCTTGGAGCGGAACGATAACCTCTGTTAAGGTTTTGGAAAATTTAGGTACTACGCCAAATCCGAGAAGCATTATTATATTTCCGAAGCAGGATTTTATTTTGACTATAAAAACAGATGCTGGTAAAGAAATTGAATTTACTGTTTTGTCCTTAGCGAATGCAGTAAAGCCTGCTTTGGAAGTTTCTAATGTTGGAAAAATTTATTATCATACGCACGAGTTTTGTGTGGGCGAAAGAGTTCATAAATACTATGGATATAAGCATTTATTTGTTTCTTATGAAAAGTATCATCAAGTAAAATATTGTATTTCTTGTGGTTCAAAAAATACTTTGAATGAAATTGCTTGTTGGCATTGTGGTTGTGAACTTTTGAGTGATAAAGAAGATATATAATATTTTTATTTTGATTTTGAAAAATCAAAATAAAAATAAAAAACGCTTTCGTTTTACGAAAGCGTTTTTTATTTGATTTATTCTGTAAGCTGTCCTTGAACAGTTGGTGCTGAAAGATCGACAGTTATTCTTGGAAGATATTTTGGCTTGGCTTTTTCTAAAACCGATTGCGGGGTAATAACTATACCTGCAATATCCTCTCTCGATGGAATTTCATACATCAAGGGCATCATTAGTTCTTCCATAATTGAACGTAATCCACGAGCACCGGTGTTTCGTTCAATGGCAAGTGAAGCAATTGCTAAAAGAGCATCGTCTTCAAAAGTCAGTTCAACACCATCCATTTCGAAAAGCTTTTTGTATTGCTTAACGATAGAATTTTTTGGCTCTGAGAGTATTCTTACAAGGGATTCCTTACTAAGATCATCTAAAGTAACAATTGCCGGAATTCTTCCTACTAATTCTGGAATTAATCCGTATTTAACTATATCATGCGGTTGAACATCTTTGAAAACACCTTCTTCTTTGCGCTCAACCTTCTTTTTGATCTCGCTGGTAAATCCTATTGATTGATTGCCTTGACGCTTTTCTATGAGCTTTTCAAGGCCGTCAAATGCACCGCCACATATGAAGAGAATATTCTCTGTGTTTATTTGTATAAACTCTTGATTTGGATGTTTTCTTCCGCCTTGTGGAGGAACGTTAGCAACTGTACCTTCAAGTATTTTTAAAAGGGCTTGTTGAACACCTTCACCTGAAACATCTCTTGTTATGGAACGATTTTCGCTTTTTCTTGCAATTTTATCGATTTCATCAATGTAGATAATACCTTTTTCTGCAAGATCAATATCATAGTCTGCAGCTTGAATCAATCGGAGAAGGATGTTTTCAACATCTTCGCCGACATAACCTGCCTCTGTAAGTGTAGTTGCATCAGCAATAGCAAAAGGCACTTTGAGAGACTTTGCAAGTGTTTGAGCAAGGTAGGTTTTTCCAACACCTGTAGGACCTATTAAAAGGACGTTGCTTTTTTGAAGATCAATAGGCGCTTCATCAAGATTTGCATTTTTGTTTATGGCGTTTTGTTTTTCTTTGCGGTATAAAATTCTTTTATAGTGATTGTAAACCGCAACTGACAGTGCCATTTTAGCATTGTCCTGACCGATAACGTATTGATCAAGGGTATCCTTTATCTGTGTAGGTTTAGGTAAAGTTTCAAAAGAAAAATCACCCAATTCAGTTTCCGCTACCGAATTATCATAGATAAGTTGCTGACACGCATCAATGCAATAATCACAAATATATGCTCCGGTAGGGGAGGGAATTAAAAAGTTAGCCTGGGATTCTTTTCTACCGCAAAAAGTACAAAAACGAATACCGTTATTCATATTGTTTGATGACATCTTTTTTCCTTTCGGTAAATCAAGCTTTTGCTTGATCTCTGCTTGCTAAAACCTTATCTATGAGTCCGTATTCAAGCGCTTGATTTGCAGTCATAAAATTATCACGTTCTGTATCTCTTGCGATTTCTTCAATAGAACGTCCTGTGTTATTGGCAAGAATTCTATTGAGGTTATCTCTTGTGCGCAAAATAAGATCTGCTTGAATTTTTATATCGGTTGCTTGACCTTTTGCTCCGCCAAGTGGCTGGTGTATCATTATTTCACTGTTTGGAAGCGCTATTCGCTTTCCTTTTGCTCCTGATGAAAGAAGGAAAGCTCCCATACTTGCAGCCATACCAATACATATTGTAGATACATCGCATTTAATGAAATTCATTGTATCGTAAATAGCCATACCGGCAGTTACAGATCCACCCGGACTGTTGATGTAAAAGTAAATGTCTTTATCGGGATCTTCTGCTTCAAGGAAAAGAAGCTGTGCAACAACTAAAGAAGCGGTCGCGTCGTTTACCTCATCGGACAAAAATACGATTCTATCATTGAGTAAACGTGAAAAAATATCATATGCGCGTTCACCTTTTCCGGTTTGTTCGATAACGGTGGGAACAAGCGCATTGTATATTCCATTGGTAGGATTAAACATAGCAGAATACCTCCTAAGTACATTGTTAAAATTGTTTGATTATAAGTTTTGTAATTACTTTACAGTAACGTCAGCATTCTTTGTTACAAGCTCCATAGCCTTCTGAACTTTCATATCAGCAGCAATAGCTTCGGCGTCTATGCTTGCTTTAACCTGATCAAGTTCAATGCCGTAAGCAGTTGCGATCTTTTCATATTCAGCATTGATATCATCTTCAGAAACTTCAATATTTTCAAGTACGGCAATCTTCTCAAGAGCGAGTCTTGCTTTAACCTGACGTTCAGCCTGAGGTCTCATCTGTTCACGAAGAGCATCAAGATTCATACCTGTATACTTGAAGTAGGTGTTAAGATCAAGTCCCTGAGAACGGAGTCTTGTGTCGTAATCACGAACAAAATTCTCTGTTTCAGCAACAAACATGGGCTCGGGAATATCAGCTTCAAGCTTTTCGATAAGAGCTTCTACGAGTTTATCTTCCATAGCTGCTGTTGCAGTTGCTTCATTCCTCTTTTCGAGTTTTGCCTTAAGATCTGCCTTATATTCATCAAAAGTATCGAATTCAGAAATATCTTTTGCAAACTCGTCATCAAGTTCAGGAAGCTCAACTTTAGTGATTGCGTGTATTTTAACTTTAAATACAGCGGGCTTTCCTGCGAGGTCAGCAGCATGATATTCTTCGGGGAAGATAACGTTTACGTCGAACTCTTCATCGATACTCTTGCCTGCAACTTGCTCTTCAAATCCGGGAATAAAAGATCCGGAACCAAGTTTAAGTGCATAGTCAGTTCCTTTACCGCCCTCAAAAGCAACACCGTCACAGAATCCTTCAAAATCAATAACAGCAGTATCGCCCATTTCAGCGGGTCTGTCGGTAACGTCTATTTCTCTTGAATTTCTTTCACGAACCATCTCAATTTCTTTATCAATAGCTTCGTCAGTTACGGGAGCAACTTCTTTTTCAACTTTTATGCCGAAATAATCTTTGATTTCCACTTCAGGCTTTACATATACTTTTGCAGAAAGTACAAGTCCGTTTTCGTCGATAGAAACAACATCAAATTCGGGCTGTCCTACAGCATCGATCTTTGCTTCTTCAATAGCTTTTGTGTAAGCTTCAGGAATAAGATCGTTAATTGCATCTTCGTAAAATACACCTGCTCCGTACATTTTTTCGATTATTGCTCGGGGAGCTTTACCTTTTCTAAAACCGGGAACAGTAATATTTTTTGCCTGTTTACGGTATACTGCGCTTACTGCTGCATTGAAAGTAGCGCTGTCAACAGAAATTTGTAATTCATATCTGTTTTTTTCGATAATCTCAGATTTTATTAAACTCATTTTAGTTTAACCTCCAAAAAATTTTTTACATATCTTATATATTTTACTTGTTTTTGCAAGCTTTGTCAATAGATTTTTGACATTTTTCAAACTATTTGCGGTATAAATTCCAGAAAATCTGCAGAAACCATTTTAAATTGTATTCCATCATATTCAAAAGAAGAACTTATATTATAGCAACCGTGTATATGTCCAAAAAAACAACGCTTGATTTTATATTCTTTAAGTATATTTATAATTTCTGTACATTCAAAATCGTTCCATATAGGAGGGAAGTGGAAGAAGACCAGAATTTCTTTTTTTGTATCTTTCTGTATTTTTTTTGCAATTTCAAGTGACATTGTTAAATGTATTTTTTCACGGTTCAATATTTTTTCATAATCAACCGTTAAAATATTGGTACTTTGAATTGTTTTATCAACAAACCATCCACGTGAACCGGCGAGTATATATTCTTCGGTTTCAATGGCGTTGTTGTATAATATTTCGAGCGTATCAAGTGAGTTTTCAGCAAAAAAGTTTTTCATTTTTGTTACTGTATTCCACCAAAAATCGTGATTGCCCTTCATTAATATTTTTTTTCCCGGTAAATTATTGATCCATTTCAAATCCGAAAGAGAATCCTGCAATGTTAATGCCCAAGAAATATCTCCTGGAATTATTACGGTGTCAGATTCAGAAACTACGGCAGTCCAATTGTTTTTTATCCGTTGGGTGTAATCTTTCCATTTGTTTCCAAAGACTTCCATTGATTTTTCATTCGTACGCGTATCTAAATGAAGATCTGAAATAACAAAAAGTGCCATAAGTTTCTCCTTCCTTTTTGAATTTTTGATTTTGTTTATAGTATAAAAATATTTTTAGTGAGAATAATATATATATCACTTATTTTAGGAGGATTATAAAATGAATCAGAATGAAAAAAACAGTTCAAAAAAATGTGGTAGCAAGGATCACATTAAGGGAATATGCTGTAACGTGAAAAATTGTGTTCATCATGATTGTGACACTTATTGTACAGCCGAACAGATTGCGGTTGGTCCCAGCAGCGCAACAAGCAGTGCGGAAACGGTTTGCGCAACTTTTAAAGAAAGAAAGTGATTTTAAACAGGGTTGCCATTTGGCAACCCTGTTTTTGAGAGTTACATAAATTTATAAACCTCTTCAAGCATATCTTGAGATTCTATAATGTTGTTAAAGTTGATCTTTCTCTTATCAAGAGCGCGGAGGGGATAGGAAATTTCAGTGTTTGTGAGTTTGGAAAGTTCGTCTAATGCAGCTGTTCCTTCCGGTGCTGTCTTTCCCGTTATAGATTTGTAAACATCAGCGGCAAATTTATAAGGACTTGCAGTAGATACCACAACCATAGGCTTATTATCGTTGGTGTTTGATAAATATTTTTCTGCACAGTTAAATGCAACAGAGGTATGTGTGTCTGCAAGATATTCGAATTCGGTATAAAACTTTTTTAATGTTTTTGCAGTTTCATCTTCGTCAGCAAAATATCCGACGAAATTAGACTTTATCTCTTTTATTGTTTTTTCACTGACTTCGTATTTGCCGACATCATTGAGTTTCTTCATACAGTCACTGGTTTCCTCGGTACCTGCTGTAAAGTAAAGAAGTCTTTCGAGATTACTGGATATAAGTATATCCATTGATGGAGACATGGTAAGGTGAAAATCTCTGTTTTTATCATATATGCCGGTATTTATGAAATCGGTAAGTATATTATTTGCATTGGATGCGCATATCATTTTATCAATAGGAAGCCCCATTTTCTTTGCAAGATAAGCTGCAAAAATATTTCCGAAATTACCTGTGGGTACACATACGTTTATCTTATCGCCAAGTTTTATCTCTTCTTTATTTAGAAGATCGCAATATGCTGAAAAATAATATACGATCTGTGGTGCGAGGCGTCCCCAGTTTATTGAATTTGCGCTTGAAAGAATATAGGAGTTCTCCAAAAGTTTTGCTTTTGCTTCAGGATTGGAGAATATCTTTTTTACACCGGTTTGTGCATCATCGAAGTTTCCCTTTATAGCACAAACATTTACGTTATTTCCTGTTTGGGTAGCCATTTGCAATTTTTGGACTTTACTTACACCGTCAACAGGGTAGAAGACCATTATTTTTACGCCTTCTACATCTTTATGACCTTCAAGTGCTGCTTTTCCCGTATCGCCTGATGTTGCAACAAGTATGAGGGCTGTATTTTTTTCACCTGTCTTTGTAAGAGCTCTTGAAAGAAGTCTGGGCATTATCTGAAGTGCCATATCTTTAAAAGCGGCGGTAGGGCCTTTCCAAAGCTCTAAAGAATATACATTATCTGTCACTTTTTTCAAAGGAGCTGCACCTTCAGGAAAAGATGCCTCACAGTATGCATTTGTTGCATCTTCCAACAGTTCTTCGTATGTATAGTCTGAAAGGTACATAGAAAGAATTGTTGCGGCTCTTTCGGCATAGCTCATATTTGAAAGCTTTGATATTTCATTAAGTGAAACGGATGGAATACTGTCCGGCACAAAAAGTCCTCCGTCGGAAGCAAGTCCGTTTTTTATAACTTCCGAAGCTTTAAATAATTTTTTTTCTGAATCTCTTGTACTAAAAAACATCATGTGGAAATACCTCATTGAATATATTGAATATCTTGTTTATTTATTTTAAGCGCCAAAGGCGTTTTCGATGTGGTTTATTTTTAAAATCTGTTTACTTTTTTTATGAAGATATACTTCAATAACGTCGAATCTCGGTTGATATTTGTAAAATTTTTTATGTGTATTTAAATATCCTCGCGCGGCATCAACTGTTCGTTTTTGCTTTGCATAAGTAACTGCATCGGACGGTGTACCGAAAGGGGAGTATAGGTCAGTATCAACACTTCTTGTCTTAACCTCAACAAATACTATCATACTGTCTTTTTTGTGCAAAGCAACAATGTCTAATTCGTTGTGCGAAATGTGGATATTTTTTTCTAAGATTTTATATTTGTTTTTCTTTAAGAAGTTAATTGCTAAACGTTCACCTATGGTACCGATATCTTTCGTTGTCATGTTATTTGTTTGAATCATTTAAAAAACGAATGAATTTTGTTCTATATATTGACGGTTCTGCGCCGTACTTGAATAGAAGTTCCTTATGTTCCCGAGTTCCGTATCCTTTGTGTTTTGCGATATTGTATTGTGGAAATTGTTTGTCCATCGTCAAACAAAGTCTGTCTCGAGTTACTTTAGCTAAAATCGATGCAGCAGCTATAGATGGAGAAATTGCATCACCGTGAATAATCGTTCTTGCAGGGACAGGGAAGTCTCTTGCAATATTTCCGTCAACCAAAGCTATATCAGGTTTTATCGAAAGATTATTTATAGCTCTACGCATAGTGTTCATTGTTGCAGATAAAATATCTGTATTGTTAATTTCATCTACAGAACCTTGCTCGATTGAAAATGCAATTGCAGAATCGCAAATAATATCAAATAAATATTCGCGTTTTTTTTCGGTGATTTTCTTTGAATCGTTAAGACCTTCTATATAAAGTCCTGGCGGTAAGATCACAGCCGCAGCAACAACGGGACCGCAAAGCGGACCTCGACCTGCTTCGTCAACACCGCATATATTAGTGAATCCTTGTTCCCCAAATTCTTTTTCAAGTGTATATTCAAGCATAATTTACTCCTGATCTTCAGTTGAATTTTTTGGAATATCCAGAGAAATTCGTCCGATTTTTCCCGATCTGAATTCATCGATAAGCATATTTGCGGTACGCTCTGTGTCAATTTCTCCACCGGAAATACAAAAGCCGCGTTTTTTTCCAATGAGCTTTAGAAGCTCGTAATCATCAAGCTCTTCGCAAGAGGGAAGTGAGGTGATTTTATATCTTTGACTAAGCAGGGAAGAATAATTTTCACGTAATCTTTTGCAGAGAATAATAGCAATACTTTCAATATCTAAGATATCATCTTTAATTGCTCCCGTAATGGCAAGATTTTCACCCACTAAAGCTTCTTCAAATTTTGGCCATAAAACGCCCGGCATATCTAAAAGCATAATACCTATATTTGTTGTGACCCATTGTTTATTTAAAGTAACACCGGGACGGTTTTCAACTTTTGCTTTTTTATTTCCTGAAATCTTGTTTATAAGAGATGACTTGCCAACATTCGGTATACCTACGACCATAGCTTTTAATGAACGGCCGAACATACCTTTTTCTTCATATCGTGAAAGTTTTTCTTCACAAAGACTGCGGATTGCGGGAGAAATTTTTTGTAAGCCTTGTCCGTTGATACAGTCAGTTTCTATGCAAACAGTGTCCTTCTTTGTGTAGAGATCTACATATTTTTTTGTGATTTTAGGATCTGCAAGGGAGGCTTTATTGAGTAATATAATAAATGGTTTGCCTTCGCATAGTTTACGTATTTCGGGGTTTCGTGAACTGTATGGAATTCTTGCATCAAGAAGCTCAATTACCACATCAACGTTTTTTATGTTTTCTGATATCAATCTTCGGGTTTTAGCCATATGGCCTGGAAACCACTGTATAGTTTGTGATGGCATTTTTTGCTCCTTTCATATTTTTGTTGGTCGTAAATTATAAGTCGTAAATTATAAATGGTTATTGCACAGTTCCTATTTTATTAAACGGCAAAACTCTGAATATGACTTTGCCAAGTATTTGACGTTCATCGTAACAACCTAATTCACGGCTGTCTTTTGAATTCAATCTGTTATCGCCGAGAACAAAAATTTCTCCGTCAGAAACAGTGTAGGTTTGATCTGGGTTATAGTACCAAAGATAGCCACTGTAATTAATGTAATCTTCATCAAGAATTTCCGATGAACCATCGGAATGTGTTACAGTGACTTTCATAGATTCTTCAAAGTGTTGTATGCGCACGGTATCACCTGGAAGACCTATTACTCGTTTTACAATTGGCTTCTTTAATTCGTCATTGTCATGTATGACCACTATATCGCCGTATTTTGGCGTGTAAAACAGATCCCATATCAAAACAGTTTCATTGTTTTGAAGTGTATTTATCATAGAGTCACCATCTACTTTACAAGTTCTGCATACGAAGGAGAAAATCAACATCATTATAGCAAAAAATATAACGATCAATTCTAATTGTTCTAAAACTCCTTTTGTAAAAGAACTTTTTTTGTTAGATGTTTCAGGAGCTATATTCTGTTCTGAATTTTCTTGTGTTTGCATTGTAAGAATAGCCTCCTTTAAGCTTAAAAGTAAATTTGATTTAATACTTAACTAATATATCCATAAGGGTATGTCCTTTGGAAATATAGTTGTTTGCATCTATTGCGGTGAATTCATTAAATGTATCAACACCGGTTTCTGAATGTTCAGAAGAATAGATGAAAAACGGAACAGGCGTTATGGAGTGAGTTCTGATCGCAATTGGTGTGGGATGATCTGGGAGAACCATAATTTTAAAATCTTCGCCGCTGTTTTTAAGATATTCATAAACAGGTGCTAATATCTTTTGATCGATCAATTCTATTGAAAGAACTTTATTTTCAAGTTCAGCACGATGTCCGCACTCATCAGGACCTTCGACATGTACATATACGTAATCGGCGCCATCTTTGAATGCTTGGATAGCTGCATTTGCTTTGCCTTCATAGTTGGTATGTACATTTCCGGTTGCGCCCTCAACATCAATTGATTTCATTTGTGCGCAGAGTCCGATTCCTTTGATAAGGTCTACAGCAGAAATTACAACACCGTTGAGTCCCCATTTTTCCTTAAATGATGGAAGTTGAGGTTTTTTTCCAGGACTCCAAAGCCAAGCAGAGTTAGCAGGCTTTAATCCTCTGGATTTTCTCGCAATATTTACGGGATGATCTTTGAGAATATCATAGCTATCTTTCATAAGCTTTAAAAATTCTTCACCGCCGTTTTCTGCTTTAGGAAGATAGTCTCCAATACGTTTACCAAGTATGTCATGAGGACGTGTGAAATCGTATTTATCGTTTCCGTTTTTCCAAATCAGACAATGACGATAGCTGATACCGGTATAGAATTTTTTGATTTCATCTCCCATTTTTTCTTCAAGTGCCTTAATGAGTTCATCGGCTTCAGCTGTTGAAATTTCATCAGCGCTATGATCGAGAATTATTCTGTCTTCATAGTTTTCTTGATCTTCGCTCAGAGTAACAAGATTACATCTATAAGCTGTCTCGTCATCAGCCATTCTGATTCCTATGCTAAAAGCTTCGAGAGGTGAGCGTCCTTTAGAATAAATTTTGGGATCGAATGATAAAATTGACATATTGGCGGTGTCACTTTCAGGTACCATTCCTTCGGGAACATTTGAAACAGTACCGACAAAAGCTTTTTTTGCTAACATATCCATAGTGGGTTTATTAGCTTTTTCCATAGGAGTCATATTATCAAGGGCTGCAATTTTTTCATCGGCCATACCGTCGGGAATTAAAACTAAATATTTCATAAATTACCTCGTTAATGAGTTGAAAATTAAAACTTAAATGTATGAAATAAACATACATATTAATTATATCACAGATATTGTTTTTTTACAATAAAAAATTACAATATTTTGTGAAAAAAGATTGAAAAATCTTTTGATTTATGATATTATAAAAGCAATAAAGCATCGTAGATCAAGTCTACGATGCTTTATAGATGTTTTATATTTATTATGAGTATACTTTATTTTATGCTGTCAACAATTTCATGAGCCCAAGCTATATATTCCTGACATTCGGAATCCGAGAGTTTTCCACCTATGAAAGGAAGTCCGCCAAATTTTACTAATTTGGTGTTTTCGATTACATTTGTGCCTGCTTCTTTAAGTACGGAAATTGTGTTTTGCATAAGTTTATCGTCTCCGTCTATAAAAATTGCAACGTTTTGAGCCTTTTTCTTGTTAAGCTCACCGCAGAAGCGTCTTACCATATCATCGAGCTCACCTTTGCCGGAGATTCCGAGAATTACAAGGCGTTCGTTTTCGCAAGAATATGCGGGAGGGATGATGTCGGTAGCATTGTTGTTTTCTGTAAGAGCAAATTCGTTTTTTATAGCGGCAGCTAATTGTTTCATTTGCGGTTTTTTTGAATAATAGAGAAATCTCATTTTAAGTGCCATATTTTTTAACCTCCAAAGTATTTATTTAATAAGTATATTATATCAAATAAAATTGATTTTAGCAATAGGTTATTTGATAATTATGGTAAATGGATGAAAAATATAGCTTTTTCTGTTCCCTTAATTATACAAAATTTGCATTTTGTATAATTTTGCATATGTTTCGATATCACGTACATTTTTGGTAGCTTATACTATTCTTCTCTATTTATCTTTTTATATGGGAGATTTGCTTATGTTTTATTCATTAGGATTCGATACTTTATTAATTTCATACGATCGGTTGCACTTCTCCGCATTCAAAGATTTAGTAGAATATTTTTTTGAATTGGGAATAAAAAATTTTATTTTTATATTTGATTATATTCCAACCCTTGATTCAATATCTTTGTTTTCCCGAAAATTCGCTAATTTAAAAAGCTATTGTTCTGATTTTCATTTTCGCGGTATGAAAATAAAATGCGCGTTTAACTTGAATATTTGTCAAGGTGCTGCGTTTAATGATTCGATATCGCGCATTTTTGCAAATAAAAATAATAAAACAATTTTTCTATCGTTGCCAATATTTACAGATACTGTTTATGATTCTTTTGCTCGTGATATTAATCATTTGCTTTACAAGGAACATGCTTTTCCTATTTTTACGTTTTTTGATGCTAATATAGAAACCTCTGGACGTGATTTTTGTAAAAAATTTATTTTAAATTCTAATATTGGTATTTCACTTGATATAAATTATATTTTTTCTCCGAAAAATCAAGATATAGTTTCTGAAATTTTAAAATCAAATTGTTTTATATTACCGTCCGTCTCGGCTGATATTTCTAATTATGCAGGTATTGCTGCAAGTATAGAATATTTTTTAGATTCTTGCGGAAAAAATAATTATTTTAAACTTTGTTCGCTTATAAATAGGTGTTCAGATAAAGTTGGCTTTTGAAGCGGATTTTTGTATGTATTTTGCGCGAGTTGCTTCGCCACCGCGAATATGACGTTCTTTTTTATTGATTTCAAGAATTTCCTTTGCTTCTTTATAAAGTTTACCGTCAACGTTTTGTAAGGTTTGAGTTATATCTTTATGAACTGTGCTTTTGCTGACACTGAATTCTTTTGCTACTGCACGCACAGTCGATCTGTTATCGATTAAGTATTTTGCAAGAATTACACATCTTTCTTCAATGGAATAAGTATACAGTTTTTTCACAGCATTGCTCCAAATTTATTATTTATTATTTAATATTATGTTTCTGCTGTGATGATTATTATTGAAATGGAGATTTTTATGAAAAAAGAAATAGAAAAATTTAATACTTGTGATATTATGGAAGGAATGCCCTCTATATCCGCGGTAATTAAGGCTATGCAAAAAGGTATTACCGATAGAAAAATTATCACAGTTTTTGTTGATAAAGAAAAGAAAAAATCTAAAGAAAAAGAAATAACTTTTTTGTTATATCGAGCTGAAGAATTGGGCTTTGCGCTGGAATTTGTTGATTCGGAAATGATATCTGAGCATACTGTAGGAAATTCACACGGTGGAATAATTGCATTTTGCAGTGCTAAGACATTACCTGACTTGAGTCCTGATAAAATAAATAAAAATGGTGTTTATTTTTTATTGGATGGTGTCGAGGATCCTTATAATTTTGGTTATTCCGTAAGATCAATTTATGCTTCTGGAGCTGACGGTATTATTCTACCGCATAGAAATTGGATGGGCGTTTCAGGCGTTGTCGCACGTTCTTCTGCCGGTTCTTCGGAATTGATTGATATATTTGTTGCGGAGCCTTCAGCTGCTGTTGATATCTTTAAGACTATAGGATTTACTGTTGTATCTGCAGGGATAAGAGATTCTGAGTCGCTTTACGACGTTGATTTAAATATGCCGTTACTTGTTATTTTAGGTGGCGAAAAAAGGGGGATTTCCAGAGAAATATTGAATAAGTCTGATAAAATACTGAGAATAGATTACGGAGTGGATTTTAACGGTTCCCTTCCGACGGCTTCCTCTGTAGCGATTTTTGCCTTTGAAATATTGAGGAAAAATAGAACAAAATAGATTTAATTAATATATAAATTTGTTTTTATTTATTATTTGTTAAAAAAAGTATGATATAATATTTAAAATTATATTATTCACATAGGAGATTTTATGGAAAGAAGTTTTGCAGTTATAGGCGTAGGAAATATGGCAAGGGCTATTATTGCCGGAATTATGTCTGCAGATATTCCCGTTTCAAAATTTTATTTATTTGATAAAAATTCTGAGGCTTGTAAAATATATGATGATAATTCGAAGTTCTATCTGATGGAAAGTATCTCTTCTGCGGTAAAAGAGGCAGATTGCGTATTGCTTTCGGTTAAACCGCAGAATTATCCTGAGGTTATTTCTGAATTGAAAAATATTGAAGGCTTTGAAAGAAAACTCTATATTTCTATAGGTGCAGGAATTACTATGAAAAGTGTTTCTGAGGAGCTTTGTGGTGCTAATGTAGTAAGAGTTTTGCCGAATCTTCCTATGACTATTGGAATGGGTGTTTCTGTTATTTGTAAGAATGATGCGGTACCGTACGATGATTTTGAATTTGTAAAATCAGTATTTGATTCTGCCGGTACTACCACTATTATTGATGAATCTGATATGAATGCGATTATTGGCGTTACTTCATCATCTCCTGCATATGTGTTTAAGTTCATAAATGCTATCTGTTGCGGTGCTGAAGCTCAAGGATTAAGGTCTGATGCAATGTTAGATGTGGTTTGTGATATGGTAATAGGTTCTGCTATGCTATTAAAACAGTCATCAGATACCCCTTTAGAACTTATATCGAAAGTAGCATCTAAAGGTGGAACGACCGAACAAGCCCTGATCAAGTTAAATGACGGTGATTTTGATAAGACGATTGAAAATGCTATGATAGCTTGTACAAAACGCGCTAATGAGCTTGGCAAAAAATAAATTTATATAGTGAATATATTGATACAGAAAGGTATTCGTTAGTTTTGAGTAATGTAAATGGTAAAAAGAAAAAATTTAAACTCTTTGATATGAATAGAGATGGCAAAGGTGTCGAAAAAAATGAAGATCGCCGTCCTACTTTCATAAATTTCTTTAAGTATTTTTTTCGTAAATTCCCGCAGCTTTTGCGGTTGAATATTTTGATGATATTTCAGATAATTCCCTTTATTGTTTTTGCGTGCCTGTATTTTTTAGGACCGAAATCCCCTACAATGTCAAATGTTATGTTTGCGCCATTATTTGGTATAAATCAAGCAGCCGATGGAGCAGTTGTTTCTTCTGCATTAGATCTTTCTTCCATACAGATGGGATTGCCTGTATTTAGTCCCGCTGTTAATATTACCATTATAGTTTTACTTTTGATTTTAGCGGTAACGTGGGGATGGCAAAATGTTGGTGCTACTTATGTGTTAAGAGGACTTGTGAGGGGGGATCCTGTTTTTGTCTTTTCGGATTTCTTTTATGCTATAAAAAGAAATTTAAAGCAAGGCTTTTTCTTGGGCTTAATTGATTTTGTTATAAGCGGAGTGCTTATTATAGATTTCTTCTACTTCTATCAAAAGACAGGTTCATTTGGATTTGACTTTATGTATTTTGCTATATTCGGTCTTATTATTTTGTGGTTTATAATGAGGTTTTATATTTATAATCTTCTTGTTACCTTTGATATTAAGATATTCAAATTAATAAAAAATGCGCTTATATTTACTGTGCTCGGAATAGGAAGAAATATATTGGCGTTGCTCGGTATCGTTATACTTACTGTATTCCATATTTTACTTATTTGGATTATGATACCCATGGGTATTTCAATCCCAATTATACTTCCCTTCTTTTATTTGCTTGCTGCAACTGCTTATATGGCGTGTTATGCCGCGTATCCTGTAATAGATAAATATATGATCGCGCCTTATGCAACCGAAACGGATGATGAAGAATTTGTTTATTTAAAAGAACACACGGAAGAAGAGGAAAATTCCGAATCATCAGACAATCAATGACTAACAAAGTAAAGCACTCAATATATGGATACTTCTATATATTGAGTGCTTTTTTTATAATTCTTCTAAAGTGCCGAAACGATATCCTTGAGAGCGAAGTTCATTTATTACATCTTTTAGTATTGAAGCATTTGTTTTTGAGGTAGGATGCAACAATAAAATAGCACCGTTGTGGATGTTTTGAAATATTTTTTCTTTTGCTTTTTCATTCGAAAGCTGTGCATTGTTATCCCAATCTGCGTATGCAAAACTCCAGAATACGGTTTTATACCCAAGCTCGGAAAGATACTTTATGCTTTCTTCATTAAACCTTCCTTCGGGAGGTCTAAAGTATTTCTCCATAGTTCTTCCCGTTAGGTTTTTGTAGGATTCTTCAAGCATTTCGAGATCTTGCTTTAATTCTTCTTTATTTTTATATTTGGTAATGTTTGTATGCTTATAAGTGTGATTACAAACACTGTGTCCCTCGCTTGACATACGTTTAACAAGCTCAGGATTTTTGAGAATTAAATAGTTTAAAATAAAAAATGCAGCAGATACTTTTTCTTCTTTTAAAGTGTCGAGAATAATTTCGATATTTCCATTTTCATAGCCAGCGTCAAAAGTCAGGTAGATGACTTTTTCATTGGAGGTATTCCCAAAATTTTTATTGACGTAATATCCGTTATATTTTTCTATGAATTGCATATTACTATCAATGTTTGGCTGAAGATGTTCAACGTTCCTTTTAACATACCAGCTATATTCTTTGATGTTGCCTTCGGCAAATATATTTGCTGCGAACGAAAGTAAAAGAACTATAGTAAGAAAGGCGCTAATAAAATTTTTCATTTTTTCACCTCCCTTTATATATTTTTTCGCATTTTAAGTTTAATAAACAATGAAAAAAACGCCAAGAAGATTCTTGACGTTTTTTGTTTTAATAAAATGTGGCAACTTCTTGAGTGGGTTTTACAGCGAATTCTGTACTGTCAACGTGTAAAATAGGACCTTTTGTTCTATAAAGCTTATGAGATTCTATTTTTAATGTGCCGTTTAAAGTTACCCATTCGCGTGTTTTTAGCTTGCATTCATCTTTAAATACAGCTATCATACCGCTGAATTGAATATCGTCGACGCAACAAGTCATAACGTGTCGACCGACAACTGTTGAATTTTTATCAAGACGCGGATCATTTGCTACTATGCATTTGACTTTTATTTTTTTGTTATTGTATTTGGTCATTTCTTCCGAGAGATCTCTGTACCATAAAGCGTAATCCTCATCTGAAATTTCTATTACGGGTGCGGATATGTCAAATGGCAATGGGTCTTCGATGTCATCGTATTCGATGTGACCGTCAGGATAATCGTAAACGATTTGAGTTCTTCTTGAAATTCCTCGTATTATTTTGTGAATTTCTTCTTTATCAATATTATCCGGAGTTCGGTTTAAAACTATCATTTCGGCATCTACGATTTTATCAAATACAAGCTGACGCATATTATTGTTATAATTTATGAAGGTGTTAGCATCTGCAAACATCATATTTTGATATATACCCCAGTTAGGTAAAAGTGCTTCATAAAGAGTTTGAAGAAGCCACATGCCGTTATATTCGATGATGATACGGTCGATTTTTTTGTTTTTTGTAAGAGCTGTAAAATTTTCTTGTGTCAGGTCATTTTCGTTTTCGACGGTATGGATAGTCACATTCTTCCCGTAAAAAGCGGAAGGATCTAATTCTTCAATTCCCTCTTCGCAAAGCAGAATGAGAGTTTTTTCACCGCTATTAAAGTTTGCGTCATTTAAAGATTCTTGAATGATAGACGTTTTTCCGCCTTCTAAAAATCCGGTAAAAATATATACGGGTATTTGTTGCATAGGAATCTCCTTATATTTCAAACAAATTTGCTATTGCATCTTCGTTGATATTTGAACCGATGACGCATATTTTACCGATCGAAGAAGCTGAACCCGTTCTTACATCAGGTTCAGAGGGTACATAATCAAAGTATATCCAATTTTCGTCTGTACCGTCAACAATTCCTTTTGCTCTTAATATCATTCCGTATTTATCGGCGTTCTCCAAATCTTTAAGAATATATGTGATTTGATCTTTGGAATATTTTTTCGTAGTTTCTCTTCCCCAACTTGTGAATACATCATCAGCGTGGTGATGATGTCCGTGTTCATGATTGTGGCAGCATTCGTGATTGTGATGATGCTCATGATCGTGATGATGTTCATGATCGTGATGATGCTCATGATCGTGATGATGCTCATGATCGTGATGATGCTCATGTTCATGCTCATGCTCATGCTCATGTTCATACTCATGCTCATGCTCATGCTCATGTTCGTGGTGGTGATCATGCTCTCCGCAGATGGGACAAATATTTTCATTTAAAAGCTCGTTCATAATGTTTTCAAGAGAGTCTTTTTTCTCAATAGCATTAATTATGTCGGTAATGTTAAGTTCACTGTAAGGTGTAGTTATAACCGTTGAGGTTGCATTTTTTTGGCGAACTAAATTTAAAGCTTCAGAGAGTTTAGCTTCTGTAGTTTTATCTGTATGGCTGAAAATAATACATCCTGCATTTGAAATTTGATCATTGAAAAATTCTCCAAAATTTTTCATATACATTTTGCATTTATTCACGTCAACCACAACAGTGGCACTGTTTAAAAATGAATTTTTTATTTCTGCAGAGGTTACAGCTTTAATTATGTCACTGAGTTTACCCACACCTGAAGGTTCAATTAAAATTCTATCCGGGTTAAAATCATTTTTTACTTTTTTTAATGCTTCGCTGAAATCACCAACAAGTGAACAACAAATGCATCCTGAATTCATTTCTGAAATTTCAATACCTGCATCTTTTAAAAATCCACCGTCTACACCGATTTCACCGAATTCATTTTCGATGAGCACAACTTTTTCATTTTTGTAGGCTTCTTTGATAAGTCTATTAATAAGCGTAGTTTTTCCCGCACCAAGAAATCCTGAAATAATATCTATTTTAGTCATATTTTTAATCCTCTTTTAATTAACAAAGGTTGCCGATATACAGCAACCCTTGTTGTAAATGTTATTTAAGCTTTGTTTACAGAACCAAAGAGTTCCATTTTTTCTTTTACAGTTGCCTTGATAGCATCAAAACCGGGAGCAAGAAGCTTTCTGGGATCAAATCCTTTGCCCTGAAGGTCTTTTCCTGCTTCAACATAAGCTCTTGTAGCAGCGGCAAATGCGAGCTGGCACTCTGTGTTAACGTTGATCTTTGCAACACCGAGAGAAATTGCTTTCTTTATCATATCTTCGGGAATACCTGTACCACCGTGAAGAACGAGAGGCATATCACCTGTCTTCTGCTGAACGGCATCGAGTGTTTCGAAAGAGAGCCCTTTCCAGTTTTCAGGATATTTTCCGTGAATGTTACCGATACCTGCAGCAAGCATAGTAACACCAAGATCGGCGATCATCTTGCACTCTTCAGGATCAGCGCATTCTCCACTTCCTACAACACCGTCTTCTTCACCGCCAATCGCGCCTACTTCTGCTTCGAGGGAGAGACCTTTTTCGTTGCAGAGTTTAACGAGTTCACTTGTCTTAGCAACGTTTTCGTCGATCGGATAGTGAGAACCGTCAAACATTACTGAGGAAAATCCTGCTTCGATACACTTGTAGCAACCTTCATATGAACCGTGATCAAGATGGAGAGCAACGGGAACGGTAATTCCAAGTTCCTTAATCATACCGTTTACCATACCTACAACGGTTGTGTAACCGCACATATACTTACCTGCACCTTCGGATACACCGAGTATAACAGGAGAGTTTAATTCCTGAGCGGTGAGAAGTATGGCTTTAGTCCATTCAAGATTATTAATATTGAACTGACCTACTGCGTAGTGACCTGCTTTTGCTTTTGTAAGCATTTCTTTTGCTGAAACTAACATTTTTATAATCTCCTTATAATTTTATTCCGAAGAATATTATACACTATAATTATATAAAAATCAAGTAAAATACAGAAAATATTAAAAAAAATATCAAAATCATATTGAATAAAATATTTAAAAATGTTATACTGAAAATGTTAGAAATATATATTTGATTTATAATGTGTTTTTAATCTTATCGGAGGTATTTTATGCTTGAAAATAAAGATGAAATAATTGATAAAAATGAAAATATTGAGTTGATACTGGAGCAAGTTTATTCTTCCCTGAAAGAAAAAGGCTATAGCCCTGCTAAACAGATAGCAGGATATATTCTTTCAGAAGATCCTCTCTATATGCCTGATTACAACAATGCCCGTGGTTTGATAAGCCGAATTGACAGGGATGAACTTTTGGATCTGATTATAGAATATTATCTTCAGAATCGTTTTGAAAATTAATGAAATACTGTTTTAAGCTATTATCTATATTTGCATTTGTTGCTGTTTTGATTGTTTCTGCTACTTTTTCAAGTTCTGCTGTAACATTAAAATCTATGAATATAAAAAGTGATTTTGAAAATATGGCGGAGGCTATTTATTTTTATAATTATGAAAGCGGTACGGTTTTAAGTGCTAAAGGCGAAAATAAGATTCTCTTCCCTGCTTCGACTGCAAAGATTATGACCGGTCTGATAGCATGTGAGCAGTTGAAACATAGGACGCAAGAATTTGTTGAGATAACCGAAGAAATGCTTTCGGGTGCTTCAGGTGTTTCTGTTGGATTAAAGGCAGGAATGAGGGTTCAAATAAAGGATCTTTTATATGGTATGATTTGCGGCGGCGGTAATGATGCAGCACTATCTCTTGCCGTGATCTGTTGTGGTAGCGTTGATAATTTTGTTAATGAAATGAATTTATATGCTTCTTCAATTGATATGTCTTCAACTTTTTATAAAAATCCTACAGGATTAGATGTAAATGGTGCGCAGACTACCGTGTTTGATGTTTTTCTACTTTCTAAAAAAGCTGCACAAAATGATTTGTATAGAGAAATAAGTTCAGCTAAAAATTATACGTTAAAAAAAGATAACGGCGAAGAAACTATTATTTATAATCGAAATGCACTTATAAGTCACTTTACGGCGACACAATATTTAAATGAAAATGTTAAAGGTTTAAATGCGGGTAGCACTGATAGAGGCGGTTACGTGGTTTCTGCGTATGCTGAAAAAAACGGTACTGAATATTTATGCGTGGTAATGGGTGCTCAAAAAAGTGAGGGAGAAATATATTCTTATAAAATTGTGAACGATCTTTTGTCAACTGCCTTTAAAGAATTTTCTGTGCGAAAAGTAATATCAGCGGGTGAATTTGTATCTGAACGTGACGTACAGTATGCGTTAAGTAGCAAAGCTGATGTTAAGGTGGACTGTATTCTTGCGGAAAATGTGTTTGCCTATCTTCCTCAGAAGGTTGATTTAAAGAAAGATCTTGAATACAGAGTTTTCTTCCATGACAATGTTTTAAAAGCGCCTGTAAATGAGGGTGAAGTTGTGGGTGGTTTAAATATCTATCTTGACGGTGAAATCATTGGCTCAGCAAAGCTTATTTCCAACAAGAGTGTTGAAGGAAATTCTTTTTTGATTTTTATGGATTTAATGAAAGATTTTTTCCTTAGCAGATATTTTTTGATATTTATTGCGGTTTTTATTCCTTCTATTTTCGTTTTTGTTTATTTTGATAAAGTGAGTCGAAGAAGAAGGAAAACCGATTATATTAATTCTAAAAAGTTTTTTAAATAATGGTGAAAGCAAAAAAATCGATATTCACTTGGTGAGTATCGATTTTTTATTCTTATTTCATATTCGGTCTTTCTGATGGTATTTTTGCTTTTTTATTTGTGATAAACCCGAAAAATTTAAAGTTTTTATGACCGAGATAATATGCTGTTCCGGTTGTTAGAATAGCAGGTAATATTATTACTGCAAAAGAAATCCAGAATGCTTGAAGCTGTATCCACTCTCCGTTTACAAAGATTCGGACAACGCTTAAGAATCCGAAGTACATTCCGTTTGCAAGACAGCATATTATACGCATTATTCCCTTTGCGGATTCTGCATTTGTAATCGAGAACACGGCATATAAAGTAACTAATATAAGATTTGGAATATTTGCCAGGAAGGATAGCAACAAACCTAACCAGGGACGGTATGGCTTTTTATTTACATCAACAGAAATTTTATCTTTTGCGCCTATCTCCCAAGACATATTATATATCAAGAAGAGATAGAAAAGTATTGAAAATATACTGATAATTAAAGTGAATACGTCAAAACTTTGAGAATTTCCGTGTGCACTTACAGTGGCAATAGTTAATGAAGTTCCAAATATTGAAATAGCAAGTTGATTTACAAACATTTTTACGATGCTATAAGAATAATCGTGAAAAAATTTTTTCATTAATCCTCCGTCAGAATGCCTTGATTTTTTTTCTATAATAGATTATAATATATACATACGATCTTTTCAATAAAATTTATGAAAGTTTACATTTTATTGATAATTAATTTACCTATTTAGGAGATATGTTTATGAATTATACGGTGGATTTGAAGTTACTTCCCTCTCTTGTTCGAGAATTTGCTTCTTATAAATCTGTTGTTCAGAATGCATCTGAAAAAACAGTTTCCGAATATATGCTTGATCTTCGCACTTTCTTTCGATTTATGAAAGCAAGAGAATTAAAAATAGATTTTGAGAGCGAAGATTTTGAACAGATCGATATAAGAGATATTGATCTTGAATATATAAGAAATATAACACAAGAAGATATTTATGAGTTTTTGATGTATGCAGATTCTTCAAGAAAAAATCTCGCAGCGGCAAAGGCAAGAAAATTGTCTTCCCTTAAAGGCTTTTTTAAATATTTACATACTAAGAGAATGATGATAGATGAAAACCCTGCAATAAATATAGAAACGCCTAAGCGCAAAGAAGCTCTGCCTAAATTTCTTTCTATCGAAGAAAGTCTTTTGCTTTTAGATGCTGTGAAAAACGATCGCGAGTCAAAATCAAGGGTCAGAGATTTTGCTATTATAACTTTGTTTTTGAATTGTGGTATGCGAGTTTCTGAATTGGTTGGAATAAACTTAAATGATGTTGATAGAGATTTCCGCTCACTCACGGTTACGGGCAAAGGAAATAAGCAACGTATAGTTTATTTAAACAGTGCTTGCAAGGCGGCATTGTCGGATTATTATGCTGAGAGAATGGGAGAACTTCACGTTAAGGCAAATACCCCTGCTCTGTTTTTGAGTAATAGAGAACAAAGAATAAGCGTTAAAACCGTACAGTGGTTGGTATATAAATATCTTGATCTTGCCGGACTGGAATCAAAGCATTATTCGGTGCATAAATTACGTCACACCGCAGCAACGCTTATGTATCAAACAGGTCAAGTGGACGTAAGAGTTTTGAAAGATATTCTCGGACACGAACAGTTGAATACTACACAGATATACACGCACGTAAGCAATCGAAGTATGGAGGAAGCTATGGAGAACAATCCTCTTTCAGGACAAGCTTCTTTGCCAAAGGATAATTTTACTCCTCTTGATAAAAAGAAAGACGGTAAAAAAGAAGATTAATTTGTGATTACTAAAAAATTTTAATAATTGGTTCTAAAAAAACAAATCCTCCCGTATATTTTAATGAAAATATAGTCGGGAGGATTTATTAATGGAACATTCTATTTATAAAGATATTGCTGAAAGAACCGGTGGTGATATTTATATAGGCGTTGTAGGTCCCGTAAGAACGGGAAAATCTACTTTTATAAAAAGGTTTATGCAGTCTTTGGTTTTACCTAATATTGAAGATCAGTATTCAAAGGAAAGAGCTAAGGATGAGATGCCTCAATCTGCTGCGGGTAAGACGGTAATGACAACTGAACCTAAATTTGTTCCCGATGAAGCTGTAACAGTACGTTTTGAAGATAATATTTCTATGAGAGTAAAAATGATAGACTGTGTCGGGTATATTGTATCCGAGGCTTTGGGAACATTGGAAAACGGTCAGGAACGAATGGTAAATACACCTTGGCAGGAAGAGCCGATGCCGTTTGTTCAGGCAGCTGAATACGGAACTGAAAAGGTCATTAAAGATCATTCTACTATTGGAATTCTTGTAACCACAGACGGAACTATAGGTGAAATCTCACGCGAAAGCTATTTACCTGCTGAAGAACGTGTAGTTTCGGAATTAAAAGCTATAGGAAAGCCTTTTGCGATTGTTTTGAACTCAGCAAAACCGTCTTCAGATGAAGCGATCGCTCTTGCTTATGAGCTTGAAGAAAAATACGGTGCGCCTGTAGCATTGGTTAGTTGCTTCGAGCTTGATTTTGAGGATATATCTCACATTCTTGAGCTTGTTTTGAAAGAGTTTCCGATAGCTGAAATATGTTTTTCAGTTCCATCTTGGATTTCGGCACTTAATAGTATGCATCCTATAAAAAATTCAATAAAGGAAAGCATATTTGCGGTAGCGGAAAAAGTTAAGAAAATAGGTGATATAAAGAATTCCTTGAGCTGCCTTGCTGAAAATGAATATATTGATAAATATGCACTTTCTGACATTGACCTTGGTACGGGAATAGCAAGAGTTTCTTTTGACTTTTCTGATGAGCTTTACTACTCAGTTTTGAGTGAGCTTACGGGATTTGAAATAAGTAACGAGGCCGCTTTGGTAAGTCTTTTGCAAGAGCTTTCGTCAATGAAGAGTCAATATGAACGCGTTTCTGAGGCTTTGGCTATGACCGAAGAAAAAGGTTACGGCATAGTTATGCCGTCTAAAGAAGATCTGCATCTTGAAGAACCCGAAATCATAAAGCAAAATGGCGGTTACGGTGTAAAGCTTTCTGCTTCTGCTGAATCTATTCATATGATAAGAGCTAATATAAAGACTGAAATAAATCCTATCGTTGGAACAGAACAGCAGTCTGAAGAAATGGTCAAATATATGCTTAAAGAATTCGAAGCTGATCCTGAGAAACTTTGGAATTCCAATATGTTTGGAAAAACGTTATATGAACTTATTAATGACGGACTTTATTCTAAACTTGATCATATGCCTGAGGAATCAAGAACGCAGCTTTCCGGTACACTTGAAAGAATAATTAACGAAGGTAGTAACGGTCTGATTTGTATTATACTTTAATAAAAAGAAGCTCTGATCAAAGATCAGAGCTTGTTTTTGTTATTTCTTCTATAGCCTTATCAGGTAAAAGCCCGGTGAGTGATATGCCCTCTCGTATATATTTTCTTATAAGCGTAGAGCTTATATCTGTCAAGGAAGGGTCAGCTTCTAATATAACTGTTTCTGTATTTGGCGCGTGTTCTTTATTGAATTTTGCCATCTCTAATTCATATTGAAGATCTGTTTCGTTTCGATAACCTTTAACAATAGCATCTGCATTTAATTCATTTGCCAATTGCCATAGCCAACCTTCAGATGCTATAACGGTTACATTTGATATGTTTTCGAGTGCAGCTTTTGCGATGGCTTTTCTTTTTTTTATATCAAACATATATTTTTTATTAGCATTTATCATAACTGCAACATATACTTTTTTATAGCTCTCTGCAGCTTTTTTTATAATGTAAATGTGTCCGTTGCTTATGGGATCAAAGCTTCCCGGAACAATCGCGATTTCTTTTTTCATAGTTATTCCTCATCAACAAGTCCAAGAATAGTAATAACGGTTTTGCTGTATTTTGATTGCTTTTTTATAGAAAATTGTGATCTAAGCTCGAAATCGTTTTCAAACAATTCATTGAAGTCGCTTTCGCAGATAATTAATGTGCTCTTCTTAAGGCAGTCGTTTTCTAACAAAGATCTTAAAGCCGGTTGATACATATTTAAAGCATAAGGCGGGTCAAGAAATATTAAATCATATTTTGTATTGACATTCCTTTTTATAAAATCCAGATAATCGAGCTGTATGATGGAACATTTTTCGTGAAGCTTTGTTTTGATTGAGTTTTCTTTTATGAGTTTTATAGAATCTTTGGATTTATCTACAAAGGTGGCATAGCTTGCTCCTCTGCTTAATGCTTCAAGGCCAAGTTGTCCGGATCCTGCAAAAAGATCCAAAACCGTTCTGCCTTCGATATCAAATTGTAACATTGAAAATACGGCTTCTTTTACTCGATCTGCCGTTGGTCGCGTAGCATTCCCCTTAGGGGCTTTTAAGGTTATACCTTTTGCACTTCCGGTAATAATTCTCATAATAAATTATCCTTTATTAGTTTAATGTTTTGAATTGAAAAAAATATATATATTTTGGGCATCTGAAGCAGATATTCCTTTAACGGCGCTAAGGTCTTCTTTTGATGCTGCTTTTATTGCTGCAATTGTTTTAAAGGCATATAGAAGCTTTTTTGCTTTAACAGGCCCTATCCCTTCTATTTTCTCCAATGAAGAATGTGTTAATGAGGCACTTTTTGATTTCATTACTTTATCGACGGTAAATCGGTGCACCTCTTCTTGAATTTTGTATATAAATACATATATAGACTGTTCTTTCGAAATATTGATTTCCTCGCTATCAGTACAAAGTGCCCTCGTTTTGTGATATTCGTCTTTGACCATACCGAAGACAGGTATATATATTTTTTCTTCTTTCAATACACTTTTTACGGCGGAGATGTGCCCTTTGCTGCCGTCGATCAATATAAGATCGGGATGTTCGGAAAAAGAACCGGTTTTGTCCTCTTTTAAATGGTGTATTCGTCGTCTAATAGCTTCTTTCATAGATGCATAATCATCGGGCGCACCGGTTACTGTTTTGATAGAAAATAAACGGTAATCGTTTTTAGAAGGATGTCCGTTTTTATATACTACCATTCCAGCAGTAATATTTTCATTTCCTATGTTTGAAATGTCATAGGCTTCTATTCTTTCCGGAAGAGATTCTAATTTTAATAATGAAGCAAGGGATATTAAAACGGTTTCATCTTTTTGCGCTTGAATTTTTAATTGACGCACTTTTTCTGTTGCGTTGTCAGTTACTGTTGATGTAAGATCCCTTAGTGTGCCTCTGAGCGGTTTTTTGATCGTTACTTTATGATTTGATTTTTCGAATAAAAATTGTTCAAGAGTGGATATTTCTTCCGGATCAAGTTCGAAAGATAAAAGAATGCTTTTGGGAACATACTCTTTTTGGAGATAGTGTTCAACGATAAAGCTTCCCAATGCCTCGATGTCGGTAATTGCTTCGTTATTGAATACAAAGTCGGTTTTATCATTTACTACACCGTTGCGTATATACATAACTGACATACAAGATATTGGTCCGTCAGCATAAAATCCAAAAACATCAATATTTGTGTCGGGAGATGCAACAACGCTTTGCCGCTGATTTAATTTTTCCAATGCACTGATAGTATCCCTGCACTTTGCTGCCGCTTCAAAATTTTCGTTTTCGGCGAATTCAAGCATTTTTTCGGTTAATGTTACTGTAGCAACTCCGATGTTTCCTTTCAAGATGTTTTTAGCGCAGGAAATTAAGGCTAAATAGTCTTTTTTTGAAATATTTCCTGTGCAAAGTCCACAGCATTGGTTTAATTGATAGTAAAGGCATGGGCGATCTTTTCCAAAGTCTTGTGGAAATTTTCTCTTGCAATTTGGAATTCCTAAAAATTTATGAAGTATATCAAGTATAGAATATGCTATTGAATTACCTGAAAAAGGACCGTAATATTTTCCTTTATCATTTGAACGTGTTCTAGTAAAGATGATTCTTGGATATTCGTCATTTGTGATTTTTATATACGGATATGATTTCGCATCTTTTAATTTTATATTATACTTTGGATTGTATTTTTTTATTAAAGTATTTTCAAGAGTGAGAGCCTCAATTTCGGTTTTACAAAGAATGTATTCAAAGTTTTCAACAGAATATACCATTCGTTCGGTTTTGAAATTTTTTTTGCTTTGCTGAAAATATTGAGAAACGCGGCTTTTTAATTTTCTGGATTTACCGACATATATAACTGTATCAGATCTGTCTTTCATTATATAGACACCTGGTGTTAATGGCAAAGTGTTTGCTTTAATTAATAATTCTTCGAGTCGTTTTTTACTTTGTGGCATATTTACTCCTGAAAATATTGATTTGCGTATTTAGATGAATTTTACAAAAATACCGCTTTACTATCCTGCTATCGATAATAAAGCGGTTAAATTTTATTATGTATTTATTATGTATTTGTGCTAAAATCAAATTTTTATGCTTGTTCAACTAATCCGCTTTCGATCAATGCGATCAATCCATTGACAGCAGCATCTTCATCAGAGCCGTCAGCTACGATAGTTATTTTCATACCTTGTGCAATACCGAGTGAAAGAACGCCTAAAAGACTTTTTGCGTTAACTTTACGCTCGTCCTTCTCTATCCAAATAGAAGATTTAAAAGTATTAGCTTTTTGAATAAAAAAGGTTGCAGGTCTTGCGTGTAGACCAATATTGTTTGTGATCGTCACTTCTTGTTTTACCATATACAATAGCTCCTTGATTCTGAGAAATATCTTTATAAATATAGAAACTCTCATGAAAATTAATTATATACATAGTATATCAAAAAAAACAACTAAAATCAAGTGGATTTTATTGTTGATTTTCGACAAAAATTTTAAATAAAAAACTTGAGTTTTTATTTTTTGTCTACAATGTTGCTAAAAAGGAGAAAAATTTTAAAATTTTTCTCCTGAAATTTTATGTGTTTATTTTAGTTATCCAATGATTTTGCACTTATTACGGTAATGTTAAGAGTTACTTTTTCAGTGCATATCGTAAAAGTTTGTCCGGGTGAAATATATTCAGTACCGTTCAAAAGAAATGTTCCATCCTCTGCAAAAGTGCCTTCGCACTTTATTCTTCCTACTGCATCTATTCTTGTATCCGGAGGATACATTACGGTAATCGCTTTACCGTTTTCGATAAATGTCTTACTTGATGGTGTTATTGTTAAAGGAATGCTGGAAGCTTCTGAGCTTTCGAGTATGGTTCCAAGAGGTTTACCGCTCTCTTTAAAGTAAACTGCATCGCCGCTGTTTATATAAAATTGAGTTGTATTTTCAATATCTTTTACCGAAAAAGTTATGGCACATTCCTTATAGTCTTGTAGTTTTACAAAAGTACTGAACAGATTATATCTAAATGCCAAGCTTACAGCAATTGTAATTATCAATAAAATAATAACAGCATCTATTATACCGAATTTTGGCAATCTGCGAACTTTTTCTGAAGAGGGTTCTTTTGTGATTTTTTCTTTTTTATCTTTTTTCATTAGAAAATCTCCTCTTCTTAATTAAAATTTCCTGCTATGCAGTATGCCGTGGATGAAAATTTAGGAAATCTTAAATTTAAAACTTCACCTACTGCAACTCTTGTACCGTTTACCGTATAACCTGTTCCCTTTACGTATTCTGCGGTTGAAGAAATATATACAGTTACATTGTATTTGTCGCCATATTCTGCGTTTACACCGTTATAGACAGTTTCCAAAGAACCGTCTTCTTTTGATACTTCTTTGGCTTCATAGCTTAATACCGTGTATTTTTCAATACTGTCGACTCTGTTTACGGTTCCTAATTGTGTTTTTGTTACAGAATCGCTCACTGCATCACCTGGTTTTATGTTATTTATAAATTCTGCATCAACTCCGCGTAATTCGACTGTGTATTGTAAGGATACTTTGTTGGAAGTCCAGAGTTTTTCAATGCTTGACCAAGATGCTATTGCAAATATCGCTGTTGCAATTACAGTAAGGATCAATAATAAAATCAAAAAGTCTACGATATTGAACTTTCGTTTTGGCTTTTTATGGTTTTTTGCTGAATTATTGTTAGCATTATTCATTTTCAAAAGCGCTCCTTTTCATTTTATCAGTAAGGCTCTATTTCAGAGCAACGAGTTTTCTCATAGTCACCCACTCTTACAAAGGCACAGCCTATCGCAAGAATTACCCAAAATAGATAGAATATTCTCTGGTTGTACCAAATATAATCAAAAATGCCCATTATAAGTGCCGCAATAATGGCTGTTACAGATGCAATAACATATATTTTAGAATTGGAATTCGTAGAGTTTTTTATATATTCAAAGCATTTTTGGCAGTTTAAGAAAATTACAAAACAGAAAACAATAAATCCAATTAATCCCATACCCAAAATTATTTGAAGCGTGAGATTATGGGTATGCGGTGCTGATTCTATTCCTGCATAAGAATAAGATGGATATACAACGCTGAAAGCATAATCACCATATCCAATTCCACCCAAAAAATGATCTTTAATTGCATTTACTGAACCTTTCCAAGTGTATATTCTGTATGCAATTGAACTGTCGGTAAGATTTGTTATGCTTAAAAATCTTTCTAAAATGCTTGTGGGTAAAACAATTGGAATAATTGGAATAGTTAATGCGATAACACCGAATAATCTAAAGGATTTTCTGTTAGCTAAGAGTGCGAAAACAACAACTGCTACTATTGTTGCGATCCAAGCCGCTCTTGACCAAGTAAATATAATCGTTGCTACGAATAACAACAATAATATTGAAGTTAAAAATTTTTCGTTTTTTTGTGTTGATATTATTCTGGTTGCGATAATAAACGGGAATATCATAACGAGAAATATAGCTAGAATATTTGGATTTTCAAAAAGAGAAACAACTCGGGTTTTTATTAATGAAGAAAAGCTTTGATCGAGCCATTTATCACTGTTAGCACCGAATATAAATTCAAAAACTCCGATTATAGCTACAATACTTGCTGAGCTTATAAGAGTTAAAACGCATCTCATGATCCATTTCTCTGTTCTCATAAGATTTACCGTTAGAAAATACCCTAACATCAATAAAGCACTTAAAGAAGCTTCGATAAAGGAAAAAGTTCCGCCTGCGCTGAATGCCGATGATAATATTATTAAAAAACCAAATAATAAAACAGCTATATCTGCAATTTCAAGTTTGAAAATCCTTTTTCCACGTATTAATTTGATGAGATAAAAAAATGTTGTTATGAGAACAAGAGATACTAAAATTACTGAAGGCAGCTTGAAAAATGATACAAACGGTAGAACCGCAATAGTAAGCAAAACACCTATTTCAGGCATAGTAGCGATCAATGTTAATATTATTGCCGCCAATATAAAAAGAATGATAAATAAGGGGCTTATAAAAAAGGTAGAGAGTCCCGCCAGTAGACCAAAGAAAAGCATTAGATTGCCTTTTCCATGTGAAGATGCTTTTTTGCTTTCAAAACTTTCGTCTGAGAATCCAAAGGTATGCTTAAATATAGCTCTTCCTAAAACACTATTTCTTATTGAATAAGCAAGACTTATTCTTGAGAAAAGCATTGGGAATGACATTACGACCGATAAAATGCCAATATAGAGATCTATTGAAGACGGCATAGACATATCTGGAATGAAACGTCTTATACAATATACAACGATTGTGTAAACGCCGAAAAACAGACCGAAATTTCCGTAGTACTGTAATGGTAATGAACACAATTTGTTTATCGCTGATGAAGCAAATGACATAGAAAAGGAAGAATCAAGATTTTTTGCTAAGAATTTTCTTATATTTCTGAAAAAACGTTTGAATTTACCGTTTTTAGCGAAGATATGACCTAAAAATCCATTGGCAATCCGTTCTCTAAATTTTGTATAGGAGGTAAATATTCTGCCGAAAAATCCGTTTATAACTGCATTATATATTATGTCTCCAAGACGATCGAAAAGAGATATCAGGAGACTGAATGCGGCAATTCCGCGAATTGATTTTTTTCTTTCTTTTGTCTTTTTTTCATTTGTTTGATTTGCGTTTTTTTCGTCTGTCAAGGTATCTCCCTCCTTCCCTCTTTTTACTGTTTTTTATTTGGTGTTATTTCTAATAAGATCTGGACGTTTTTTGATCGTTGATTTTAATGCTTCTTCGTTGCGCCAAGCGTCTATTTTAGCATGATTCCCTGAAATAAGTATGTCGGGAACACGCACTCCGTGAAATTCATATGGTCGTGTATATTGCGGATATTCAAGAATTCCGCTTGAAATGCTTTCTTTTTCATAGCATTCTGGATCTGAAAGAACACCATCAACTAATCGTGACACTGCATCTACTATTATACATGCAGGTATCTCGCCACCGGTTAGGACGAAATCCCCTATCGAAATCTCTTCGTCTACGATTTCGTCAATTATTCTTTGGTCGACTCCTTCATAATGTCCGCATAAAATTATTAAATTGTCATATTTTGAAAATTCTTCAGCTTTTTTTTGGTCAAATACCTTTCCCGCAGGCGACATATAAATTACTTTTGTAGAGGAAGTGTCAGGTTTTGTAGAAATAATGTGTTCATAACAATCATAGATAGGCGGTGCCATCATAAGCATTCCTTTTCCGCCGCCGTACGGTGTATCATCGACTCTACGGTGCTTGTCTTTTGAATAGTCCCTGATGTTATGACAGTTTACTTCAATAATTTTGTTCTTCTGTGCTCGTCCTATAATGCTTTCGCTGAGTATATGCTCTACAAGCTCGGGAAAAAGTGTCATTATGTCAAAAATCATATTTTCTCCATATAATTAGTCGAGCAATCCTTCTATAACGTTTACATAAACACCATCGGGAATATCTATCGAAACTATAAATTCTTTAACAGCTGGAATCATTTTTTCCCCTTTTTCAGTGTCTATTAGATATATGTCGGATGCTCCTCGGTTTATAATATCTTTTACGGTACCGTAAAATTGCTTTGTGGTGGCATCAATAACATTGAGCCCGATAATGTCTGCCAGAAAAAATTCTCCCTCTTCAAGAGAAAAATCTGTTCTGTCGGCATAAACGGTCTTGCCTTTCAAAAAAAGTGCATCATCCATGGTGGTTATTTCTTTTAATTCAAGAATTATGAATTGTTTAAAGATAGATGATTTTGTGACGGTATATTTAACAAAGTCACAACCACGTTGTATATAGAGCACCTTTAGTTGTGTAAAATCCTTTGGAGTATTGCACCATGGTTCAACTTTTAATCCGCCTTTATAACCGTGTGTATTAATTATTTTACCGCACTCAATATATTTTTTTTCCATTCCCGGCTCCAAATAAATAAAAAGTAGTTATATATAAATTAGTATATCACATTTTGCTCTTTAATTCAACAGTTTTTAACTATTTTTTCCTATAAGAGATTTGAAATCGATTTGAATAAATTTTAAATAAATATATTTTTTGTTTTTATACTTGCATTTATGTCTAAAATATGTTATTATATATAAGTAATTTAAAAAAAGGAGATGTTTATATGGGTGGTTTTGAAGGTATAGGTTCATTGCTTTTGATTGTTGTAATGTTTGTTGCTCTTTACTTTTTTATGATCAGACCTCAGAAAAAGCAGGAAAAAGAACAAAACAATATGAGAAATAATCTTCAGGTTGGAGATGAAATTACTACTATAGGTGGAATTATAGGAAAAATCGTAAGTATAAAAGAAGAAACTGTTACAATAGAAACAAGTCACGATAGAACTAAAATCAGAATCTTAAGATCTGCTGTACGTAATGTTGATGTAAAAGCAGAGGATGCACAAGATTGATCATTATTACATTCATAAAAGCGCTTTGCCGTCAGTTTTTAACGGCAAAGCGCTTTTTATCTACTTGTTTTTTATAGACAAAATCTTTTTAAGATATTCTCCGGTATATGATCCCTTAACCTTCGCTACTTCTTCGGGTGTTCCCTTTGCGATTATATTTCCGCCTTTATCTCCGCCATCTGGACCGAGATCGATAATATAGTCAGCAGTTTTGATAACATCAAGATTGTGTTCAATTATCAATAATGTGTTACCTGAATCGCAAAGTCTGTGTAAAACAGAAATAAGTTTTGCAATATCTTCAACGTGAAGTCCTGTTGTAGGCTCATCCATGACATAAAGAGTTTTTCCGGTGGATCTGCGTGCTAATTCTGCTGCAAGCTTCACTCTTTGAGCCTCTCCACCTGAAAGTGTTGTTGATGACTGTCCGAGTTTGATATATCCAAGTCCTACGTCAAAAAGTGTTTTTAATTTGTGCTTTATTTTGGGAATTCCGTCGAAAAACAAAAGTGCTTCTTCAACAGTCATCTCAAGAACATCACTGATGTTTTTGTCTTTATATTTTACTTCTAAGGTTTCACGATTATATCTCTTACCGTGACATATGTCGCAAGTTACATAAACATCGGGTAAAAAGTGCATTTCTATCTTTTTTACACCGTCACCCTCGCAAGCTTCACATCTTCCTCCTCGAATGTTGAAAGAAAATCTTCCTGATTTGTAACCTTTTGCTTTTGCATCTGATGTTGTAGCGAACAGTTCTCTTATATCGGTAAATAATCCGGTATAGGTTGCTGCATTGGAACGCGGAGTTCTTCCTATTGGGCTTTGATCTATTGAAATTATTTTATCGAGTTCTTTGATGCCTTTGATTTCTTTGTATTTACCCGCAGAGCGAATTGCACCGTTAAGCTCGCGTTCCAAAACCGGGGTGAGTATTCCGTTGACTAAAGAAGATTTTCCTGATCCGGAAACTCCTGTTACGCATATAAAACAGCCAAGAGGAAGATCAACATTAATTCCTTTCAAATTGTGTTCGCTAGCTCCGGTTATGGTGAGATATTTTCCATTTCCGGTTCTTCTCTTCTTTGGTATTGGAATGATTTTTCTACGTGAGAGATATGCCCCCGTTATTGATTTTGGATCATTTTTTACTTCTTCTGGCGTTCCTGCGGAAACAATATATCCACCGTGTATTCCTGCACCCGGTCCTATATCGATGAGAAAATCTGATTCGAGCATGGTTTCTTCGTCATGCTCAACAACTATAACTGTATTTCCGATATCTCGAAGTTTTTTTAATGTTGCTATGAGCTTGGAATTGTCTTTTTGATGCAGTCCTATACTAGGTTCATCGAGAATATATAAAACGCCCACTAGCGCGGAACCTATTTGCGTAGCAAGACGTATTCGCTGCGCTTCTCCACCTGATAAAGTTCCGGATTTTCGAGCAAGGGTAAGATATTCGAGTCCTACACTTTGTAAAAATTCAAGTCTTGCTTTGATCTCCTTCAAAATTTCTTTTGAAATGATCTTTTCGTTTTCTTCAAGAACTAAAGAATTTGTAAAATCAAGTGCTTTTGAAATAGACAGTTGGCAAAAATCATCAATGTTTTTGCCTCCTACTGTTACAGAAAGGTAATTCTTTGAAAGTCTTTTTCCAAGGCAGACCGGACATGGAGCTTCTTCTATAAACTGTTCATAGTAATCCTCTGCACCTTGCTGTCCCAAGCGTTTTTCAATCATTTTTACAATACCATCAAAATGTGTTTTTTGATGATGTTCCACACCACCGAAAAATCTTGTTATATTATAAGTTTCATCACCTGAACCGAAAAGAAGAATATTATAATTTTCTTTACTCAATTTGTTGATGGGGGTATCAATATCAAAGCCAAAACGTTCTCCGACAGCCATAAATAGCGGACCGTTCCAACTTTCTTCCTCTAAAGTTTTAAATCCGTTTACTGCAATGGCACCTTGGCGGAGGGAAAGTTGTTTGTTGGGGATCAATCGATCAACAGCAATTCTTCGCATATCTCCAATACCTGCACAGTGCGGACACGCGCCCTGAGGATTGTTAAATGAAAACATACGAGGCTCAAGATCGCCAAAAGAAATGTTATGTGTCTCACATGCATAACTTTGAGAAAATTCAAGTTCTATACTCTCTCCCGTTTTTGGTATTGTAACTATGGTGAGATGACCTTCGGCAAGCTTTAGTGCGTTTTCTACAGAATCTGTAAGGCGGGATCGAAGACCTTCTTTCATAATGAGACGGTCTATAACGATTTCGATATTGTGCTTTTTATTTTTGTCGAGTTTTATTTCTTCCGAAAGATCGTAAAGATTTCCATCCACTCGTACACGCACATAACCGCTTTTTTTTGCATTTATGAAAATTTTTTCGTGCATACCTTTTTGTGCGCGTACAACGGGAGCGAGAACGAGAAAGCGTTCGCCATTTTCGAGCTCCATTATTTTTTGAATGATAGAGTCAATAGATTGACGTTTTATTTCTTTACCGCAGACAGGACAATGAGGTATGCCTATTCGTGCGTAAAGTAATCTTAGATAGTCATATATTTCGGTAACCGTTCCAACAGTGGATCGGGGATTTTTGGAAGTGGTTTTTTGATCGATCGAGATAGCGGGAGAAAGTCCCTCTATAAGATCAACGTCCGGTTTATCCAATTGTCCAAGAAACATTCTTGCATAAGAAGAAAGTGACTCGACAAATCTACGGTGTCCTTCCGCATATATAGTATCAAAAGCAAGCGATGATTTTCCTGAGCCAGACAAGCCTGTGAAAACAACGAGCTTGTCTCTTGGAATTTCTATATCTATATTTTTAAGATTGTGGACTCTTGCTCCTTTTATTATAATGGAATTTGCCATTTATACCTCTTATTTTTGATTTCGTAATTCTTTGATTTTATCTCGTATATATGCTGCCTGTTCAAATTCAAGCTTTGCGGCAGCCGCTTTCATTTCTATACTGAGTTGAGCTATCAAACGTTCACGTTCGACGGCGGTGAGCTTTTTATCGCCTTTATTATGTTTTGAAATAGCAGCTTTTTCTTTCTTTCCAATTTCAATAACGTCACGTATTTCTTTTTTGATTGTTTTGGGGATCAATCCGTTTTCAGTGTTATATTTTTGTTGTATAGCCCGACGACGGTTTGTTTCATCTATTGCTTTTTGCATAGATCCGGTTATACTGTCTGCATACATTATAACCTTGCCGTTTACGTTTCTTGCCGCTCTTCCTACAGTCTGTATTAAACTTCTGTCAGATCTTAAAAATCCTTCTTTATCAGCATCTAAAATTGCAACAAGCGATACTTCGGGAATGTCAAGTCCTTCTCGTAACAGATTTATTCCTACAAGCACATCAAATGTTCCAAGTCTTAAATCGCGTACGATTTCCATTCGTTCTAAAGTGTCAATATCGAAGTGAATGTATTTTACTTTGATATTGTTTTTCTCAAGGTATTCTGTAAGATCTTCAGCCATCTTTCGCGTAAGAGTTGTAACGAGGACGCGTTCATCCTTTTCCGCTCTTAAACGTATTTCTCCTATAAGATCATCTATTTGACCGTTTACAGGACGAACATCTATTTCAGGATCTATAAGACCGGTCGGACGAATTATTTGTTCGACTATATTTTCGGATCTTTCTAATTCAAAGTCTCCGGGTGTTGCGCTGACAAAAACTATTTGATTAAGTTTTGAGTCGAATTCTTCAAAATACAACGGTCTATTATCATAAGCGGAAGGAAGTCTATATCCGAAGTCTATAAGATTTTTCTTCCTTGCTGTATCTCCGCCACTCATTCCCTTTACTTGGGGTAATGTCACGTGAGATTCGTCGACAAACAAAAGAAAATCATCAGGAAAATAATCAAGTAATGTGTGAGGAGTAGATCCTTTTTCTCTTCCCGCAAGGACTCGAGAATAATTTTCAACGCCCGAGCAGAAACCAACTTCTCTAAGCATTTCCAAATCATATTTCACACGTTCTTCAATTCTTTGGGCTTCTATCAATTTATTCTGTGAAATAAAAAACTCTTTGCGTTCTTCCATTTCGAGAGCTATTTCGCGAAGTGCCTTTTCTTTTTTATCATCTGAAACGGCATAGTGAGTTGCGGGATATATAGGAGCATAGATCAGTTCACGCAGCACTTCACCTGTAACTATGTTGATTTCTGAAAGTCTGTCGATCTCATCTCCAAAAAATTCAATTCGCAAAGCTTTATCCCGCATATTAGCTGTTACCAGATCCACAGTATCTCCTTGCACTCTGAAATTATCCCTTTCTAGACTGAGATCGTTTCGGTTATAGCTTATAGCTACAAGCTTTTTTATAAAGTCATCACGGCTTATTTCCATTCCAGGTCTGACCGCAAGAACGAGTTTTTTGTATTCTTCAGGATCACCCAAGGAATATATACATGATACCGAGGCAACGATTATAACGTCGCGTCGCTCTAAAAGCGCAGAAGTTGCACTGTGGCGGAGCATATCGATTTCATCGTTTACCATTGCATCCTTTTCTATATAAATATCTTTTCCGGGAATATAGGCTTCCGGCTGATAGTAATCGTAATATGAAACGAAATATTCTACAGCATTATTTGGAAAGAAAGTTCTGAATTCTGAACAGAGCTGTCCTGCAAGGGTTTTGTTGTGAGCAAGGACAAGTGTAGGTTTATTTACTTGTGCTATGACATTTGCCATTGTAAAAGTTTTTCCCGAACCGGTGACACCAAGCAGGGTTTGTGCTCTATATCCGTTGTTTATGCCTTTTACAAGCTTATCGATTGCCTGTGGCTGATCTCCTGTTGGTGTATGCGGTGCAACCAATTCAAATCTGTCCATCGTTAGTGAGCTCCTTTCTTTGAAAATGTGGTTTTGATCCATATAAGGTTATTATACCACAGAATTAATATATCTGCAATCTTTTTACAAATTTTATAAATAAAAAAACGGGTTTCCCCGCTTTTTTATTTATGCTTCTTTTTTCCGTTTTTTATAAAAATACTGTATTGCTCAAGACACTTGTTAATTATATCCATAGCTTCATCTCTGTGGAAAATATCTTTAACGGTAGTTTTTTTGTGTTCGAGCGTTTTATATACTTCAAAGAAATGCATCATTTCATCAAAAATATGCTTTGGAAGCTCTTGAATATCATAGTAATCTTTGTAGGTGGGATCTTGTATCGGAACAGCTATTATTTTTTCATCTAGCAGATCATCGTCTATCATTGTTATTACACCGATAGGATAGCATGTAACAAGTGTTGCGGGAGAAATAGTTTCTCCGCAAAGGACAAGAACATCAAGCGGGTCTCCGTCATCTGCGTAAGTCCTTGGAATGAAACCATAATTTGCCGGATATACGGTTGAGGTATAAAGAACTCTGTCAAGACGTAAAAGACCTGTTTCTTTGTCGAGTTCGTATTTTACTTTACTTCCCTTCGGTATTTCTATAAATGCTTCAAATTTTTTTGCTGTAATACGTTCCGGAGAAATATCGTGCCAAATATTCATTTTATAACCATCCTTGTTCTTAGATTCACAGCTTATATTAACACTTTTTTTGATTTTTGTCAACTATTTGCCGTTAAAAGCTTTTTTATTTTCGTTTTTTATTGAAAAAATAGATTATGTATGATATAATTATTCAAACACATTACGGAGAATTTTTGATTTGAAAAAATTATTGCGATTTTTAAAGGGTTATTACAAAGAATCGGTTTTGGCACCGTTTTTTAAAATGCTTGAAGCTATTTTTGAGCTTTTGGTGCCTATTGCGGTTACCGTCATAATTGACGAGGGTATAAACGGTGGAAATACTAATAAAATATGGATAATGTGCGGAGTAATGCTGATTTTAGCTGTTGTTGGCTTGATATCTGCAGTATGCGCACAGTTTTTTGCTGCAAAAGCTGCGGTGGGGTTTGCTACTAAGCTTAGATCTGCGCTTTTTAAAAAGATACAGAGCTTTGATTATGCAAATACAGACAAGATAGGTACTTCTACTCTTGTAACGAGAATGACGAGTGATGTTAATTCGGTTCAAACCGGTGTTAATATGTTCCTGCGTTTGTTTATGAGATCGCCATTTATTGTTTTTGGAGCAATGATCTGTGCTTTGATAATAGATTGGAAGCTTGGTATCATATTCATAGGCGTTATCGTTATTCTTGCTATAATTGTTTTTGGAATCATGCTCATAAGTATTGCTCTTCATAAAAAAACGCAGAAGAAACTTGATGCTGTTGTTCTGAAAGTGCGAGAAAATTATAGCGGTACGCGTGTCGTTCGTGCTTTTAATAAAGAAACTGAGGAAGTTGCTGATTTTGATTCGAAAATCGATGAGCTTACAAAGCTCCAAAGATTTGCGGGAAGAATTTCAGCTCTTATGAATCCTATTACTTATTTGATTATAAATTTTGCTGTAATTCTTTTGATAAAGAATGGAGCTTTCACTGTTAATATTGGCGGTATAACGCAAGGTGAACTTGTGGCTCTTTATAATTATATGTCACAGATACTTGTTGAACTTATAAAACTTGCAAGTCTTATAATTACTTTAAATAAAGCCGCAGCAAGCGCTCATAGAATATCTGATGTTTTTGATACCCCCTCAAATGTTGGTTTTAGCGTAGATAAAACCAAGTATAGCTTTGAAGATGCTTCAAAAGATCCTGTAGTGGTTTTTGATAAGGTTTCCTTTGGATATACAAATGTCGCTGAGGTTGAAGAGAATGTGATCGATTCCCTTTCTTTTTCAGTAAATCAAGGACAGACCGTAGGTATCATAGGAGGTACAGGTTCGGGAAAAACAACTCTTGTAAATCTTTTGTCAGGATTTTATCATGCAAATAGCGGTAATGTTATGGTTTTTGGGAAAAATGCATCCCTCCTTACCGAGTCGGATAGAAAAGGACTTTTTGGAATAGTTCCGCAGAAGGCTACATTGTTTTTTGGCACAATAAGATCTAATTTATTGTTAGGAAAAGAAGACGCCACTGATGATGAATTATGGACTGCTCTTGAACTTGCTGTGGCTAAAGATTTTGTAGAAGGAAAAGCCGATAAACTTGATGATATTGTCTTGCAGAGCGGTAAAAATTTTTCGGGTGGTCAGCGACAGCGACTTACTATTGCAAGAGCCTTAGTGAGAAAGCCCAAGATACTTATTTTAGATGACTCCGCCTCTGCTTTGGATTATGCAACAGAGGCAAAACTCAGAGAAAATATAGCGAATCTTGATTATGATCCTACGGTGTTTGTTATTTCTCAAAGAACATCTTCGATAATGCATGCCGATATTATAGTTGTGCTTGATGATGGTCGGGCTGTAGGAATAGGAACACATGAAGAGCTTCTTTCTTCCTGCGAAATATACCGTGAGATATATGATTCGCAGTTTTCAGAAGGAGGTGATAGATAATGAAAAAAATAGCATCTTTCAAATCTTCAGCTTCTACTTTTGTTAAAGTTCTTAAATATCTGAAAAGCTATCTTCCTTTGTTTATTTTTTCATTATTGTTTACTCTTATTGTGGTCATTCTTACTCTGTATGTTCCAATTCTAATCGGACAAGCTATAGACTTAGCTGTGGGAAAAGATGCGGTTGATATAGTGGAGATAGGAAAAATTCTTATAACTATATCGATCTGTATTGCTTTTACGGCGGTCTTTCAATGGTTGATAAACGTTGTGAATAACAGAATGGTTTACGGTATAGTAAGAAACGTGCGGCACGAAGCTTTTTTACGTATTCAAAATATGCCGGTATCATATATAGATTCGCATCAATCAGGGGATATAGTAAATAGGATCGTTGCTGATTCAGATCAGTTTTCTGACGGTTTACTTTTAGGATTCTCACAGTTTTTTAACGGAATAATGACTATAATCGGCACTATAGTATTTATGTTTATTATAAGTCCACCTGTTACTTTAATAGTGGTATTTATAACTCCATTGTCATTATTTGTAGCATCCTTTATTGCTAAAAGAACTTTTAATCTATTTAAGAAACAATCTGAAATAAGAAGCGAACAAACAGCTTTGATAGACGAGATGATCGGGGATCATAAAACTGTTGTTGCGTTTGGCTATGAAAATAAAGCTCAAGAACGCTTTGATAACATTAACGCAGAACTTGAAAAAACGTCGCTCAGGGCCCTCTTCTTCTCTTCACTCACTAATCCTTCTACAAGATTTGTTAATAGCCTTGTATATGCTTTTGTAGCTTTTTCGGGAGCTATGATATGTGTAAGCTTTGGTGATGAAATGTTGAAAGTTGGAATGTTGTCAAGTTTTTTATCTTATGCTACACAGTACACTAAACCTTTTAATGAGATATCGGGTGTTATCACCGAGTTGCAGAATGCTTTGGCATGTGCTCAAAGAGTTTTTGATCTTATAGAGGCACCCGTCGAGGAGAAAATATTATTAACGGAAGATCCTATTATAGATTCTTCTATAGAGTTTTCGAATGTATCATTCGCTTATACTGAAGAAAAACCATTAATAAAAAATTTTAGTTTTAAAGCAAAAGCGGGACAGCATATAGCTATTGTAGGACCTACGGGATGCGGAAAGACAACACTTATCAATCTTCTTATGAGATTTTATGATGTTGATGAAGGCACAGTTTTTATGGGCGGGAAAGATATACGAACTATAGAGCGTGGAGAACTCAGACGAAAATACGGTATGGTTTTGCAAGATACTTGGTTATCGGAAGGAACTGTAAATGAAAATATTTCCTACGGCAATCCAAATGCTACTCAAGAACAGATAATTGTTGCGGCAAAAGCCGCTCACGCACATAGCTTTATTAAACGTTTACCTGATGGATATAACACTAAGATAGGTGAGGGTGGTGCTTCCCTTTCTCAAGGCCAGCGGCAGTTGTTGTGTATAGCAAGAATAATGCTTTGTGAGCCTGAAATTTTGATTTTGGACGAAGCAACGTCTTCTATCGATACTCGAACCGAAATGCGGATACAAAAGGCTTTCAAGACGGCTATGCGAGGCAAGACAGCATTTATTGTCGCACATAGGCTTTCAACAATAAAGGACTCAGATGTGATTCTTGTTATGAAAGATGGAAATATAATCGAGCAAGGAAATCATACCGAGCTTCTTGAGAAAAAAGGATTTTACAGTACACTTTATAACAGTCAGTTTCCTAAGGTTGATAAATAATATAAATACAAAACGGGCGGCAAGAAGCCGCCCGTTTTGTGTTTAGTATTTAGTCCAGGTTTTTAAAACATGTGTCTTAGTTAAATATTGTGCTGCAGTTGTTTCGTTTGTAAGATCGGAAGAGGAAATGGCAGTTCCATCTGCATTCCAATTATCGACATTTTCAAATTTTATATTAGTTAGTTTAGAACAGTCATAGAATACAAGTTTTTGTATGTTTGTGATGTTTTTCGGTATAGTTATACTAGATAAATTTTTACAATTAAAAAAACATGCTTCTTTTATAGTGGTTATTCCCTTGCCTATTATTACATTTTTTAAGTTTGTGCAATGATTAAAAACTTCTGTTTCAAGGTTGATTACACTATCCGGGATGATTATCTCTGTGATATTTTGACATCCTTTAAACGCCCCAGCTCCTATTGTAGTAATACTTTCCGTGAGAGCTATATTTGAAAGATTTCTGCAATTAGAGAACGCTAAATCCATTATAGTAGTTACGCTATTTGGAATGGTTATAGTTTCAAGATTGGAGCAATTTTCAAAAGCAGAACGCGATATTGTTATTACTGAATTCGGAATTGTAAAGGATTTGTCTTCTTTTGCAATAGCATATTTAATTAATGTTTTTTTGTCTTTTGTATAAAGATTTCCATCTATTGAGGTATAATAATTGTTGTTATTATCAACCGTTATATCGGTAATGGAGTATGCAAATGAAAGTGCGCTATCGCAAATGATTTTTGTGTCTTTATGAACGGATATGTTGTTAACTTTTGTGTTAGTCAGTTCAATTAATATCATATACGGGTTCTCTGCAGTTCCCAAATACTTAGCATTATTATGAATGTTATAAGGTAGTTTATTACAATTTCCAAAAGCATTTGTGCCAACTGTTGTTATATTATCCGAGATATCGATATTTGTGAGATTGGCACAGTTTGCGAAAGCGCTCTCTCCTATGTGAGTGACATTTTCTGGAATTGTTATGCTCGTAATACTTGAACAATTTGAAAATGCTAGAGAACCTATGTTTGTCAGGCTTTTCGGCAAGGAAACATCTGTAAGAAGTGTACAGTTTAAAAATGCTGATGAACCAATGTTAGTTAAATTTGTTCCAAAATTTACTGTTGTTAATTTGGGACAATCTACAAAAGCATCTTTTCCGATTTGCGTGATGCCATCTCCAAGTGTTACAGTTGTTAGATTTTCAGAACCGATAAATGCATATTCAGCTATATTTGTTACAGTGTTCGGTATAGTTACGTTTGTTATTGGCGCTAACGTAAATGCGCGGGAATATATTTCGTAAGTTTGTCCATTGTAATCTTCAGGTAAAACAATATCTTTATCATTTCCAATGTATGATATAAGATAATTTGTGCCATTATCGGCAAAAAATATATAATTGTTTTGGTTTACTATTTCGCTTTTTCCTGCATGTACTTTAAATGCGTATTTAGCAATTTCACCGAATGTTTCAGCCCCTTTTTCTATATTTAATGAAGATTTATTTATTACTTCGAAAAGTCTATTGGAATTCATAAAAGCTTCGTCATGTATATTAGTTACACCCTCAGGAATAGTTATACTTATTATATTAATTTGATTTGCAAAAGCATATGTGTATATTTCATATGGGTTATTGTTATAATTTTGAGGTAAAACAAGTATTGTGCTGTCTCCAGTATAGCCTAAAAGATAATTTGTGTTTTCGTAAGAATAAAATATAAAATCGTCCTTTTTGTCTATTTCACTTTTTCCCGTATGAACTTTTAATGCATAATAAGCTATTCCTCCAAAATCTTCAGATCCCTTTTCAATATTGAGAGAGGAATGATTAATAACTTCTACGAGTTTGGGGCACGCATCGAAAGCGGATTTTCCTATTTGTGTTATACTTTCGGGAATTGTGACAGAGGTGAGATTAAAACAATATCTGAAAGCATAATCATTTATCTTTTTTAAATTATTGCCGAATTTTATGTTTGAAAGCTGGGTGCAAGCGCAAAAGGCATTTTCACCTATGCTTGTAATGCTGTCTCCAAAAGTTATTGATTTTATAGAATCACATTCATAAAATGCATTTTTCTCAATATAGGTTATAGGGAGATTATTATACTTATCTATGATTATGTCGCTGTCAGTGCAAGTACCTATTCCTACAAGTGTATACCCTTGATTATCTTTGTTGATTTTGAATTCAAGACCTTGAGAGGTTTCGAGTTTATTATTTATATCATTTGATATATTGTTGTTTTCATTCTCGGATTTATTTCCGCAAGAAAAGAGAGATGTAATGGTAAGAATCAATACCAGCAGGAATAATAATTTTTTCATTATGGGTCTCCTAAAAATAAAAGTGCGTGGCAATTACCACGCACTAAACGCAGTAAACCATCCTTATAATTATACTACGTTTTTTAAAAAAATCAAGGTGATTTTTAAAAATTATTCCCTATCTTTCCATTTGTGATAGTTAAAATGTTTTCTGCAATAGGAATTAAATTGTTTTTTGACATCACTTATGCCCGCATATTCATTTTTATCAAGAAGGTTATTAAAGAATGGCAAGCCGTTTGCTGTTTCGGGAAGAGTTTCCTTTCCTATGTCTCGCCAAGTATATTGAGCATCTGTGATATATATTTGCGTGGGAAAAATTCGTGTTACGTTTAAAAGACCGACTAAAATGGTATCTTCATTTTTACATTCGTTACTCGCAATACATTCTTCGCTTTTATCATAACGTACAAGAACATGCGTTTTGCACTTCTCTTTCGGTTCTGTTCCTTTTACGAAATAGCCTGTTTCTGTTCTCTCTCCTCTGGGATCTTTTTTACAAGCATCTCCTAATAAAAGTCCTGAATCCTTGCAGTATTCTGCTTCGATTATATTTTCCGAAGTGTTAAATTTTTTAATATTATCTGCAGAGATATATTTTTCGTGAAGGATCGTCATTATTTTGTCCCAAGTATTGAGGCAAATTTTGTTTGTTGATGCGTTCAGAGCTTTGGGATATTCGTACCCGTACCAGACGCCTGCTACAAAATATGGAGTGTATCCAATATACCAACGGTCGCAGTTGTTTTGTGTTGTACCTGTTTTTCCTGCGCATTCTACTTTTTTTTGCAGAGTTATACTTTTTGCAGTTCCGTTAGAGAGTACATTTTGCATCATTTTTGTCATTATTATTGCATTTTCTTCACTTATAACTGCTTCACCGTTATATTTGTTATCTAATATTATATTTCCATTTGCGTCGGTAACTTTATAATAACTTCTTGGCTTGCTATAAATTCCTTTGTTTACGAAAATAGAATATGCAGAAGTTATTTCAAGTAAGGAAACTCCATAATTGAATTGTCCAAGCCCAAGAGCGGCATAGTCCTTGTCACTTATAATTCTTCCGTCCTCGAGTTTTTTATTTTCTATTAAACTCTCTATATGAAGTTTATTCTTTAAAAAATCAAAAGAATTTTCAAGGCCCAGATCTTTTAGCACTTTTACACTTACTGTGTTTACTGATTGTTCTATTGCGTAATTAATATTTGTAAGTCCTCGATATGTTCGAGTGACGTTTTTAGGCCATGCATCGTTACTTGTTGGATTTTGAATATTTGAAAAATTCATTGGTGTATCATCGTATACGGTAGACCAAGTTATTATTCCCTTTTCAAGCGCTTGTGCATATACCGATATCGGCTTTATAACTGATCCTGCCGGGCGTTTAGCATTGATGGCGTAATTTTGTATTCTGTTACCTGTTTTTTCTCCTATAGCCCCTGCCACTCCTAAAATAGCGCCACTGTAAGGATCTATTATTATCATTGCTGACTGTGGATTTTCAACACCGCTTTTCCATTGAAAGTTCTTTGCGTTATTGTAATATTCTTCAATCAGTGTTTGAATTTCAATATCCATAGCTGTATAGATTTTAAGTCCACCGGTATAAATTAATTTACTTGCGTGACTTTTAGTATACCCTTTTTCTTTTGCGAGATCTGTTATAACATCTTCAAGAACCATATCAACATACCACATGTTGATTCCGTTGTCATTTTGAAGATTAAGCGTGATTTTTTCGCTATATGCTTTTTTGTATTCTTCTTCGCTTATATATTCTTGAGAGAGCATTTCATTTAAAATGATTTTTCGCCTTTTTTTATTGTTTTCGGGATTGTTTTTTAAATCATAATAAGAAGGATTGTTCGTGATAGCTGCAATAGCAACACATTCGCCTAAGGTTAGTTCTGACACATCTTTTGAAAAATAATATTTCGCCGCTGCCCCTACTCCGTAACACCCATTTGAAAGATTTATTATATTCAAATATGAATTTAAAATTTCTTCTTTACTCATTTTTGATTCAAGATCGACTGCCCAAAAGATCTCTTGAATTTTTCTTTTTAAGCTGTAGTCATCTTTTCCGGTTACATTTTTTATAAGCTGTTGAGTTATAGTTGACCCCCCAAATTCATTTCTGAATTTAAATATATAATTCAAGGCTGCTCCGGTTGTTCTTTTCCAATCTACTCCGTTGTGATCGAAAAAACGTTTGTCTTCAATACATATAAAAGCATTTTTTAAATTTTCAGGAATACTTGAATATTCTACAGGTCTGTTTCTATATCCACCGTATATTTCTTCACCTATGAGTTCTTTTGGATCACTCATAGTTCGTGCGTCATCGCTGTCATAATAATATATAGTAGATGCGGTACTTGTGCTGATGGCTTGGAAAATTTCGCTGTCTATTTCTTTTTCGGTGATATTTATTATATACACACTTAATAAAAAACCGCCTAACAGTACAATTACAATTAATGAAATTAAAAATATAAGGATAACGTTAAGTATTCTTTGCTTCATAAATACTCCTTGTTTTTTTTTAGTATTTACCAGAATAATAAATTTAAACCATAAATAAAATATCCGCAAATATAAAATTTGCGGATATTTTATTTTGGAACAACATTTTGGCTACCAAGAAGATCTGTAAGAGCTTGGTGGGTTTTATCTGTTAGTGCTATCCCGTTATTATAAGGGTGATATTCTTTTTTGCTCAGATCATAGAAGAATACTTTGATATTACCCGGATTTTTATCTATGATTCCTTTTGCTTTAAAAAATTCTGGGGTATTAAAGTTATTAAATCTGATATATAATTTTGAATATTTTTGATATTCGTTTATATTGTTGTTTGTTGAAACTTGCTGTTGATCATATTGATTGTTTTCTATCAAATGTGTTAATTGATTTATTATTACTTTAGGTGCTTCGTCGTCGCGTAAAGAAACATTTCCTTCGACGTATACTGCATTGTCCTCCAAAATAAGATCTGTACATTTTTCAAACTGAGTCGGGAACAAAATACATTCTATCTCACCGTACTTATCCTCTATATATATGAAAGCCATTTTGTCATTACGCCTTGTAGTTTTTATAGATACAGAGGTTATTATGCCCGTTACCTTTACAGACTGTCTGTCGGTTATTTCTTCGTTGTCAAGTATGTCGGATATTTTTTGGACGGAGAGAGTTTGAATATGCTTTGAATAGCTATCAAGGAGATTACCCGAAAAGTACATTCCCGCTATTTCTTTTTCCATTTTTAGTTTTTCCTTTGCCGAACATTCGGGAATGTTTGGATATTTGAATGTAGGAGAAACTATATTGCTTCCTGAAAGCATTGAAAACATATCAAGCTGTCCTGAAAGATTGCTTCTGCTCTTTTGCTGTTCTGTATCAATTATTGCTTCATAAGAAGCAAGCAACTGACTTCGGTAGATACCTAAAGCATCGAATGCACCGACTTTTATCAGGGATTCTACCATTCGCTTATTTAAATCGTATTGTGACATTCGAGTTATAAAGTCTTCAAAGCTTTTAAAGTTTCCGCTTATAGTTCTTTCTGAAATCAAACACTCTATAAATTGCTTCCCTACATTTTTTAAAGCCAAAAGCCCGAAAACAATATTATTATTGTGCGGATGGAAAAGAAGGCGGCTGTTATTTATGTCAGGCGGTAAAACTTTAATATTATACTTAGAGCATTCATTGATATATTCGGCAAGTTTCGACATATTTCCAAGTACCGAAGTTATAAGCGCTGACATATATTCACACGGATAATGTGCTTTCAAATAAGCAGTTCTGTAAGAAATAAGAGCATATGCGGCGGCGTGGCTTTTGTTAAATGCATAATTGGCAAAAGATGCTATGTCATCGAATAGCTTTTCAGCGATATTTTGATCGATGCCATTGTTTTTAGCGCCGTTTAAAAAGTTGTCTTTTTCAGCTTCTAAAACGTTCCCTTTTTTCTTTGAAATTGCTCTACGCACAACATCTGCGTGTCCGTAAGTGTATCCTGCAATACTACGAAAAATGCTCATTACCTGTTCCTGGTAAACAATGCAACCGTAAGTCGATTTTAATATAGGTTCAAGTAACGGATGAGCATAGGTAACTTTTGATACGTTATGTCTGGATTCTATATATTTTGGAATAGAATCCATTGGTCCCGGTCGGTAGAGCGCAATTGCTGCAATTATGTCCTCAAATCTGTCGGGGGCAAGGTCAGTGAGCATTTGACGCATTCCGCCTGATTCAAGCTGAAAAATTCCCAAAGTATTTCCGGATGAAATCAGGTCATAGGTTTTTTTGTCATTAAGAGATATTTTCTCTATGTTAAAATTAGGGTTTGATTCTTTAATCGCCTGACATGCATCGTCTACTATCGTTAAATATCTGAGCGCCAAAAAGTCAAATTTTAACAATCCGAGTGTCGCTACAGTATCCATATCGAATTGAGTTACAATACTTCCGTTGCTGGTAGCCAAAGGCAAATACTCGGTTATAGGTTTATCGCTGACAACTAATCCTGCTGCGTGTATAGTCACATTTCTCGGCATTCCTTCGAGCGCCATGGCTGTGTCAATGAGTTCCTTTGTTTTACTTGAGCTTTCGTAAAGTTCTTTCAGTTCTTTTTGCTTGAGGGCTTCATTAATAGTTATTGAGATATCTTTCGGTATCGTTTTTGCTATAACGTCAACGTCAGAATATGACATTCCTAATACTCGTCCTACATCACGAATAGCCGCTTTCGCGCCCAGTGTTCCAAAGGCTATTATTTGCGAAACGTGATCCTCACCGTATTTTTCATACATATATCTGATGACTTCATCTCTTCTGTTATAGCAGAAGTCTACGTCAATATCAGGCATGCTGACTCTTTCAGGGTTTAGAAATCTTTCAAAGAGGAGATCAAATTTTATAGGATCTATATCTGTTATCCCGATAAGAAAAGCTACTAAACTTCCTGCACCGGACCCTCTGCCAGGACCAACGGGAATATTGTTTTTATGGGCAAAATTTACATAGTCCCAGACTATGAGAAAATAGTCAGAGTAACCCATAGAATCTATAACAGAAAGCTCATATTCTATTCTTTCTGTGTAAACATTTTGGTTGTTATCGTAAACGAGAGTTCCGTTACTTAGACGGAAATTTAATGCTGTATAGGTTAGTTCTCTTAGATATTCTCTCGCAGTTTTGTTGTTGGGTGTGGGATATTTCGGGAGTTTATAAGAGCCAAATTCGAATTCAACGTTACATCTTTCAGCGATTTTTGCCGTGTTTTCAATAGCGCCTTCATATCTGCCGAATAGCATTTGCATTTCTTCGGTGGTCTTGTAATAGAATTCATCTGTTTCAAATCCGATAGGTCTGCCGTCAATTATAGATGTATTTGTTTGAATACACATTAAGATCGCTTGTGTACGTGCGTCGCTTTTTTTTAGATAATGGCAATCGTTTGTTGCGACTAACGGAATATTGCACTCTTCTGACAATCGGACTAATTCAGGAAGGATCTGCTGTTGTTCGTTTAGACCGTGATCTTGAAGTTCAATATAAAAATTGTCTTTGCTAAATATTTTTGTAAACTCAAGAGCTGTTTTTTTAGCTTCATCATATTCTCCGAGAACCAAAAGCGACGGAATCTTTCCTGCAAGGCATCCCGAAAGCGCAATAAGTCCCTCCGTGTGTTCGCTTAAAAGCTGCATATCTATTCTCGGCCTTGAATAAAAGCCTTCTGTAAAGCCCTTGGAAACTAAATACATTAGGTTTTTATAACCTTTTTCATTTTCGCATAACAAAACTAAATGATTATATTTAGTTCCTTTGCCATCGTTTTTATCAAATCGGCTTTTTGATGCAACGTAAACCTCGCAGCCTATTATTGGTTTAATGCCATGCTTTTTGCATTCATTATAAAACGCCAACACACCGTACATAGCACCGTGATCGGTAATTGCTACTGCACTGTGGCCGCATTCTTTGGCGCGAGTGGCAATATCTGATATTTTACATGCGCCATCAAGAAGGCTATATTCACTGTGTAAATGAAGGTGTACAAAATCAGCCATACCGCTCTGCTCCTTTTGAATTTTTTATTCCTTTTTTCGTCTGTGATTTCCCTGTAGTATGAAAACTAAAGCAAATCCGAAAAAGGCTGTTATCAGTATAATGATGAATATGAAAATAAATTTTTTGATTTTTTCTATTGGTGTTTTTTCTTGTGTTTCTTGCTTGCTCTTGTCACGGTTTTCTTCTATAAATTCCTGTAATTCTTCATTTGAATATACTGTGCTGTAGCCTACAACATCATATATCCACATAGAACAGTCATCTACAGTATTATCCAGCGAACGTATTATGAATTTAACACTTTCCAGAGAAGAAAATCCCGGAATATCTGATATATCTATTATTATTTCGTTTAATTCATTGCCGTTAACTATGGTTTTTGTTTCTAAAAGTGTAGATGATGTATTAAAAATGGAACGTAATTCATAAACAGGAGATTTTTCCTCACTTGTAATTTCAAATTTGATTTTGAGATACGGTGTATGAGAAATATTTTCTGGATATTCGTAAATATATATGATCTCTCCTGAATTCTTATTTAAAGAAAAATCACTTCTGAATGCTTTTTCGTCTATGTCTGAATAGTCTATTTTTATATTGGAACAACCTATTCCTTTTATCCAACTATCCGCTAAAAATGCTTGTGAAAAATCAAAATAACAAAATTCTCCGGTTATTCGTTTCGGGAGTTCATATAAAACATCGTTTGTATAATAGTTTTTGCTCTTTAAAGATGGAAAAGGTGTTTTAAAAACATCGCTCCAATTTTTAGCATTGAAAAAAGGAAGCAGATTTTTTGTGGCTTCAAAACTATTGTTCGTATCGATATGCTTCAGTATATATGATAGATCGTTTAAATTTTCGCTCTCATTTGGCAAAGATGAAAGATCTACTGTGAAATTTATTACATTATCGTCGGCTAAGAGTGAATAAAATGCATAAGTATATGCTGCACAAAGAGCATTTCCCTTCAATTTGTCATTGGGGGTCCAGGATATGCTATAATATTTTGACAGACTTTTATATTTTTGTGAAAGGGTTGTGATATAATCTGAAAGACTGTGATCTCTGCCAATATAGAATTTATCTTTACTTAATTCTATGTTTGGATTTATACCGCTATCTATATTTTCGTTCGTGATTTCAAGCGGGGTTGCATCGGTTTCAACAAATAACGAGAAATTAAGTCCTGAATACGTAGAGGCATCTAGGTTTTCCAATAACTGCGGTAAAAAGCTTTTTGCGGATAATGTGTTATTCGTCGTTTGATTGTTTGTTGAGTCTTGTAAGAAAGAATTTGCTGAAATTGGAAGCATTATTTGAATTGAAGGAATGACGCTTCTCGCTGAGTTGGATATTATAGACATATATTGTGCGCAATGTTTTACATAATCTGATACTGTGGAAATATATGAATTGTATTCGCTTGGTTTATCCCAACTTTTTCCTAAGATAATTCCATCTATTTTTCCGTATGCAGTGTTATTGTAGCGCGATGTGATAAAATTTGTTAAGCTATGTAAAAGTACAATATTTGAAGCGTTAAAAGCATTTGGCAAAACATAAATAGCTTGTTCAGTGCTGTTTGTCTTAAAAACCGTATTTGGTCTCATTAAGAATTGCAAATAAACGGTTGTACCAAAAAAGCTAAGAGAACGTATTTGTGCATCAAGTTCATCAATATAAGTTTTATTAAAGAAATATTGTTTGTCCTCTATTTGATAAATATATCCGTTAGAAGATGAGGTTTCAACTATAGCATCAAGGAATACGGGAAGTATTACTGTTTTTGGGTTTGTAGATGAAGTATCAACCGAATATTTTCCAAGAATACCCTTGAAATTATCTTTATTTATTTGATTTTCTGAAGTTCTGATCTCGGCATACTGAGATTCTGTGGTAAGAGTAAATTCACCGTTTGCGGATTTTAAAAATATAGCATATTTAGAATATCTGTCGATCACGGTATTTGCTTTAAATGAAAAAGCAAATGTTATCGATGCAGGTGCTTGTGCTATGGGCTTTATTGATTTGCTGTTCAGAATTTCGCTTTCGGTTTTTCCTGGAGGAATTGCATATATAAGTAAAGTTGAATTTACGTGCTCTGCAAAAGAATCATAATTCATAGTTCCTTGAACGTTGATTTTTTCTGTTGTTGTATCATAGTAACAAGAGAATTCAAGCGCACTTTCGATAGTGATATCTTTATTCGATGTTTTTGTGGTAGTGTCGGTCGATGATTCGCTTGCTGAAATTTCGGTTGCAAAGACAAATAAGGAAGACATTGAAAAAAGTGTTATAAAAAATAATATAACAGATATAGCTTTTATTAAAACTTTTCTCATATACTAAGTCCTCCTTTTTAAAATAAGTAAAGTAATGTACACTTAATAAATATTATACCATAAAATAATTATAAATGGAATAGAATTTTTAAAATTTGAATTCTTGAGGATATCTTTTTTTATATTTTTTAAAAAAGCTATTGACTTTTGCTTATATATTATGATATAATACCATTTGTGGTACGCCGGTGTGATGGAATTGGCAGACGTGCTGGACTCAAAATCCAGTGGTAGCGATACCGTGTCGGTTCGACCCCGACCACCGGCACCACAAAAAAGCATCGGAGAGCAAATGCTCTCCGATGCTTTTTTGCGTCGGTTGATCCCAGATCGGATCATTTTTCAAACATATAGTCGATTCCGAATTTCTCGATTATGCTTTTTTCATCGTCGGTTAACTTATGTCCTTTTCGAAACACAACGATCAGATGCGTCAGCTCGTCTCCTTCGTTGATATCAGCACTCGTCCCATGGGAAGTAATGGATGCAACAGTTAGTTCACGGTATACACCATTCTTTTTGGTTTTATAAAGAAATCTCGTCGTTTCTCCAACACTCTTTCCCGTCCTCGTACCGTGGCGGTCTCCCCACATGATAGAACAGGTTCCACTCTTGCTCAAGCCAATGCTGATAATCTTCTCCAGCGGATTGGGTTCTTCTGTCTCGGCTTCGGTTTCGGCAACCGTGCTCGTTTGGCTCGTTCCCTCGGTCTCCTTTTTGGGTGCGGTCGCCGTGTTACAAGAAACACACGTCAACAAAAATGCTCCTATTAAAAAAACGGCTGAAAGAAATTTAAAAACACGATACATGATTCAAAAAGCTCCTTTATTGGTTATTACTGACACTATTATACTTAATTTTAATGGCCGTGTCAACCTTTTTCTGTATTCATCCAAAAAATATCTTTCTTATTATTCATATCCAGTTCATGTTTTTTTGTTATACTGATACGAATAATCCTTTCAGAAAGGTACGGGTGTCAAAATATGAAAGCACTTGGTATCGATATTGGCTCCACCACCGCAAAGCTTGTCTTGCGCGACGGGGAGCGTGTGATATACGAAAAATACGAGCGTCACTTCTCGCAGGTGCGCCAAAAGACGCTGGATATGCTCTCGGAGATGCGCGGCGTTTCGCCCGACGAGGAGATCCTCGTTGCGATCTCGGGCTCGGCGGGACTTGGACTTGCGCAAAGCGCGGGACTTGCCTTTGTGCAAGAGGTGTTTGCGACGGGAGAGGCGGTCAAGCTGCTTGCCCCCGACACCTCTGCCGTCATTGAGCTTGGCGGCGAGGACGCAAAGATCATCTTTTTTGAAGGCGGCACCGACGAGCGCATGAACGGTTCCTGCGCGGGCGGTACGGGCGCTTTCATCGACCAGATGGCGACCTTGCTCAATGTTTCGGTTGATGAA
>CALAXC010000118.1 GCA_937894775.1 uncultured Clostridia bacterium
TTCATTTGTGCCGCATGCGGCAATGATGTTCTCGCTTTGCTCGAAATGATGTTGCACTTCGGTCAAATGATGTTGTGCCGTTAATGACAGTTTTACTAATTTGATAGCACACGCGTGATCTACCAATAGGAATAGGACAGAGAATTTTCGGGTTTTCCCATTGTTCTCTGTCCTTTTTTATTCGCATAGCATTATCTTATGACAAATTCTTATCTGCAATGATAATTTCGGTGACGTCTTCCTTTCGGCAAAGAGTATATGTCATTTTTTGCCCGATCTTTGAGCTTTCAAACAGAAAAATACTCTTTTTTGTATTCCTGAGAATGATTTTTCTGATCATCGTCTGCTTGACATCAAAATCGGAAATAACACCGTCATCTGAATATGCCGCCGTAGTAAAAAAAGCAACGTCTATATTCAGATCTTTGGCATATTGCTCTGCAATGGAGCCGACCAGACACATATCCTGTTCGTAGTATTCGCCGCCAATGAGTAAGCAAGGAATGTGATAGTTGGAGGCACTTAGTACCACCTGTACGGAGTTTGTGACGATGAGAATATTTTTGTACTTTTGAATGTGGGGAATAAGATATAGGCACGTAGAGGAACTGTCAAGGTAAATGGACATACCGTCTCCCAGATAGGGTATACATTGTTGACACAGTGCTTTTTTCTCATCTTCATCAAGATATACCCGTTCCGTAATTGGCATTTCTCTGTTTGCCATTTTCAATACGGCTCCCCCTCTGTACCGCCTCAAATATCCTCCCCTCTCCATTTCCGAAAGGTCGCGCCGTATTGTCATTTCTGAAACGTATAGATTTTTAGACAGTTCAACCACCGTCGCTTTGCCTTTCGCGTATAGGATATTCAAAATTTCTTTTTTTCTGCTGTTCAATTCCATATTATTCTCCCAATGTTTGAAAAAACGTTCATTTCCAAACATTCCGAACAATTATTGACTCTGAAATGTTTGAATGATATAATTATATCATCAACAATTAATTTTGTCAACAGACAGATAAAAAAGGAGAAGATTTATGCTTGTAACAATGAAAGAAATGCTTACAGATGCACAAAAGCATCACTATGCGCTCCCTGCATTTGACGTAAGCAACTATGAAATGATGCGCGCTGTCCTTGATGTGTGTGAAGAGGAAAAATCTCCCGCGCTTCTCATGGGACTCGGTGTTGATCTGGTTGGAAAAGGGCTTCCGCTTATAACGTCTATGGTGAAAGCTGCATCCGATCACTACACGGTTCCCGTTTGCTTTCACCTTGACCATGCAACCGACCTTGATTCTATAAAAGCGGCTATCCACGTAGGATTCAGCTCGGTTATGTTCGATGGCTCGGAGCTTCCCTTTGATGAAAATGCAAGAAGAACAGCTGAGGTCGTTGCATACGCCCACGCGAACGGAGTAACCGTAGAAGCAGAGCTTGGACACGTCGGAAATGCTATGGTCGGAAATGAAAAGGCTACTGTTTTCAATGAAAACGCGGAGGATACGCTTACCCTTCCTGACGAGGTAGTCAGATTTGTTAAAATAACCGACGTTGACGCGCTTGCGGTGGCAATCGGTACAAGCCACGGTGTTTACAGAAGTACCCCTACGCTTCGTATCGATCGCCTCGATGAAATCGTTTCCGTCTGCGACCGTCCGCTCGTTCTTCACGGCGGAAGTGGAACCCCGGACGATCAAATGCAAATGGCGATTGAGCACGGTGTTACGAAGATCAATATTTATTCCGACGTGGTAGGTGCTATGAACACGGCTCTCCGCGACAAACTCAACTCCATTACCAATCCGTCTACCTGGCCCGCGTTTGTATTTGAGGATGCCAGAATCAAAATGAAGGAAGTTATCCGTGAAAAGATACGTACCTTCGGCAGTTGCAACCGTGTTTGAGAGGTGTACAATGAAAACAAAGGCAGTAAGACTTTACGGCTCAAACGACGTAAGGTTGGAGGAGTTTGAGCTTCCCCCAATATCATCGGATGAGATACTTATCAAAATTGTTTGTGACAGCGTGTGTATGTCAACTTATAAGACGATAAAGCAAGGTGCGGCGCATCTGCGTGTTCCGAATAACGTGAGCGAAAACCCGGTTATTGTCGGTCATGAGTTTTGCGCAGAGATCGTAGACGTCGGCGAGAAGTGGAAAAATGACTACTCTATTGGTGAAAAAGTAATCATGCCTCCGGTTCTAAGCTATCTTGGCGGATATGAAACGGTAGGGTATACGTTTCCGCATATTGGAGGGCTTTCGACTTACTCCATCGTTCCCGAGCATGCAATATCCCACGGATTTCTCATTAAACTCAACAGTGATGCGTATTTCAACGGATCACTTATCGAGCCCGCTTCTTGTGTGCTCAGAGGATACAAGGCAAACTATCACCTCGACAAAAATGGAGCGCCTACAATGAACATAAAGGACGGTGGCAGAGTAGCTATACTGGCGGGCTGCGGACCTATGGGCTTGGTTGCCATAGATTGTGCGCTCCACGGTAAAGTAAAGCCAAGCCTCGTTGTTGTTACCGATCTCAACGATGCTCGCCTTGAACGCGCAAAGAGCATTTTCAACGCCGAAAAAGAAGCGAAAAACGGAATACGCCTTGTATTTATAAACAGTTCTGATAAAAATGAGCTGCGTGATCTCACCGATGGCAAGGGCTTTGATGATGTCTTTGTCTATGCCCCCGTTCCCGCACTTGTCGAACTTGCCGATTCGATCCTTGCCTTTGACGGTTGCCTTAATTTCTTCGCAGGTCCTATGGACAAATCCTTTTCTGCTTGTTTGAATTTCTACAACGTGCATTATGAACAGCATCACGTTGCAGGTACAAGCGGCAGCACACCCGAGGATATGAAAGATATCGTAGAGCTCATCGGTGAAAAACGTATCGATCCCTCAACGATGATAACGCACGTTGGCGGAATTAACGCCGCAATCGATACAACGGTAAACCTTCCAAACATTCCGGGAGGAAAAAAGCTTATATATACACATATAGATATGCCACTGGTGGCACTTGCCGATTTTTCGGAGCTTGGTAAAAAGGACGAGAGATTTGCAGAGCTTTCCCACATCGTGAAATCAAACAACGATCTGTGGTGCGCCAAAGCGGAAAAATATCTGTTGGAAAATTTTGAATAAGGCTCACGTCCGAAGAGCAATGATTTCTCCGAGCAGTGTTTCAGTCAACATCACAAAAGCTCCCTCTTACAAAAGGGAGCTTTTTTATGTTCATCTATGACTTGTCAATTTTACTGACAAGCACTGCATTTGTGGACACAAAAGCAAAATACGGCATACCTCTTTCGAGATATGCCGTATTTTTGAAAACTGTCCTTTAGAGTGACGCTCTAAGGCGTTGTGTCTTTTGGAACACAACGCCTCATAATATAGCTTTTTTAT
>CALAXC010000119.1 GCA_937894775.1 uncultured Clostridia bacterium
CTTGATTCCTTCTACGTAAGATTTTGAGTTAATAAAAACACACGCTCGACCCTCAGTCGAGCGTGTGTTTTTATGTTATTATTTTTTTTGCTACCTTTTTTGAAAAAAAGGTAGCGCCAAAAAACTTCCAACGGGAAGTTTTTAGCGCACATAGTGCGTTCGACGGTTGAATTGCTATTTTTGATGAAGGGTCTTGCGGGGAAAGGAAACTTTTTAAAAAAAGTTTTTCTCCCCCCACACCCCTATCTTTCAAAAACTTTTAAAGTAGGGAATAATTATAGGATATAAAAGTGCGCTCGACTAAGACAAAAGCTTGGCTTGAGCATATTTATTCAAACAAATCGTTATCTCTGAATTGCAGCTTATAGAGTGATTTATAAGTTCCGTTTGCGGCTATAAGTTCGTCGTGTGTTCCGCGTTCGGTGATCTTTCCATCCATAACAACGGCAATTTCATCTGCGTTTCTGATAGTTGAAAGTCTGTGAGCTACAACAAGGGTTGTACGTCCCTTACAAAGCTCGTCAAGAGATTGCTGTATGAGGACTTCTGTAGTATTGTCAAGAGCGCTTGTTGCTTCGTCAAGAATAAGTATTGCGGGGTCCTTAAGAAATACTCTTGCAATACTCAAACGCTGTTTCTGACCGCCTGAAAGCTTTACGCCGCGTTCGCCGATCTGTGTATCGTATCCGTTTTCAAGTGTCATTATATAATCGTGGATATTTGCTTTTTTAGCGGCTTCTACAATTTCCTCGTCGGTGGCATCCGGCTTTCCGTAAATGATATTTTCCTTTATGGTTCCAACGAATAGAAATACGTCTTGTTGAACGATACCTATATTTTTCCTAAGTGAATCAAGTGTAATATCGCGTATATTTATTCCGTCTATGAGAATAGCGCCCGAGTCCTCGCCTTCAAGCTTATAGAAGTTGGGAAGAAGATGGCAGAGTGTGGTTTTTCCGCCGCCCGACGGTCCTACAAGAGCAAGCTTACAGCCTTTTGTTAGCTTAAGGTTTATGTTATGGAGAACTTCTTTTGTTTCATCATATGAATAGGAAACGTTTCTGAATTCGATCTCACCGTTTACGTTTTCAAGGATACGGGCATTCGGTGAATCGGTTTCGGGCTCCTCGTCCATTATTTCAACAAATCGCTTAAAACCGCTCACACCGTTCTGGAACTGTTCCATAAAGCTTATGAGCGTATTTACGGGGCGGATAAAGAGGTTTACGGAAATAATAAAAGTAGAATAGTCACCGAAGCTTATTTTTCCTGCATAAAGGAAGATACCGCCTGCTATAAGTATGATAACGTTAAATACATCGGTAACAAATGAAGTTGAGGCAAAGAATTTTGCCATCGCGCTATAGGCGCGTCCTGAGGAATCAACAAATTCTTCGTCGCCTTTTTTGAATTTTTCGATCTCTTTTGCAGAATTTGTATAAGCCTTTGTTACTCGGATACCCGTAACGCTGCTTTCTACAGAAGCATTGATGGTCGCATTACTTTTTCTTCTGTCGTCGAATGCACTTTTCATAGCTTTTCGTAAAACTACGGTTACTGCTATGAGTATCGGAACGCAGGCAAATACGATAAGCGTTAAGATCCAATTTATCGTCATTAGATATGTGAATGAAAGAATTATCATTATCGAGCTTATAAGAAGATTTTCAGGTCCGTGATGCGCAAGCTCGCAGACCTCAAAAAGATCACTCGTTATTCTTGTCATTATTCTTCCCGTTTCGTTGTTGTCATAAAATTTATAGGGGAGCTTCTGAAGATGTGAAAAAAGGTCCTGACGCATTTGCGACTGCATTTTTACACCTATGATGTGACCGTAGTATTGAACAAAATAGTTTAAAAGCATTCTTATTACATAGAGTGCAAGAACGACGATGCCTGAAATTATTATTGCTTGATACATTCTGTTTGGAATGTATTCATTCAGCATAGTTCTTGTTATGATAGGATATGCCATACCCGTTACAGATATAAGAAGTGCCGCTATCATATCCATAATAAGAAGCTTTTGGTGAGGCTTGTAATAGCTTATAAAACGTTTAAGCATTTATTTTTCCTTTCGTTCGTTTGATTTATAATCTTATTAAAGAATTTTTCTTTTAGTACCTTTTGGAAGACGAATAGTCCAGGATTGTAATCTTAAACGGTCGGAGAGATAATTGTCCTCGAGGGTATCTGCGTGAAGCCATGTGTGCTTGTATTTGAGATCGCGAAGAGCGGGGAATTCGTCAAGATCTATCTGCCATTTTTGAGCAGGCTGTAACGTACAGTGCTCGCTGTCGCTTGTAAGAAAGTTGAGCGAGGCGGATAAAAGATCGCGCGGACCGAGGTGTTTACCATTGACATAAAAACAATTCGGCAAAAAATCCGATTCATCAAGTGAATATAGAAGCTCTGTTATCTCGCTTTTTGATACAACTGTTGGTTTTGAAACAGAATAGGGCTCTGAGAGAAATCCGTATACGTTTTTGCAAACGTGATATTCTTTACCGCACAAAAGATCTTTGCAGGCTAAAAGTATATCTGAAATACAGTAAGAATCGGGTAATGTTACAGGGAAGAGATCTTCCTCGAGCTGTGCTTTTATGTAGGGAATATCTTCTCGTGTTATGATGCGTTCTGAACCGTTAAGTTCATCTTTTAACTCAGCATAGGTAGTTATGCTGAAATCGGGATCTTCTTTTAAAAGCTTTATCAGGGCTCTGAAATTTTTATAGAATCGTTCGGTGTCCTTTGGATCGTGTGTTTCGCTTTTGATCCATTTTTCTTTTGGTGTGTTTACTTTGTGTAGGTTATCTGCATCCCAAAACGTTTTGCAATATGCCCTCTGCGGATGGTGATAAAATATCATAATATCCTTTCCGCGTGCGGTTTCTTCTATATAATCTCTCAATTTATCTTCATCGGTATTAAATAAAACACTGTCAAGGGATCTTGCGTAGTGAAGTGCCGTTATATTGCAGACGTTTATAGGTCGGTAGCTTTCTTTGTCGTAAATTGAATCTCCCGAAAAGAATGTGAATCCTAATTTTTTGTATCCGTAATGAGCAACGTATGAGGTGCAATTTCCGGGAATGCAAGCAGCGGTAAGTCCTTTTTTGCCAAATACAGCTTGTACTTTTTTGAGCCCTTCACCTTCGTCGGTGACAAATTCTTCAAGCGCTTCGTAAAAGTTTTCTTTATCGGTATATTCGTTTATTGTGGGATGCACCGAATGAGTGTGCGAGTGAAAATTTACGTCGTGATGCTCTTTTAATTCGTTTATAATGTCATATCTATCCCACGTGATAAGCTGATCGGCAAGGAGTCCAACTATGTTAAAACATCCCTTAAAGCCTTCTTCGCGAAGAATACGCGCCGACATAAGAATTCCGTCGGCGCCTATCTCGTTTATAATGTCTTCTGTATCAAAACTGAAAATTATTTTTGTCATATATTAATACCTTGGTTTGCTTCGTCTGAAGTAGAGCTTTCGGCAGGAAGCTTCTTTTTTAAGTCTATCAATGTTATAAGTGCGTAATAAAGGAAGATGATAGCCCCCGAAATGAAAAGTGCAGCGCATACGTCTGTAAACCAATGTACGCCCGCGAGCAATCTTCCTATTGCGGTTATTGCTGTCAATACCGAGCATACTGTAACAGTAGCTATTTTTAATCCTTTTTTATCTTTAAAAAGTGAGCAGAGCTCGGGAATTGCCGTCATCAATATGCAGGCAACGAGCATTGTGTGAGTCGAAGGATAAGAGGCTTCGATCTCTCCGTCAACGAGTATCGGACGGTAGTTGATAATAAAAATTTCAAAAGCGATAAAGGCAATCACTACCAAAGCATACACCCCTGCAAGACAAAGTATGCGGTGGCTTACTTTGAAAAGATTTTTCCTTTTTATGAGCTGTATCAAGCCTAAGAAACACATCACTAATGCAACGAGGATCGCAAAGTATCCGATAAGCTCGGTTATAGTATAAAACAGATCGTTTTGACCGAAAAGATCAAAGAAAAAGCTGTTTATGCTTGAAAGTCCTATAGCGGTAGCGTTTGGACCGCAATCAGCAACGTCAACGGTTTTAAGCATCACCGTAAGCACTAAAAATAAAGCAAAAAAGATTCCTGATAGGATAAAATTCAATGTCATTTTTCTTTTTTTGTTATGCATATTATACCTCATTTATACTCTCTGACAAAATCAAAATAATTATATCATATACAGCAATTTTAGTCAACAGTTGACAGAAAAAAACAAAAATGATAAAATATAAATATACAGCTAAAAAACGGAGGCTATTATGAAAGAATCAAAGCTTATTTCTTTATATACAGAGTCGGGAGAAAACTTACCTTCGATCCCGTGGAATATATATCCGCGTCCTAAAATGGTAAGAGATTCCTTTATATGTCTTAACGGAGAATGGGATCTTACAGACAGCGACGGAACGAATGAAAAAATAACAGTTCCTTTTCCGCCCGAATCGATACTTTCCGGTGTCAGCAGACGTATGGGAAAGAATCCGCATATAATTTATAAAAAGAGATTTGCTTTGAATGAAGAGCTTACCGATAAAAAGGTATTGCTTCACTTCGGTGCTGTCGATCAGATAGCAAAAGTCGAGCTTAACGGAGCTTTTCTTGGTGAGCATATCGGTGGCTATGAGCATTTTTCTTTTGATATTACAGAAAGCGTAAAAGAAGATAATGAGTTGACGGTCACAGTTACCAATGCCGAAGATCCGCTTTCACTTCCTTACGGAAAGCAGTGCGAAAAAAGAGGCGGTATGTGGTATACGCCCATAACGGGCATATGGCAGACTGTATGGATAGAGATAGTTCCGACAAATTATATAACCGATGTTGCAGCTTTGTGTGACGGTAATACGGTTACAATAAAGGTTGGCGGGGTAGATCAGGGCAGAGTAAGCATTGATGCTGACGGAGTTTGTGTCTTTGCAGAGCTTGTTGACGGAAAAGCTGTTGCCGTTCTTGAAAATATAAGATATTGGTCGCCTGACGATCCCTATCTTTACAGATTTTGCGTTGAAACAGATGACGATAAAGTAAACTCATATTTTTCGGTGCGCACATTTTCGGTAGATGAGGTTAAGGGAAAAAAATGCTTCTGCCTTAACGGTAGACCTTATTTCCTTCACGGTGTTTTGGATCAAGGATATTTCAGCGACGGTATATTTACTCCCGCTGTTCCCGAAGAATACAAAAATGATATTTTGCTCGTCAAAGAGCTTGGCTTTAATATGATACGTAAGCATATCAAAATAGAGCCTGATATTTTTTATTACTACTGCGATCTTTACGGAATGACCGTTGTTCAGGATATGGTAAATAACGGAGATTATTCATTTATAAGAGATACCGCGCTCCCGACGGTTGGACTTAAGCGCAGAAATGATAAGAATTTGCATAAAGACAAAAAGACGAGAGAGGCGTTTGAGCGCGGAATGGTATATACTGTAACGACTCTTGATAAATTCAACTCTATTGTAGGCTGGACTATATTTAATGAGGGCTGGGGACAGTTCTGTAGCGAGGAGATGTATAAAAAGCTTCGTGAGCTCGATAAGACTCGATTTGTCGATAGCGCATCGGGATGGTTTGTATCTGATGTGAATGAGGTTGAGAGCTTGCACGTTTATTTTAAACCCGTAAAGCTTGCAAAAGAATACTCAAAGCCTGTATTTTTATCGGAATTCGGAGGATATTCTTATAGAATAGAGGGACATATAACAACTCTTGATAATGAATACGGATATAAGATATTTAAAACTCAAAGTGATTTCGATAAGGCGTTTGGAGAGCTTTATGAAAATGAAATAATTCCTGCCGTGGATAAGGGACTTTGCGGTACGGTATATACACAGCTTTCCGATGTTGAAGATGAAACAAATGGGCTGATCACCTATGATAGACGTGTAATAAAGGTCGATAAAAATGCTATAAAACAGTTATCACAAAAGCTTTTTGAAAAATTCAACACCCAATTTGAGTGAGATTTATCTTTGCTTATTGACAAATTGATCATAATTTGATATGATAAAAAAGATAGATATTTTATTTGAAAGGTTTATATAATGATCTGCAATACGATTTTAGATGCAATGGGAGAAACTCCGATAATACGTCTTCAGCGTATGTCTTCTCCCGATTCAGCCGATATTTTAGTTAAATTCGAGGGTCTTAATGTGGGCGGCTCGATAAAAACAAGAACGGCTTATAATATGATACTCGATGCCGAGAAAAAGGGACTTATAAATCAGGATACCGTTATTATAGAGCCTACAAGCGGAAATCAAGGCATAGGTCTTGCGCTTGTTGGAGCTGTAAGAGGGTATAAGGTCAAAATAATAATGCCCGATTCGGTAAGTGAAGAACGCAGGAAGCTTGTTACACACTACGGTGCAGAGGTTATTCTTGTTCACGATGACGGAAATATAGGACTTTGTATTGAGGAGTGCCTGAATCTTGCGCTCAGAATGAGAGATGCGATCCCTAATTCTTTTGTTCCTCAGCAGTTTGAAAATCTTGCAAACCCTGAAATTCAAAGAAAGTGTACCGGAAGGGAAATTCTTGAGCAGGTTGGCGCACCGATACACGGATTTTGTTCGGGTATAGGAACGGGAGGAACGATCACGGGAATAGGTGAAACGTTAAAAGAGGCTAACCCCGATATGACTATATGGGCGGTCGAGCCCGAAAACGCCGCTATTCTTTCGGGCGGTTCTATAGGAACGCACGTTCAGATGGGAATAGGTGACGGATTGATACCGTCTATACTTAATCAGAATATATATGACGACGTTTGCATTATAAGCGACGAGGAAGCTATACAGGCTTCCAAGGACCTCGCAAAGCTTGAGGGTATTATGTGCGGAATAAGTAGCGGAACAAACGTTGCGGCAGCTATAAAGCTTGCTAAAAAGCTTGGAAAGGGAAAAACTGTAGTTACGGTCCTTCCCGATACAGCCGAAAGATATTTTTCTACTCCGCTGTTTGAATAAGAGTGCAAAAGCACCTGTCATTTGCGGATGATAGGTGCTTTTGCGTATATTTTTTAAATTTATTTCTTTGAAAACAGAAATGCTTTCAGAAAGGATATTTATGGAAAAAACTACAAAGTTGGGCGGTAAATTCTGGCTTGCGCTTACGATATTCAGTCTTATGGGACAAGTTGCGTGGGTAGTCGAAAATATGTATCTTAACGTCTTTATGTATAAGACCTTTAACGCATCGGCGTCGAACATTTCGGCAATGGTTGCGGCATCGGCTATAACGGCAACTCTTACGACGGTATTTATGGGGGCGCTTTCCGATAGAATAGGTAAGCGACGTTTGTTTATATGCGGTGGATATATCCTTTGGGGAATATCGATCTTCAGCTTCGTTCTTCTCCGCACGGATATAATAGAAAAATTCATTCCCGCTACGATGGCGGCGGCAAGTGTAGGCGTTACACTTACGATATTGCTTGACTGCGTTATGACGTTTTTCGGTTCGACGGCAAATGATGCTGCATTCAATGCGTGGCTTACAGATTCAACCGATTCTTCAAACAGAGGAAAAGCCGAAGGAATAAACGCAATGATGCCTCTTGTGGCTGTACTTGCGGTGTTCGGCGGATTTATGTTTTTGGATGATGAGAGCGAATTTTATTGGACCATTATATTCTCTATCATAGGAGCTCTTACGCTTGTTATCGGTGTAGTAGGTTTTTTCCTTATTAAAGAGCCCGAGCTTAAAAAGTCTGAGATGGGGTATCTGAACAGTATTTTATACGGATTTAAACCGAGTACCGTAAAACAGACTCCTACACTCTATATTGCATTGGCGGCATTTATAGTTTTTAATATTTCGATACAGATATTTATGCCGTACCTGATAATTTATTATGAGGTCTCACTCGAAATGAGCAATTACGTGCTTATAATGGCTCCTGCAATAATCTTAGCATCGGTCGTAACAGCTCTTTGGGGTAAGCTTTATGACAGTAAAGGCTTTACGTTTTCGGGAATTTTGTCACTGATAATGCTTATCGTGGGTTATATTATCCTTTTCTTCACAAGAACGATGGTACCTGTATTTATCGGATCGCTTTTGATGATGAGCGGATATCTTTCGGGAATGGCGGTCTTTGGCGCATTGATCCGCGATAATACACCAAAAGGAAAAGCGGGATGCTTGCAGGGAATAAGAATATTCTCGCAGGTGCTCGTTCCCGGAATCGTAGGACCGTTTATAGGAAGTGCGGTTCTTAGCTCTGCAGAGCTTGTGCTGAACGGTGACGGAACTACTACCTTTAAACCTAATGAAAATATATTTCTTGCGGCAGCAATAGCGGCAGTGCCGGTCTTTGCGGTGTTTTTTATAATAAAAGAGAAAAGAAAAAAGGTAAAGGCAGAGGATAGCGCTGTTTGCGATAACGGTGAAAACTGAATAAAAAAGCTCACAGCTTGGATCTTAGCTGTGAGCTTTTTATGTTTATTGTACCATTATTTGATAAAAGTTATTCTATTGTCTACAGTGGCATATTTTTCATCGATCACACCGTTAAGATTATTTACTATATAGCTTTCTATCAATTCAACGTCGAGAATTCCCGTAGGATCTGAGATCACGGCATCTTTAAACATAGTCATTCCGCCGCCCATATCGACGAGAAAATAGTTGAATGCGGCAATAGTGTATTTCTTTGTAAGATCGAGAGGCTTGTATTCACCGCTCGCTTTGTCGAGAATTTTTACGTTGTGTACACGGTATTCACCGTCAACTTTGACAAATAAATTGTTGGAATCCAAGACTACAGACGAGGAAATAGCGGTGTTTACCGATAAAGTCATACCCGATACGTGTGGGAATGAACCGTCCTCAGTGGGATAATTCATAACACTGAGCTCAAGACAGTCAAGAATGTTTTGTCCTGTGACCTCAGCTGTTATAACCTGGTTGTTAAAAGGGAAGAAGGAGAAAATATCGTTGAATGTAATATCTCCTTTTTCAATAGGAGCACGGAGTCCGCCACCGTTTACGTAGGATATGTCTGCGTTTGTCATAATTCGGAGGGCATCCGATGCGAAATTTCCAAGATTGGTTTCGCTGAGTCTTACAAGACGGTTATCGTTTTCATCGTGAGTAATAAGATCGACCTTGCTTTCACCTATTTTTCTATCTCCAAGCTGTGAGTAGCTGTCATTGATCTCTTTGATATAGGCATCGACTGCTGGATCGGTCAATTCGTAAGTCTTTGTTTCTATAAGTTCGGTATCGAAATTGCCTTTTTCGATAGTCAGCTTTCCAATGTATTCAAATTTAGTACCCGTGGACGAGAGAAGAACGTTATCGCCGTTTTTATCTTTTACCGATTTTTCTTCAATAATGCTGTGCGAGTGAGCATCGAGAACGACGTCAAGACCGTCGGTATTTGCAATTATGTCGGTTATGTCCATAATACCTTCGTCTTCGGTATATCCGATGTGTGAAAGAGCTATAACGTAATCGGCACCGTCATTTTCGGCGGCATCGATGTTTTTTTGCACGGTTTCATAAAGATTATTCGAGCTGAAGGAATAGATCACCTCGCCTTTATCGTTCTGGAATTGGGAAGGCGTAGATGATGAGATCGTTTCGGGGGTGGTGATACCGATATAGGCAATATCTATATCGCCGTAAGATACAATGTTGTAAGGCTTGAAGTATGATTCTTTTTCTCCGATCTTGTAGAAGTTACAGGAAACGGGTTTGGTGTTCATTTTTTGCACAAGCTCGGAAAGGCGGGGAAGCTGATAGTCAAACTCGTGATTTCCAAGTGTAAGAGCATCGTAGCCGACTAAATTCATAAGGTTTATAATGTATTCGCCCTTTGAAACGGCACCGATAGTACCGCCCTGAACAAAATCTCCCGATGAAACTACACCGACGTGATCGTATTTGTTGGTGAGATCTTTTTTCATCGCGGAAAGCTTGGAATAGCCGTCAATAGCACAGTGAACGTCGTTTTCGTAAAGAATGACAACAGTTTCGTCTTTTTGTGGAGCAGGAGGATCGGTTTTGGATTCTGATCCGGTGGGAGTGGAAACGATGTCGGAGCTTTCTTCTGTAGGCTTAGGATCTTGTTTGTCAGAACAGGAGGAAAGAGCGAACAGAGAAAGAAGCATAGTCAGGGAGAGGATAAAGCTTATAATTCTGTTTTTCATAATAGCAGATCCTTTCTGTAATGTAATACACTAAGTAAATTATAGCATATCGTAGTTAATAAATCAATAACGGAGTATAAAAAAGAGAAAGTAAAATGGAATAAAAAGAGCTGTTTTGAATATAATAAAATCAAGGGATAATATTTTCAAAAAAGGGGTTGACAAGAAGAATAAAGTGTGATATAATATTTTTTGCTAAAGAAAATATATCGCGGGGTAGAGCAGCTTGGTAGCTCGTCGGGCTCATAACCCGGAGGTCATGTGGTTCAAATCCCATCCCCGCAACCAACAAAAGAAAAGACCACCCGTTCGGGTGGTCTTTTCTTTTGCCGATTACGGGGGCTTGCGGTCTGAGCCTGCGGCGCGCAGTTGTTATGACGACTGCAAACGCGATATCGCCGCAGAAAAGGTTGCCGTTTTTGCAAAGCAAAATGGTCGGCGGTGCCGACAAGGCGACCTTTAAGCGTCGGCACCATGTGCCGAAAGCGGGGCAACATCCCACCTGTGCAACCACATTATGTGACCGAAATAGATGCAGGTCACGAAACCCCAGACGCCACAAGGCTTCCGGGGTTTTTTCATGCCAATTTTTCAAGTGAAAATAAAAAGATGCAAATGCCGATTTTCGCGCGCTGATAGGGACATGAACCCCTACCCACCCATTTTGAGGGCAGAATTTTCACAATTTTCGTGAAGGTTCTGTTCCTTTTCTTGAAAATTCTGAAAATGTATGGTATACTGAAAGCACTTTCATAAACAGAACGAATCAATTTCACCCATGTTGCATGCAGCATGGGCTAAAAAATTGAAGAAAGAGAGG
>CALAXC010000120.1 GCA_937894775.1 uncultured Clostridia bacterium
GGCCAATCCTGAGCGGGCCACTCCATGCAGAGCTTCGTTCCAATAGTTGTATCCGGCCAATCCCAAACGGGTAATGCCCGGAGTCTGATGGCCGACTTGGGCAATCTTTTCGTCCAATGTCATCAGGCTGACCATGTGCTTGGCCCGCTCATGATGGCTAAGGGTAGCATCTTTGTAACTCTGTGCTGCCAAAGGAGGGAAGAGCACCGCTACCAGAAAAGATGTGAGTAATGTTTTTTTCTTCATTAGTCTGTTTTTAGTCTGTTAGTTTTTATGTCAGTTTAGTGTCAGTTACGTTTCTTTTCCGCAAAAGTAGGATTAAAAAACTACCCCTGTGGGCAAATTTTGCCACTATAGGGGTAGAATTTGTTAATAACTTGATTATTACTAAAAACCTATTTTTCACTCGGCAGTTTCAGGTACCAATTCTGCGGGTCGGAGAGGTTTACGGCAACAGAAGAGGGAGTGCCTTCACCACGACGGGCGCTGACGCGCGAAGCCAAATAGGCAGGGTCGCCACGACGCAAAGCCACACGCATGAGGTCGTAGAAACGGTGACCCTCGAAGGCTAACTCAAGGGCACACTCATCCATGATGAGGTCCTCAATGATGGGTTGCTGGTGAGCTACGATGGCAGCCAGTGTAGCTGTCGAATCTTCCGGCATGGGAAGAGCATAATGCTCGTTCCACTCGGTGAAACCGCAACCACGCGAGTGCACACCGATGGTGGTATAACCCGAAAGGCTCTCGGTGCGGAGCACGTGGAGGGTGTTGGGGAAGTTGAACTGCTCCAACCATACGCTGTCGGCCTTATAGACGTTTTGAAGAGAGTCGATGGTGTTGTTGTTCACACCCGTTGCCAGAATGTTGTAGGCAAACTGGGGGAAGCCGGCACAGTTGAGTGCTTCGGCCAAGCGGAGCCATACCATAGAACTACGCCACAAGTGTACATGAGGTGATTCGCCCGAATGCTTGTACAGGGTCTGTACCCGTGGGCGTCCTTCAAGCGTTCCACGTGAAGAGGTGTACCACGCACTGCGCAAGCGGAGGTCTCCCGTCAGATAGTCGGGCAGATTGGTGGGTGCATAGCTGACCTCACCAGCCGAATTGCGGTTGCAATAAACCTGCGCCTTAGACAAGTTGATGATAGCGGCCGAGGGAGTGAGGCTGTAGTAGCCATCGTTGCCCGTAGTGGTATTCCACAGAGAGGGCAGGCTGCTGTAATCCGGAATAAACAAAAAAGCCTTTCTTATTTTTGAAAAAGGCTTTTTGTTTATATTAATCAATAAAACAAAATTTCATTTTTACTGAACGACAGTAACCGTAATGTTATCGATAACCGGTTCTACGAATGATTTTTCATTAGTGACAGGATCGTAACAACCTACGACAAACTTAGCGTTCTTATAAGTTCCCTCGGAAAGACGGTCTTTAGCTTCAGGCAAAAGACCTATTTTTGTTATAGAATTTCCCGTAAGGATCTTTTGTGACTGACAAACAACAGTGTTGTCAATAACAAGGCTGATAACCATATTTTGAGTTGACTTTTTAGGATTTGCAAAATAAATTTCTGCCATTCCGTCTGAAAGATCTATAACCGCTGTTCCCTTGTAATCAATTCTGACGCCCTGATTTGCAAAGGATTCATCTTCTTTGGTTTCCAAAGGCTCTTGGTTAGGATCGGCTTGTTCGGGTGGAGTATCGGGAACGAGAGGTGCATCGGTTTCTGTTTCCTGAGGCTCTTTACTGTCGGATATCGCATTGGCAATAGCCCATATTCCAAGGATAAGAACTATAAGAACGATCAACGCAATTATTACGATAATTATATTTCTTACTGCTTCATTCATATTTTACCGTTTCTCCTTTCGCCTTAAGATCTTCTTGAAACGGTTACCGTCACCGTTCCGCCCTTTGTACCCGCAACGGTATCACTTGGAATAGAACCGTTAAGCTTCAAAGCAACTTCATCGCTTACTCCAACTCCTACTCGAAGCTTAGAATCGGAAAGCAGGGTTTCTCCGTCATAAAAACTTCCGCTCAGATTTTCAAATTCCGATTCTGCGGAAAAATCAAATCCAAATGATACATCAACATCTGAATTATTTGTAATACCGATAATATTGGAATTTCCGTCAGGCACCCACTCGGACTGTCCATCACCCATATAAGTATGAGTTTCTGGATCCCAGGTAACACCTGAAACCTTGTAAGTAAAGTTCATTTCCTGCCAATCGATCTCGACCGATATTATAACAAGCACCAGCTTTGACTTGGCATCTGCATACACCGCATTCGGAGAATCAAGAATGCTCGGACTTCCCCCCGCTTCTACCGAAGCCACGCTTTCTACGAGTTTATTGTATGCATCCGTGTAGGTCGCCCAGCTTTCATCGGTATAAAGATCTCTATCAGCAGCTTCATATTCTGCAATATTAGCTTTAGCAAGATCGATTCGCTTAACAAGACCGCTGATACCGTTTGCAAGTAAATTATTTACGTAATCTACATAAGTCTGAGAAGTTCTGTTCTTAGCATAATCCACCTTTGCTACAGCAGTTTCAACAGGCCCCCACGTATCAGGTGTATAATCAACAGAATTTAATGCATTGGCAGCTGCAAGATTGTTTTCAAGTGCTGTACGGTCTAAAAATGTAGCCTCTGTTACCGAAATAGCCCTGCCGGATGCTGACCCGTTTTTAAACCAAGATGCAAGCCCAAACACTACCTGTGCACCGTTAAGATTTGTCAGTTCCTTAGAACCTATCTGAAGCCATTTTCCCTCTTGATGCCTTGCCTTAAGGGTAACTGTACATCCGTCAATATCAAGACGGAACATACTGTAACTTGACCTCAAGTAAAGATTTATATTTTGATTTTTATACTCAACGTCGCCACTTACTCCTGCTTCAACACGACCGTATCCAAGACGTACGTCAGAATATCCTGAATCTCCGTTATTGGAAAATGCTCCTCCAACTGTGGCAAAATTATTCAACATCTTTTTGCTTGCGGTATTACCCGTAAGTTCAGCAAACAAAAATGAGCAATACAGTCCTTTTGTATATGTTTTTAACTTAAAGAAGTATGTGTAATGTTTACCTTCACCTATTGTATATGGCAACTTTTTATAGGCATACATAGAATGTCCCGATGTTCCCTCGGTAGAATTAGGTGTGAGAGTAAAAGTTGTTCCACTTTGATTAAAATCAAAATTTGTATGAGTTATTGTTGTATTTGTTGTTGTTTCACCCTCGTCCGATATCGTTGCAAGAGATCTCAACGGAACTCTTCCTGTATACCACGTTGCATCCGCAGCAGGGGTTACACGCGTATTATTAAACGCAGGATCCGGAAGTTTGCTATCGGTAGGATTTGCAGCCTTTCCCGAGGGATAAGCAATAATAAGTGCGTTGTATACCAATCTTTCAGAAAGCACAGTACCTTCCGTAAGTCCTGGATTGTTCACAACGTCATAATACTCACCCGTTTCAAAATTCTTAGCCGACATATGTACCGAACCGCCACAGTCCATCATAAATGCATTTACGCAGCCAAGGGACTTCATATACCAAGCCACCTCGTGGTAACTCGCGCCGATTTCAACTCGCTCCGAATATTCATCAAAATACTGAGTTCTCGGTATCGAAATAATTACAGGCTCACCGTTTTCTTTAAAACCTATTGCAGTTCTGTTACTGCCGTACGTAGCATACTGAACGTCCTCTGTCCACGCATTCCAGCTTCCGTATTTGGTATCTCCGTAAGCCTCCTGAAAAGCATTATCAAACAAAGGTCTGCCGTCAAGAAGTATCTGCTGTTTAAATCCAAACGCATACTGGACATTCTTCCAAGTACCGGACATTTTTCTTTGTCCGCGGAGAACTGTTCCTACTTCAATATGCTCAAGAGGAGTATTACTTACGACATAAACATATCCGCTTGCAGGTGTTGAATTAACCGAAGAACTCGCACTCGTTAGCAAATGTTGAGAAACACTTTCAACTTTTCCTTCAAAAAAGTAAGTCGGTGCCATCTTATCGGGGTCGGTGGATACGTCCATTCCGTTTACACCTTTATAAGCTTTTTTATATTCGGAGCATTTTATCTTATATATATAACCTCCAGCCGTATATCCCGATACTCCCGTAGGCAAAAATTTAGGAGTATTAGAATAATCAACAGCACCGTTTAGTGTCAAGGGATAAGTATAAATCGCATTATTGAGATTATCTCCAAGAACCTCAAGTGTATAATTCGTATTCCACGTATACGCAGTAGAAGTGCTACTGTAATTCGTAGTGCCGTTTTCAATAGTACAATGAAGGATATTTCCGTCTTTATCTATTCCGATCACACCTCTTCCGACTTTGAAAGGGTGCTCACTGGCATTAACTTTTCCTTTTTCCATATACGCATCGTAAGTTTTTCCCGCTTCGATGTAAATATCCTCGGGTTCACTTTCGGTGTTTTTTGTATAGGAGGCAACATTATGGAAAAAGCTTCCGTTAGTAACTACCGCTACCGACCATTCGGGATGCTCCGCTTCAAATGCTTTTGCAATATCCTCCACGTACCCGTTTTGAAAGCCCGACGAGCAAGGCATTGAATAGGTAAAAAGTCTTGCGCCCTCATTTCCTATAGCTATATGAACATTAAAGCTTTCAGCCCAAAGATTAGTGGTCTTTCCCATAAGCGATCTGGCTTTCATTTTTCGGTTTCCCGTAGATTTTATAGTAGTATCGTAAAGAGTAACCTCATCATTACTTCCAAAGGTTGTAGAAGAAGATACTTTCACGCTGCTAATTACTTTCGTACTCGATTTTTCTGTGCTATAATTTGACTTATACCCTGTAAGCGAACACGTACTGCCATCCACTACCGTATAATCAAAGGGGTCGGACGGCACGGCTGCCGAAGCCGTAAAAGTCGGCACGGAGCTTAAAAGAGTTCCTGCTGTAAGAACCGCCGCCACTCTCCTTAACCATTTTTTCATTATATTACCTCTTTCAAACGCTATTAAATAGCCTTTTAATTAATTACATTCATCTTATTATATCATTTTCTTCAAAAAAAAGGAAGAGTTTTTTTCTTATTTGAAAAAATCTGTAAAAATCAAACAAAAAAGATATTGCTTTTTTAGCTATTTTCTCAAGTACAAAGAGTAAGAAGCCGCAAGAAAGAGTAAAAGCCGTTTGAAATAATTTCAAACGGCTTCTATATTTTATGTCCACATTATTTTAGCCAAATTAGCAAATGCTTCTTCATATTGATCTATCGCAGTCCCAAGTGCCACCGCATCGTTGGCATCCCTTGCCGCAATAAGCATTTCATAAGCGCTTGTATACTCTTCTAAACACGCAGGATCAAGTTCACTCTTATCCAACGCCTCATACTCTGAAATATAAGCTGCTGCAAGATCTGTTTTCTTAACAAGAACTTTCATTGCCGATGCAAGCTTTGTATTTGCGCTGTTTATAAGCGTCTGCGCGGTAAGATTATTAGCATATTTCGCTTTGCTGAGTGCTGCGCTTAATACTGCCCAGCTTTCAGGCGTATAATCAATAGCCTTCAAAGTTCCTGCCTTTGTAATGTTTGATTTAATATTTGTGCGATCTACGATAATAGGATCGTTTACAGACATCGCTCTTGCAGATGAGAACTTAGTTGAGCTGTTACTGTCCTTCCAGGATGCGCAACCCAAAATAAGCTGTGATCCCTTCGGCAGCGAATACGTCTTTCCTATAGATACCCATTTTCCTGCCGAGTTTTTGACTTGAACAGTATATTTGAGCCCATTGATCTCTATCTTGAAATAAGCGTATTTCAAGCTTCCTACAGTCTCAAGGAAAAGCTTGATCTTTTTGTTAGATCCCTTAATATCCGACGTTCCGCCCTCAACGCGTCCATACCCTACACGAATATCGGAATATCCTTTATTATCTCCGTTATTCGAGAAAGCTCCTCCGATAACCGCAAAATTATTCAATTTTTTCTTTGAAGCTGTATTAGACGGAAGCTCGGCAAACAAGAACGATGTATATTTTCCGCTCGTCTTAGTAGCTAATTTTACGTAATAAGAATAGCTCTTTCCTTCGGCAACGGTATATCCAAGCTTTCGATAAGCATAAACACTTTTGTACCCGCTTGCGATCTTACTCGTCGACTTGGGAGTAAATGTATACGTCGTTGAGCTTTGCGAAAGCGTAAAATATTTTCCCTTGAAAGCTGTATTCTTTTGCAAAGTTTTATTAGACTTTGTATTTACCGTCTTTAAAGAACGCAGATCGGTAACGCCCGAATACCAAGTGGCTTTTGTTGAAGAAATATACCCCGGTGTAAAGGCAGGATCCTCTATCTTAGCATCGGTAGCCTCCTCAACACCCTCAACGGGATATGCGAGTATAAGTGCATTAGCAACATCTCTCTTGGGATACTCGTGCAAAGGCTCACAGCAAGCGACCTCATATTCGTCGCTTCCGTCGCTCTTCTTATACATACCTGTAGAACCGCCGCAATCAAGCATAAATGCATTTACGCATCCAAGCTCCTTCATATACCAAGCCATTTCATAATAGGTGATACCCGACTCAGCCTTATCCTTACCTGTTGTTCCGTTAGGATTTCTGGGAGCCGCTATTACTACAGGAGTTCCGTCAGCCTTAAATCCAACAGCTGTTCTGTTCGTACCGTAGGATGCGTAATAAACATCCTCAGTCCACGCATTCCAGCTACCTGTCTTTTTATCTCCGTACTGCTGTTGAAGTGCATTATTGAAAAGCGGTCTTCCCTCAAGCAATATCTGCTGCTTGAATCCGAAAGCATACTCAACATCTGCCCATTTACCCGAAAGCTTTTTATTGATGCGAACGGTAGTTCCTACCTGCAAATGCTCAAGCTTATCTTCTGTAGCAATATAAACATACCTGCTACTTGTGGGCTTCATCGATGTGGTATTGAAATCCTTTTTTACAGTATCAATATTAGTTACCTTAGTTATCTCACCCTCAACAAAATATGTTTTACTGCCGATCTCTTTATTGTTCACACCCGTATGCGCTCTTCTATGTTCGGTGCATTTTACAACGTATATCGTTGCGCCCTTAAGATCGCGCTCACCCATCGCTGAAGTTACAAAGATCGGTTCATTCGTGTAATCATACGCACCGCCTGCAATAGCAGAATAAGAATATACCTCGTTTGTTTTATTCTCCCCAAGAACCTCAAGAGAGTATTTACTCGAAAAAGAATACTTAGTAGATGACGTCTTAGAATTATTATAATTGGTTGTTTTTGACGTTTCCTGAGTATAATATATCATAGAGCCGTCATTTTTAAGACCTATTACTCCTCTTCCGACCTTGCTGGTATCCATCCACGTTTTAAGTGTTTTTCCATCCTCCACATAGATATCTTCAGGTTCACCTATATTTTTATTTCCTCCGTTGGAGGTGGATGTACTATTATCAAAGAAGGATGCATTGGTTACTACAGCAACCCTCCAACCCGGATGATCTTTTTCAAATTCAGCAGCTATATCTTTAATCGAATGTACCGCATAATCAAGTCCGTTCGAAGAAGGCTTTGAGTATACAAAAAGTCTACCCTCGGAAGAACCTACCGCTATCTGCATATTAAAAGTCTGACGCTTGGAAGCACCTGTTTTTCTGACTCCGTCTGAGGTTATCTGCGCACCGTAAAGATTTATAGCACCGTTGCCGAAAGACTCCTCTGAGGTTATTTTTGCAGAATTATCTACGATGCAGTTTGCATCGGTATACATTGTAGAATTAAAAGGAATAGGAGGTGTTTCTGCCGATACCGTAACTGTTGCAAAAGCACCCGCTATCATAACAGATGACATAATACCAGCCACTATTCTTTTGAAGATACCCATATTCAAAAATCCTTTCTCACAAAATTATATAATTACATAATATTCCTTATACATTATACTACTTTATATATACAAAGTAAAGCGATTCGCAAAAAATTTTAATTTATGTATAGATTAACAAAAAAAGGACATATTTTTATACATTTTTCCCATAGTATTGACAGTTGACATTTAAAATGCTATAATTTCTCTGTTAAATAATTTGTAGACAAGGAGATCTTAATGACGCACGACGGACACCGTGAACGGCTGAAAAAACGGTTTTTATCTTCCCCCGACAGCTTTGAGGATCATGAATTGCTTGAGCTGATCCTATTTTATTCAATACCGCGCAAAAATACCAACGAAACAGCCCATAAGCTTCTGAAAAAATTCGGCTCTATAAAAGGTATTCTTGATGCAAGTATTGAGTCCCTTATGACAGTTGACGACATAGGACCTAATTCTGCACTTTACATAAAAGCAATATCAAAATTGCTCTCAAAATATGAATACGATGAAAAAAAGGAGTCTCCTTTAAAGACTCCCGCTATGCTAAGTTCTTTTCTGCACAGTCTGTTTTTAGGCACTCAGAAAGAGATCACCTATCTGCTTTTATTTGATAATTCAAAAAGGCTTCTGGAATGTCAGAAGATCAGCGAAGGATATTCCATAGAAAATACAGTATCATTACGAAACATAGTATCCTCCGCTGTATCAAGTAATGCGGTCAGCGCAATTCTTGCCCACAACCACCCAAGCGGAATATCCTTTCCTTCAGGTGAAGACATTAATGCAACCAACCGCATCAAGCTTATTCTTGAATCCTTAGGCATCGTACTTATGGAACATTTTATAATTACCGAAACCGAGTGCCGTCCTATAATAAATTATCAGAATGCCGATCTTTACAATGACCGTTGACCGTAAAATTATCGGTAAAGCTCACTTACGTCTTCGACGTCAAGTATCTCTTTGCCGCGTATCATAGTACCGAATCCGAGACCGTAATCCTTATATTCGGCTTCGCCGACCTGATTATCGTACGGATCGCAACGCATAAAACGTTTTGGCGGATCAAATTGCATCTGATAATCATTACACGTTGTCATTCGGTACGGATCTATATTTCCAAAGGAATATTCACGTTTGAACGGATCAAGATTTCTTCTTGCGCCACCGCCGTCGGTAAGATCGACGGGGATCCATCCGTACGGCGCTATATATATCTGAGCCCAATCGTGAACGCTGTTTATATTAGGACCTACCCTGCATCCCGATTCCCATCTTGCGGGAACCTTTAAAATTCGGCATAGAGTGATGAAGCAAAGCGCCTGTGCTCCGCAATCGCCCTTGCCGTTTTTTAATACGTATTCGGGGATCTGATCTATATACAGATAATCACGCAGATAACTGTAATTTATATTTTGAGTGATATACATATACACTCTGCGAGCTATTCTGAGAGGATTCGTTTCGTTTCCTCTTATTTTTTCCGCCAATTCAACAAGATAAGGTGTAAAACGAATGTGCGGCAAAAGCTCATCGGTGTAGAACTTTGGCTGTTCTGCATCGACCTTACTGTCATCAAGCTCGATATATCTGACTATTCTGTCAAACTTAAATGTAACAAAAAATTCATCGTCGTGCTTCAACGTCGCTCTTATACAAGCCGTTCTGTGCCCCGCCTTAGAAACATAGACAGGATGAGAAGAAGATACAAGCTCACTGTAGGGCTGACAGTCGCAGATAGCGGGATACGGAAGATGAACCGTTATCTCCTCGCCCACGCGTTCAAATTCTTCTTTAACCTTAAGCTTCATTTTCACGGTGAAGCGAAAAGCTCTCATTCCTTGTTCCTTCAAAGCAAGAAAATTCTCGTGTCCGAATCTATCGGGACGAGGCTCGTGAGGGCAGATATTTCCCTGCTCATCGAGATTTTCAAGAAAGACCTTTCCCGCACCGAAAAGATTTCTTTTTGCATCATTCTGATAATAAACCTTGCCGTTCTTGACTATATGATCGGCATAATTCATTTCGGTAAGTTTTTTAAGTGTTTCCAATGTACAACGAGGATATTTTTCTTGTATTTTCGCAAGTAATGTTTCCTCGTCTATATGGTAATCTGCACTTAATCCCTCTGCAATAAGCTTTTCAAATATAAGACGCTTAGCCATATCCGAAGAAGAGTCAAGCGTTGGCAATATCTTGTTTATTTCGGCTATTTCTCCTTCAAAATCATAAACATCGCGGTAATCTTTTACCGTTTGAGGAAGATCTATAGCAAGACAAGGGATGTCTTTTTCTAAAAATTCGGGCATTTTCATTTTGGGGTTCTCCTGTTTATCTGTTTTTTACACTTTCTATGATAAACTAAAAGACAAAAAAAGTCAAGGGAAACATACAATTTTAAAAGTAAAAAATATAGACCGTTTAAGTTTTCGTTTTTTACGCAAATATTCATTACATATTGACTTTTACACTTTCTATATGCTATAATAAAATCACACTAAATTTATTTGAACATAGGAGTTTTTATTATGAAAAAATCAAAAAAAATTTTAACATATATCATTCTTTTTTCAATACTGTCAACTTTTTTATTAATTTCTCCTATTCGTGTATCTGCAAACACTAATCTTATAAACAAATATACAGAGGGAGTGGTAGGATACGTAAATGCCAACAATACACTCATTACTTCGGCTAAAGAGCATTACACCACTAACTATATCACAGTAAAACCGGGAGACACGGTTTATTTCGGACCTGCAAATCCCGATCAGGGTTTCCACTTACACGGTTACAATAGCTCAAAGAATATAATCGACTCCTCAGTAAGCATAAAAAAGGGGTCGGCAAATCTCTCTATTTCAGAGAGGAATTTTTTCGATTTGTTAGGATCGCTTGACGATACCTCCAATCACAATTTCGTAGCTCACGCAATACTTGCATACAAAGTTCCCTCAGGCGTCACAAGCATAAGAATTGCAACTCCGTATAAATACAACGACGTATTTTTGGTTACAGTAAATCAAAAATTCAATACGCAGGATTATTATGATTATTGGCACGCAAAATTGGGCAACACATTTGACAACAAATACGGCACTTATTTCACACCGAAGCAAAATCCTAATCTATATAAAAAATCAATTCTCTTCGTAGGCGATTCAATTACCTACGCGGTAAACAAAACAAGTCTTTTTTACGATAGAGGATGGGCGGGAAGAATTGCGGCTGTCAACAGTATGACTTACGTCAACGCAGGTAGACGGGGCGCTTCTCTCTCAACAAAAAAATCCAACAGAATTATCACCGCTCTTAACGAAAACCTCTCAAAGAGCTTTGATTTCGTTATTATGCACGGCGGAGTAAACGATGCGTGGGTTGAAGCGCCGGTAGGCTCTATCAGCACAGGCTTTAACAAAAGCTCGTTTAATACGGCAACCTTTGCAGGCGCTCTTGAGGAGCTGTTTTACACCGCAAAAAACAACGCAAAGTGGAAAAACACAAAATTTGGATTTATAATAAATTATGCTCTGCCAAATCATACCGAAGGAAACACGAGCGATATGTCGGCATACTTTAACGTTGCTAAAAGAATTTGCGACAAATGGGAGATAGAATATCTCGACCTTTACAACAATTATGATTTAAACTATAATATTCTAAAGGTCAACCAAGCCGCAAGCTTTACAAGCGGCGACTTCTGCCACATAAAATCGCAGGGGTACGATAAGCTTCACCCCTATATTCAATCTTGGCTCGAGAACTTAGGCGTCGAACCTGACGATCCACCCTCCGAAACCCAAAAGGAAACAGAAAGTCAAACCACAAAGCCACCTTCAACTACCGAGCCTTCTTCAACTACGAAGCCTTCTTCAACTACGAAGCCTTCTTCAACCACGAAGCCTTCCTCAACCACAAAGCCTTCCTATGACGAGACTTTAAAGGAAATCGACAAAGTTGAGCAAAACAGTGAAAACGCATCCGAGATCACCTCGACTTCCTCCACCAACGAGAATAAATCAACTTATACCGAAACAAAAATAATTACAAAATTTATGGGTTGTGAGGTCTCTATCGCCAGTCTTCCTGCAATTTTAAGCATTTCTGTTTTAGGAGCTACCGCGGTTTTGATAACCCAAAAGCGTAAGCGTAAATAAAATCTCATTTCCAAATCAAAAGCAAAACGAGAAAAATCCCTTGACTGCTTTAAAGCTCAAGGGATTTTTTATATTTAAATATAGCAAAAATTGCTTGACATAAAATCACTATCTGCGTATAATAATTATAGTTAAAAATCTAAAGAGGTGATCACAAATGGCTGAATTATTAAAGAATCTTGGGTATTATAACGGAAAATACGATACCATTGATAAAATTTCAATTCCTATGACCGACCGCGTATGTTGGTTTGGCGACGGAGTATACGAAGCAACTCCCGTTAGAAACGGAATCATATACTGTCTTGACGAACACATCGACCGTTTTTTCAATTCTGCGGCTCTTGTTGAAATAACGGTTCCCTATACAAAGGAAGAGCTAAAAAAGCTTCTATCCGAAATGGTTTTGAAGGTTGACGTAAGCGAAACCGACAACGAAGCTCTGATCTATTGGCAGATAACCAGAGGCGCAGACATCCCGAGAAACCACAATTTTCCCGACTGTCCTCCACGTCTTTGGATAACCGTAACACCAAGAAAGCTTCCCGACGTTTACCGCGCTATCAAAGTAATTTCCACCGAAGATATAAGATTTTTTATGTGTAATATAAAATCGCTTTGCCTTCTTCCAAACGTTTTGGCATCGGAAAAAGCAAACAAAGCGGGAGCTGACGAGTGCGTTCAATACCGTGCCGAAGCAAACGGAATAAAGGAAAGGGTGACCGAAGGCGCACATTCAAACATTCACTGTATCAAAGACGGTGTTCTTTACACTGCCCCGCTTGACAATCTTATCCTGCCCGGAATATCACGCAAAAACATTTTGAAAGCCTGCGCAAAGCTTGGAATTCCAACAAAGGAAGAACCTTTCTCGCTTGATTTTTTGCGTTCTGCCGACGAAATAATCTTTTCGTCAAGTTCCAACCTCTGCATCCGAGCTACAGAGCTTGACGGCGAAAAAATAGGCAAAAAAGCACCCGAACTCTTAAAGAAATTGCAGGATGCTTTGCTCGAAGATTATCTTTTGAAAACAAACGTTTAATATTAATCCGCAAAACAAAAAGTAGAACTTTTAAAGTTCTACTTTTTGTTTTATTTGGCTTCCTTCATCTCATCGGATTTTTCCGCTTTTTCATTTATCTCACTGGGATCAATAAAAGTAGGAACAGCCTTCTTCATTGCTTCAACGATCTTTTCCGATGCAAGCTCGTCTGAGGTTTCTTCCACTGCACGAACGAGCATAGCGATCTTTTCATCTACCTCTTCTCTTGTATAGGGAGTATCGGTTTCGATAAAGATCATATCGTTATCTGTTTTTTCAAGTGTTTCGGTCTTTATCAAAAGTTCCTCATAAAGCTTTTCTCCGGGACGGAGACCGACCTCTTCGATCTTGATATCCTCTTCGGGAACAAGACCGCTGAGCTTTATCATATTCACCGCAAGATCGTATATCTTTACGGGTTTACCCATATCAAGAACAAAAAGCTCACCGCTATGTGCCATAGCTCCCGCCTGTATAACAAGCTGAGATGCTTCGGGGATCGTCATAAAATAACGGATTATACGCTTGTCTGTAAGCGTTATAGGTCCGCCCTTTGCTATCTGATTACGGAAGAGCGGAATTACAGAACCGTTTGAACCGAGAACGTTACCGAATCTTACGGCCGCGAAGCAGGTTTTACTGTCCGTTCTGCACTGAACTATCATCTCACACATACGTTTGGACGCCCCCATTATATTAGTGGGGTTGACCGCCTTATCAGTTGAGATCATTATAAACTTTTCAACACCGTATTTTTCGGCTGCGTTTGCCGTATTATACGTTCCGAGCACGTTATTTTTTACCGTTTCCGAAGGATTGTTTTCCATAAGCGGAACGTGCTTATGCGCTGCCGCGTGGAAAACCACGTCAGGACGGCATTTTTCAAATATAGTATCAATTCTAACAGCATCGCGCACAGATGCTATAAACACGGTAAGATCAAGCTTATCACCGTAATTTCTCAAAAGCTCCTGCTGGATATCATACGCATTATTTTCGTAGATATCTACAATTATAAGCTTTTTAGGTCCAAGCTTGGCTATCTGTCGGCAAAGCTCGCTTCCTATCGAACCGCCGCCGCCCGTTACAAGAACGACCTTATCGTGATAAAAGTCAAGTGATCTGCGATTATTTATCTTAAGCTGTTTTCTGAAAAGAAGGTCCTCTATCTGGAATTCACGGAGAACTCTCTTTCCCTGTGCTTCTTCTTCTCCGATCTCTCTTACGGGAGTATCATAAAGCTTGATCTTGCATCCGGTTTTCTGATAAAGCTTATAAAGATTGCTTATCGCCTCACTGTCAAGTCCCGGCATAGCAATAAATATTTCCTGGATAGGCAGTTTCTTTACCGTCTGAACGATATTCTCATCCTCATAGTATATCTTAACTCCGCCGAGATACTCTCCCTTTTTAGCCTTATCCTTATCGATAAACGCAATAGGATTATAGCTTGAGGTCTTGCTGCATCTTAATTCATCCGCCAAAAGCGCTCCCATCTGCCCCGCTCCCACGATAGCTACGTTTATCTTATGGGCGCTCGGCTCATCGGTTACGATATTGCGGTGCTTATAAAAGAGTCTATACGCATACCTCGTTCCGATAGTTACAAGACAAAACATTGTCGACATAACAACAAACTGCCACATCTTAAAGACAAAGTTCTGATTGATAAGACCTCTTACAAGGTAAGCAAGTATTATCGACACTATCGCAGCACAGGTATCTTCAAGTATCGCACTAAGATATGCTCGGGTATAGGTATATCTCCACACATTTTTATAAAAGCCAAAAACTGAACGGAAGGTAAATATCATCAGCGCAAGAACTATAGCATTTGTAAAAAACGGGCCGTGTTCTACTTCAAGTGAAGGATCTATAAAAGTTCCTATAAAGCATATAAAAGTTACAATTATATAACAAAATATATCAAATAAACACAAAAGAGCCCTTCTGTGATTACGCAATAAGCGATTCATTGTATTCTCCTTACAAAGAATTATTTTTCAGACCAAATATATCAAACAAAAACAAAATACAATCAATAATATTGTCTAATTATACCATTTTATATACAAATTGTCAACTGTATATTACAAAATTCCGCATTTTGCACATTCTTACCACTATTATTTACAATAAAACCTATAAAAAAACAAATTATGTATCAGAACTGTACATTGACTCCGTTTACCACAGCTCCGTTGTCCGCTCTTATCATAATATACTTGACACCGTTTATAATTCTCGTTTCAACGATGCTATTGTATCCCGCATCAACCTTTACACTGACCTCCGGAGTTTCAACCAAAAGCTGCTTAGTGCCCGAAAGATTTGCAGGCGGTATCTCGGCATTTTCACCGAAGTTTTCATCAAACTTTTCTTCGAACACCTCGATCTTTTCATCCGAAACACCGCAATAGCGAAGCATTTCACCAACATCTTTTTTAGATACCAATGCTTCAGCCTCATTATCGGCATCTGCCTTTGCTTCCTCTATTTTTTCATTTATCTGTGCGTGAACAGAGGATACCACCCTAAGACTGCACTCCTCGCCTATCGACTCCGCAAGTATTTCACCGAATACATTTTTTTGCTCCTTTGCGGGCATCGGCGCTTCCTTTGCGAAAAGCGCATTGACAAGCTCAGAATGGTTATTTTCAAGATTTTTGGTATAGTAAAGAGCCTTATATATATTCGTCTGTTTATCCTCAAGCACCGGGAAAACAAAGCCTATCTCAGGTCTTACTATCGTAGATTCCGAGCATATACTGCGGAAGCATTTTCCCGGAATATAATAGCTCATTACAGGCTTTCCTTCTTTTATAGGACATATTGCGCATATCATATAGGAATAAATACTCGAAGATTCTTCATCTCTTGTTCCGTCGGCACGTACATCAAAAATATCGTGACTGTCGTGAGCAAGAACTATCATATAGCTGCCCTCGATCTCAAGATTTTCGATAATTACCGAATAAAGCTGATTTCTCAATTCGGTATCCTTAAGCTCACTCTCCTTAAGCTTGGAAAGTCTTGCGTACTCTTCGGAATTACTTACCTGATCAGCCGTGAATTCGATCTCAAGAAGATTTGTTCCGATATGTCCCGACAAAGCTTTTTTAAGAACGCCAAGCATTCCGTTTGCATCGTCCTCACTCATCATTCCCAAGCTTTGATCAAATTCCGAAACGATCTCCCCTTTTTCGTTTACATAACATCCGCAGATACGGCTTATATTACTTCTGTCGGCGCGATAGCCTCTTCTTATCTGTGCAATTTCTTTTTCGTTCATTTATATATTTTCCCTTTCCTTAAGATTTTATATCAAAAGTTTATTTTTATAATTGTACCACAGATGATCAATTTTTGCAAGAAAAAAAGCTCCAATACGTATATTTTTTTAAAAATCGAGAAATACTTTTATATAAAAAATCAATTATCTGAAGGAGATCATATGAACGACAAAAAATCAGAACAAAAAAACAGTTCTTCCGAAAAGCTTTTGGAAGAACTTTATAAAAATGCCAAAATGGGAGCGAATTCTATAATAGATCTTTTACCGAAGGTAAAGGATCAAAATATGCGTGACGAGCTTACTTCCGAGCTTGATTCCTTTGAAAAATTCGCTAAAGAAGCAGAAACCTTACTTTACGAGATAAACACAGAGCCTCAGGAAGAAAATCTCTTCGCACGGCTCGGAACAAAAATGAGCGTTGCTATGAATACTATGGTAGACTCAACAAGCTCACATATCGCGGAAATGATGATAAAAGGTGCAACTATGGGCATCACGGAAGCCACAAAGCTCTTACGTGAATCCGAAAACAGCTCTTGCTCGGAAGAAGCTCTTTCATTAGCAAGAAAGCTGATAAAGTATGAAGAGGAATCTATAGACCGCCTCAAAAAATTCTTGTAAGATTGTATATTATTACAGGGGAAGAAAACGTTTGTTAAAAAGTTTTCTTCCCCTGCACTCCTTATTTGTTTTTTGCAACTTATAATAAAATAATTCTACAAATATTTTTATTTTCCTACGCAAAAATGTGAAAATATCTGTGCTACTATATCCTCACCTATTTCACGTCCGTCAAGCTCTCCGAGTGACGACATAGCGCATTCGACCTCAACACAGCAAGCATCAAGCGGTACTCCGTTTTCTATATCGCAGACAGCAGCCGAAAGCTGTTCTTCCGCTTTAACGATCGCCGAATACTGTCTTGCACCCGTAATTATTGCATCGTTATCTATGTCAAGCGTACCGTTTATAAACATAGAATCTACAATCGCGGGCAGAGCTTCAAAGCCTTGTCCGTCAAGCGCAGAAACGCAAAGCTTATTTTCTATATCAGATAAAAGCTCACTAAGATCGGAATTGGGTTCATCACGATAAAAGTCAGACTTATTGATGAGCGCTATACAAGGGACTTTCAATTCTCTTATATGTTCAACAAGCGCTCTGTCCTCACCGTCGGGTGTGCGTGAACCGTCAAAGACAGCAAGCACTAGTCCCGCGCCGTTTATTTCTTTCAACGATCGCTCTATACCTATCTGTTCTATCTTATCCTCTGTCTTGCGAATTCCCGCAGTATCGCAAAGATTTAAAGAGACCTTGCCTAAAACGGCTGTTTCACGCAAAACGTCACGTGTAGTTCCCTCAATATCGGTAACGATAGCCGCATCGTACCCAAGAATCCTATTATATACCGAGCTTTTTCCCGCATTAGTCTTTCCGCATATAACGGTAGGAATACCCTCGCTTAAAGCACGTCCCGTTTGATAGGTGGAAGCAAGCTCTCTTGTGTTTTTTAATGTATCTTTAAGTATCAAAAGCATTTCTTCACGGCTTATTTCGGAAAGATCCTCATCGGGAAAATCAATTACCGCATATATTCCCGTAAGTACAGTTCGCAAAGAAAGATAAAGCTCGTCCATTTTCACACTGAGACGCCCTCTCATTCCGTTGCGCGCAAGCGAAAGCTGTGTATCGTTTTTAGCCTCTAAAAGAGCTCCAAGCGATTCAGCCTCGTTAAGCCTTATCTTACCCGAAATATAAGCTCTGCGCGTAAATTCTCCGCCCTCTGCCATTCTCGCGCCCGCACATAATGCGGCAGAAAGAACCTTTTGAGTTACCAAAATACCGCCGTGACAGTTTATCTCAACGGTATCCTCTCCCGTAAAGGAATGGGGAGATTTAAAATAGACCGCCATTCCGCTGTCTATACCATTCGTGTCACCGTCGGGCATAAATATTTCACCGTAACACATTTTCCCAACAGGCATATCGGAAATCAGCTTCCCCGACGCACACTTAAATATTTTATTCGCTATCATAAGCGCATCAGCGCCGGATATTCTTATTATCGCTACTCCACCCTTACCGTACGGTGTCGAGATGGCGGCAATAGTATCAAAAACATTCATCTTTTTATCCCTTAGAAAAACCACCGCTTTACTATCAGTCTATGACAATAAAGCGGTGACTTTTTTATTTATTCTTTTATTTTTAGTCTGCAAGAGCTCCTGCGTCATCTGCCTCGTCGAGCAAAAGATCACAATCATCACACTCGTCCAAAAGATCGTCACAATCGTAAACGAGATCCTCGCTGTACTTCTTAACAAGCTTGTAGATAATAAATGCGATCAACGCAACTACTGCAATTACTGCAAGCGTTATTATAATAATCTTTGCATAGTTAGTCTTCTTTTTCTTAAAAAATCCAAACATTACCGTTCCTCCTCATTATAAATATCTTTTCCAATCGATAGCTCGATCACCTCTTAAATATAGTATACCATAAATTTGCAGAATTGCAATATTTTTTTGAAATTTTTTTCCTCTTTCAAATTATTTTTTTACCATTTTTTTGAAATACATTAAGAACGGTAAATTTTTTTCAAAAAAAAGAAAAATATTTTTTTAATATCCCTTTATTTAAAAAGAAAAATCTGCTATAATATATATAATTATGTGCATTTAAAGAAAATATATTCGGAGGGATTATGACCTACAACGAAATCTGTTCTGCTCTCGCAGAAGCTGAAATTGAAAACAACCGTGGCGAAACGGCTATGCTTATATGCCATTTTTGCAACGTGAACAAAGCCGATCTCCTTCTTCGTCATGACGAAGACTTTGATTCGGAAGAGCTCAGAGCAGCAGTTGAAAAAAGATGCAAGCATTATCCGCTGCAATATATTTTGGGATATTGGGATTTCTGTAAAGAAACTTATAAGGTAACAGAAAACACATTGATCCCCCGTCAGGATACAGAAAAGCTCGTCGAACTCGCAGTAAAGCTGTTACCCGAAAATGCAAGGATCATAGATCTGTGTACGGGAAGCGGATGCGTTGCAATATCTACTCTTGCGGCAAGACCAGATTGCCGTGCGGTAGCCGTAGATCTTTTTGACGAAACCCTTGCTGTCGCGCGCGAAAACGCAGAAAGCAACGGAGTCGGTGACCGTATGGGATTTTTGGCGCAAGATGTTCTCTATCCCGCTTTTATGGATTCGCTCGGCGCATTCGACTGTATAATCTCAAACCCTCCGTATATAGAAACACATCAGATATCACTTCTCGACGATGAATTGTTCTATGAACCGAGAGCAGCCTTAGACGGCGGTGACGACGGTCTTGATTTTTACAGAGTTATTATAAGTGAATACAGCGAATATCTTACAGATAACGGAATAATGTTGCTTGAGATAGGATGCGATCAGGCTAAATCAGTTGCCGCTATCGCCTCTGCCGCAGGTATGAGATGCGAAATATATAAAGATTACGGCGGAAACGACCGTGTGGCATATCTGAAAAAAGCAACACCGAGAACCGAAAATCCCGATAACATACAGAACACAAATTAACATATAATGTTATAAACTTTAACGATTTATAAGGAGAATCACACTTTGAATATAGTTGTTCTTGCAGGAGGACTTTCTCCTGAACGTAACGTTTCGCTTTCTTCGGGAAGCCTTATTTCATCCGCTCTTCGCAAAAAAGGACATAAAGTTCTTATGCTCGATGTTTATGAGGGCATTAGCGATGTCAAAATCCCTGATACGGCAACAGATCTTTTCACATCAGATGATTCAATAACTCTTTCGGTAGGAAAGACAGCTCCAACAGCAAAAGAAATAGAAGAAATAAAAGAAAAAAACGGTAACCGCTCAGAGCTTATCGGACCAAACGTATTAAAGCTATGTAAACTGGCGGACGTAGTCTTTCTTGCTTTACACGGAGATATGGGAGAAAACGGTCAGCTTCAGGCAACACTTGACGTGTTTGATATTACTTATACGGGTAGCGGATACATAGGCAGCCTTTTAGCGATGAATAAAGATATAGCCAAAAAGCTTATGAGAGAAAGTAAGATTCTTACACCCGACTGGATAAATTTCAATTCATTCGGTGACGAAAAAATGATAGATACCGCTATCAATAAAATAGGTTTTCCCTGCATAGTAAAGCCCTGCTCTTGCGGATCAAGTGTGGGTGTTTCGATAGTTAATAATAAAGAAGAATTAAAAAACGCACTCGATTTTGCGGCAAGCTATGAGGATTCGGTACTAATAGAAAAACATATAAGCGGTCGTGAGCTAACTCAGGCAATTCTCGACGGAGAAGCACTCCCCCCCGTTGAGATCATTCCAAAATGCGGATTTTACGATTACGCAAACAAATATGTAGCAAACGCAACCGAAGAAATTTGTCCTGCTCCAATAAATAAAGGACTTAGGGAAAAAATTGACGAAATAAGCAAAAAATGTTTTGAAGCTTTGTGCTTATCCGACTATGCAAGAATAGATTATATAGTCGATAAAGATGAAGATGTATGGTGCCTTGAAGCAAATACCCTTCCGGGAATGACACCTACAAGTCTTATGCCGCAAGAAGCGAATGCGATAGGGATCGACTATGATAGCCTATGCGAAAAAATAGCAAAGCTTGCTTATAACAAGAAAAACAAATAAAATAAAAAATGAGAAGATAGAGCGAAAAACAAAAAATCGCTTTATCTTCTCTGAAAATACTTGACATATAAAAACAAATCTGTTATAATGTATAGGCACGAAATGTTTTGAGTAAAATCAATATTTCGGGATGTAGCGCAGTTGGGTACGTTTGCGAGCGCACCCGGTGGGTGATCAAGCGAGCAATAAGGAGTGGCAGCAACTTGGCGATTGACGAGCCAATGGCGATGTCAGAGCCTTAGTTGCAACAGGAAGCGCAGCGGACAACTGCAACAAAAATAAAAACTAAATATTTTCGGGATGTAGCGCAGTTGGTAGCGCGCGTGCTTTGGGAGCAAGACACCGCCCCATTGTTATTAGATTTCGAAAAACGCCGAAAAGCCTTGTAAACACTGACTTTTTTGGCAATATATTTCCTCGTAATTTCTTCAAAAATAACGGTTTGACCACATGTTTGACCACTTACGGAAAAACCGAAAAAAATCAATATTTTACATATTTCGGGATGTAGCGCAGTTGGTAGCGCGCGTGCTTTGGGAGCACGATGTCGCAGGTTCGAATCCTGTCATTCCGACCAAAAAAGTAACAGGCATTGAATGTGCCTGTTACTTTTTTATTTGATAGAGGAATGAAAAGGATTCGAAGGAGTGCGGTAGTGAATGACAGTCCGGTGGACTGTCAGAGCCGCACTTGACCGAGGCACGTAGAAAAGGCGAAATCCACTCGCCTTTTCGTCGCAGTGCCGAGAAAAATCCTGTCATTCCGACCAGTCGGCAGTGCCGACAGCCAAACGTCGCTGTCTGTGCTGCCGAATTTCTTTATTTTGCACCCGATGGCATAGTTTTGTTATGAATACCCGCACCAAAAAACAGCCGAAAACGAGCTTTTTAAGACTTGTTTTCGGTTATTTTTTATATATTTTCCACAAAATCCGCTGTTTTCAGTTGACCACATGTTTGCCTGATTTTTGGGCTTTTTATTGGATTTTTCATGGCTTTTTCTCGATCATTTTGAAAATCCCTTTTCTTTGCTTACTGCGATGCAATTTTTGAGGGCTGACGATTGATTTCGTCAGCCCTTGCTCTTTGAGTCATCGATTAAAGATAATTTACTGCCAATATTACTACACTCGTAACGATCATTACAACACCGACCACTCGATTTAAGGTTTTGGCATTAGCCTTATTGGCAATTTTGGCGGCAATTCTCGCCCAAACAAGCGTAAACACAACGCACAACACGAGGCAAAGGATATCGGGCATTCCTCCGATCACAAAATGGCTGACACCTCCGGTCAAAGCAGTAAACGCCATAATAAACACGCTCGTGCCAACCGCCAAGTGCATAGGATATCCAAGGAAAGAGGTCAGAACAAGAAGTAGCATCATTCCGCCGCCTGCGCCTGCAAAGCCGCAGATAAATCCGACGAATATACCGCCGACGATTGCCTTGATCAGTCTGCTTTTGGGGGAGCTTTCTTCCAATTGCTCCCTCGTTTTGTTGACGGGCTTTAAAAGAAAGCGCAAGCCGATTATAATGAGTGCTATCTGCATCGTGCCGCTCATAGCCTGTTCGGGTAAAAAGCTTGCTACGAAGCTGCCGATCATCGTTACAACCAACACGCTCACAAGCAAAGGCAAACTGTTTTTTATATCTAAGTTGCCGCTTTTCTTATAAGTATACGCACTGACAAGGCTTGCCAGAACATCGCTGATGAGTCCAATGCCAACAGCATCGTAGGCAGGAACGCCCAAAAATGTTATTAACATAGGACCAATAACCGCAGCAGCACTCATACCGGCAAAACCGGTACCAAGGCCTGCGCCCATACCGGCAAAAAATGTTACAATTAAAACAACATAGAGTAATGTTCCTTATTTTAAAAAGCATTTTAAGGAGAGTCAGCGATATTATGAAAGGAAAAAACTCTCTATGTTCGAACTAAGCGACAGATGCGTAAACTTAAAAGATGAGGTTGTTCACAAAAGAACCTATAAAAAATATTGGGAATATCAGCGCAATTTTTATTTTTATCTCGGTCATGCCGAGGCTATAGAAAAAGGACTTCCACAGCCCGAGGTTGTTGCCTCAGCGGTATCGCGTGTGCTTGATAATTTTACTCCGTTTATAATCCCTGAGGAAATAATAGTCGGCGTCAATTTTGGCGACAGCGGAAAAATGGGTAACGATTGTTGGGCTGAAAATACCGAAGAGGGTAAAGCAAAACTTCGTGAAAATGGTATTAGCGACACCGATATAGAAGCTTTTTTCAAGTATCCCGATAACGTTCGTGGCGATTGCCTTGACTATCAGGGTGATGCTGTATCACAGCAAGCGCGAAACCTTGCTTTTGAACGCGCCGCAGGTGGCGGATTTATAAATAGTAATCACACCGTTATCGGTTACGAGCAGGTGCTTAAAAAAGGCTTTTCGGGCCTTTTAGAGGAAATATGCGAGGCAGAGCAGAAAAACGGAACAAACTCCGCGTATAAAAGTATGAAAATGGTTTGCAGCTCGGCTCTTGCCATAGGCGAAAAGTATGCTAAAAAGGCAAAAGAGCTTTTAGATGAAAATAACGAAAATTATTTAAAAGAAGACCTTGAAAAAATCAAAGAGCTTGTAAAGGAAGGCAAGTGGCACATAATGGGTGGCTGGTATTTACAGCCAGATTGCAATATGCCCTCGGGCGAAAGCTTTGTAAGACAAATAAGAGAGGGACAAAGATACTTTAAGGAAAAATTTGGAGTTGTGCCAACAACTGCAATAAATCTTGACCCCTTTGGACACAGTGTAGGACTTGTCCAAATCATTAAAAAGTGTGGACAGGATAGCTATATGTTTATGCGCCCTTATGGAAGCGAATGTCAATTGCCAAGTGAGCAATTTATTTGGCGAGGACTTGATGGTAGCGAAATCAAGGCAATGCGTATTCCTGGTAGCTATGGCACCTCGCTT
>CALAXC010000121.1 GCA_937894775.1 uncultured Clostridia bacterium
TGCCACAGACTGTCGGGGAGGTAGATGGTGCTCTTACCGTCATCGGTTTTGGTCTCACCAACAACGAGTTCCTTATTTACGAAATCCACCGAACGTGCCACGCGCAGTGTTCGCTTTTCCCTGTCGAAGTCCTCCCAGCGCAGACCACAGATCTCGCCCTGGCGCATGCCCGTGATGATCTCGGTGTAGAAGAAATCGTACCATTCCTCGTCCCCTTCGATGAGTTTCATGAAGGTTTCGAGCTGATCCTTGGTCAGCACCTGCTTCTCGTTGCGATAGATTTTCGGAGGTGAAGTACCGTCCGCAGGGTTCTTCGGGATAAGCCCTTCCCGCACCGCGCTGTCCAGCGCCTCGCGTAAGACCATGTGGATGCCTCGGACGGTGGCGTTGGATAGTCCCTTTCCCTTGCCGTTATCCTGTATGCGCCCAGACTCCAGGAGGCGGTTGTAATGCTTTTGAATCTCCGCTGTTTTGAGTTGCGTGATTCTTTTCGAGCCGAGATACGGCAGGATGTGGTTGGCAATATCCTTGCTGTAGCCTGCATAGGTGCTTGGGCGCAGTATGGGCTTTTTGTATTCATTCAGCCATCTTTCGAGCCATTCTCCGAGGGTGATGGAGCTGTCCTCGGTCAGCTCCACCCCTGCGTACTGATCCTTCAGCTCGTGGAGCTTGGGCATAAGGTCGCTTTGTTTCTCGGCAAACACCGAACGGTATATCGGTTTGCCGTCTTCTTTATGACCGACGACGATGCGGCCTTCCCATCTGCCGTCGGCTCTTTTCCGTACAAGTCCGTCACCCGACGGACGTCTTTTTCCCATAGATTAAAGTCCTTTCGTTAGATTTTTGCTTTTTTCAACACAAACAATACCACAAAGATATTTGAATATCCAGTGGTATTGCGGAGAGTTATCAATTTGTTATCAATTACATTCCACCCATCGTAAGCCCCATACGCTTTGCTCGGTCTTCCTTCTTTGCACGCATATCCACGTCAGCGAAGGCAGGATGAGGATACATATCCTCGGAGTCCTCGTCGATGATACGGCTTGCGTAATAGAAAAGATTGAAGACACCTGCCACGATCCGCGCGTTGTAGCCATACTCGATCTGAGCAATGGCGGCGTGTGCAGGCTCGAAGTTCTGATCCTCCGCCATGCGAAGATACTCCATCCCCTTCTCCTTATCATCGAGCTTGTAGTAATATAACAGCCCGAGATAGAACCGTGCCCAGGTATTTTTGCTTGCTGCTCTTTCCAAATACGGGAGTGCCAAGTCGGTATTTCCTCTCTCTAAAAAGAGTTTTCCGACGGCATATTCAGCCATAGGACAGCCATGTCGCGAGGCTTGACGCATATATTCAATGGCCATATCTGACTTTGTTTTCGAGAGGAGTTTTGAGTATTCGTACTCGGCAAAGCCGTATTCTTTGTCCACAGCCATGAGCAAATATTTCATCTTTTCCCCCTCGCGGTCTTCGATTTTTCCGTCACGATAGCATTTATAAAGCATATACATGGCGAGGCGATTGCCCTTTGATGCCGACTTCTTGAGCCAATGCTCCGCTTCTTCGGGATCGTCATCCTCAAGCAATCGACGGGCATAGAGATACTGCTCGTGAGGATACCCGTCCTCTGCTTTGAATTTCAAAACGGTTTCGTTATCACCGTACTTGCGGTGATAAATATAATCATCATCAAACTCACTCGGCTCGGGAATATCCGTGATCATCTCCGAGGCAGACCTCACCACAAAGTTCCGCAGAGATTTGAATTCCTTATTGGATTCCAGCGGAATCTTTTCGGGCATTTGGTCGGTATAGTTGCGATAGTTTTCGCATTGAAGCCGATACCAAAGGTCATATAACTCAACGATTTTCTTGTCTTTGGCAACCATTTTTACGATTTCATCGACCATATCCTTGTTCTTTTTTGAGAGATAACCGTAAACCTTTTTGCCCTTATGCTTCTCAAGAGAAACAGAAAGCTCTTCAAGTTTTTGAACAAGAGCTTCCGACACGGAGAAAGAACCGCTCTGAATCTCGCGGTTGATCTCAGCAATTCTGATGCGGAACTGCTCCTTGAGATCGTCGCGAGCCTGTGTCTGACGCTTGTAGTTGGAGATATTATCTTGGCGAAAGATATCAGCGGCGATGGTCTTCTTGATGTTGTGGATGCCGACAGTCGAGAGGTATGGTTCGTGAGGACTCTTCGACCAGACGAGCATGTGAACGTGAGGATGCCCTTCCGCGTTATGATAGGCGGCATACCAACGAAGATTCCCCGGCGCGATGTGCATCTCTCGTGCGATATCGTTGCGGTGAGAGCGCAGGAGCGAGACCCATTGGCTGGCTTGATTATAGGAAAGTCTTTCGGCATCCTCGCGCTTCAAAGAGAAAATCAGCCCCCAGATATTCCCCGGATGAGCGTCCATTTCCTCTTGGATTTCCGACAGAACGATGTCGTGACCGTCATCGGAAAAGAGTCCGTTCGAGCCTCGGCGCTCGCCGACGTAGCCCACCATTCCTCCGCGAGGGAGTATTTCTACTCCCTCGCGTGTGGCAATATAGTTGGCATAACCGCCGCGGGTTTTGCCTGCAGGTGCTTTCGCTCTCGGCTTATAATACGGTGCTTTTAATATAAGTCTCGCCATGAAGTACCCTTCTCACCGAGATGGATCCTGCCGTTGGTGTCATTGACTCTGCGGAGGCACTGCTGACGGATCTGTTGAAGCTCTTCATCGCTGTAGCGATAGTCACACATAACCAGATGCGCCAGCATATCCATGTCCACCGCGAGCTTATAAAGTAAGCATCCCATGCGGTCATCGCTGTCCTGAACGATGCCTCTCATGACGGATTCAAGGGCGGGTGTGAGGAACTTTTCGGAGGACTTTCTGTTGTTCCATTCAATAAAAAACTCAATGGCATCCCGAATAAAATCGCTGGGATATCCATAGCCCAGCTCCTTGCTCATTTCAATACAGGTATTCCAGAGTTCGTCGGGCATTCTGATGCCCCTTGTCGGCATTTTTTCATTTTCGTTTTCAGACATTTGTTGTTTCCTTTCTGCAATTAAATTTCAAAATTTCGGTCAAAAACCGTGTTAAGCCCAATTTCGGAGGTGCTAAGCCCAAAGGCATACGAGCATGTTTTGAAATCTCTCCAAATCGCCAGAAACACCCCCGAAACCGTCCTCGACCGGCGTTGCCGGGCGATGTTGGGTGCGGCAGGCTAAGCCGCTTTATCCCGCTTTTTTTCAAAAAGTTGTACATTTCCGAACAACCCTCTTTTCTTTGGTTATAGCGGTCATATTTTTACACTCATATGAGTTTTCCGCTTGTCTCTCGGCTGTCCAGCCATTCGAAGAATCTATCCCTCGGGACAATGATTCTGCCATGAACAACGTTGATCTTCGGGAAGCCCTTTTCCTTCACCAGCTCGTATGCGCTGGCACGGGAAATGCCGAGCAGATCTGCCACGTCCATGACCGTCATGAACATAGGAACGTCCGACATCGACTTAAAGGTTTTCGTTTTCATTCGCCGTCACTCCTTTCATCATATTTGCGCGTTTTTCTTGATACCGTGCAAGCGCATTTTGCACGGCGTTCTTGGATGCTTGCTCGGCAAGCACCTTCTGAAAGTATCTTTCCTCAATCGGTTCGATGGGCTTTAAGGTATAGAGCAAGCTGCCGTTGTGAACTCTGCCGTCGCGAGTCTTGATCTTGGTATGCTCGGTGGTGATCAGCCCCTTGTGTTCAAGGCCTCGCACATATTTCTTCACCGTGTTGTTGCTCATACCGACGGCCTCTCCGATGGTACTGAAGCTCGGATGGCATTGAAAGGTTTTCCTGTCCTCGCAGTACATCAGATAGGCATAGACAAGAATTTCGCCCGAGGTAAGCCCCAGGCGAAAGATACTTTTCGGCATCGGAAAATAATTGCCGGGCTTGTCCCGGCTGTCGTGATAATATTTCAATAATAAATCCTCCATGATAAAAAAATAAGGTGCCGAGAAAATCTCAGCACCTGTGGGTGTGTATTGTTTAGTTGTTGGGATCCTCGGCTTGCTCCAAGGATGCTTTGGGAATGAAAATAATTCTGTGAGGATAACCGTAAACGGATACCCAATCATCGTCCGCGCTGATCTTGCTCATATCGAAAATCAGATCGAGTTCGGCACAGCTGTACTCTCCCGGCGTTTTAACCTTAGAGAGCAGTCTGCCGTTTTCTTCAAAGAGCAGACAGGCGAACAGCAAACTCTTGGCTCGGGATACCGAGTATTCGGACTCCTTGCCGAGATCCAGCTCTTTCAAAAGGAGATGGAGCACGTGGTCATTTGTAACGTTCCGCTTGACCGTGTCGAGGCAATTCTTAAAGATCTCGGCACGTTTCACCGCAATGACAGTATCCCCGTCGGCGTCGGCCTCGTCTTCCTTGATCTTCAAGTGCTTGAGCTCATCGTATGCCGCGAGAACGGTTTCGATGATCTTTCGTTTCCGACGGCTGTCGTTGCTGTCGGCATCGGCAGTGTTCAACTCGAACAGCTCCGAGAGCTTTACCCTGCGGTTCTCACGTTGCTTGCGATCCAAGTTTTCAACGGCATCGTAGAGGTACGCCATGGGCGTATTCATCGCGGCTTGGTTGTCGGGAGATACGTTGCTTTCCTGGCCGACCATGAAGTAGAAGAAGTTCGGGAGCTTGCCTCCGTTCTTTTTCTTGAATTCGATTCTCGGCTTTTCAAGCAGACGAAGAACCTTGTCGGCATTGACGTCATACATACGCTTGGCTTTGTCGATCTCCATTCCCGACAGAACCGCCAGCTTACAGATCTCATAGTACATCGGCATCAAGGAATCGAACGGCTCGCCCGACATCAAGCGATCCCAGAACAAACAGTTGAGGAACTGGGAGAGATTGATGATCTCGCCGATGTGGTTCTTGGCAATGGTGCGGTCGAGCTGAGCCAGCCCTTCGGGCGTATTCTCATACGCCGTCTTTCCCATAGGATCGATCTTGCATACGGGCACTCCGAACTGCTCGTAGCAAAGCTTCACGCCCTCAATGATCCAACTGTCGTTGGTGATCAGCATGGCGTCGGAGTCGTAATCGCAACCGTTGAGGCGTTGCTGAAGGTTGCTGTTTATGGCATTCACGCAAACGATATTGTCCGTCAGCTCGAAGTATTTATCGATCTCGGGACAGTACTTGTTCCTTGCCAGGAACATATTTCCCATCGTGATATGGGGATTGCGTGACCCGACCCGTCATTGAACCTAATGGAGTAGATCTCGCCGTCACCCAGCAGAAGCGGCTCGTCAGCCTTGTAGTTCTTGTCGATGGTCGCCTTTAAGAATTCGTAAGGGTTACCGAACAGGGTTTGATAGTTTCCCGTGACCAGCACCTTTCCCTTCTTCATGCGCCGTTTGAAGTTCTTGCAAACGTCATAGCGAGTATCCGCATAGAGGTCGGTGAATTCAAACAGCGGCGTCCTGCGCATCATATCAATGACGGTCTTGTGGCGGTAATTGTCCGCGCTGACCTTTCTCAAAGCAGAGGCAGTCGTATCCGAGAGAACGTTGATCTGATACCGCAGGAAGGTCGAATCGTTCTGAACGTTGCGGTACATCTCAAATGAGGGCGCGAGAAACTTCAGCATGTTTTCGCGTGCGATCGGAACGGTATTCAAGAGCTGGTAGTTGGTGTAGGTCATAGCACCGCCCATATTGGAGGGCAACTGATCCGTCTTGACCACGCCGAAGGCAGAGGTGTCCTTGCCCTCGTACACGTTATCCAGCCACATACGGAAGCCTTCTTCAAGAGATTTGCCCTTGGGAACGAATTTCAGATACTTCAAGCTGCTCTCGGTGATGACCAGCTTGATATCCGACACCTTGCGTGCCGTTGTGTAACCGCCGAGCTGACGGATCTGGGTAATATCATTATCCTTGAACCAATCTTGAAGCCGAGTGCAGAAGGCACAGGACTTGAAGAAGCGGTTTCGGAGAAGTACCATTCCCTTGTCTTCAAGTTCGTTGTCCTCAAACACGCCGACATCCAAAAGCCCCTGGCCGTCCCAGATGACGTTTTCGACTTCGGTTTCCTTTTCGACGGCCGTTAGCTCGGTCTTCGCATCCTTTTCAACGCAGACAGCGCGTGTCTTGAAGATACTGCTTCTGTCGGGGATGATGAGGATCGCTTTCTTCGGAAGGCTGATGGTCTTCTTCATACTGCTCATGGTCAGCGAGGTGTAGGCCTCCCAGGATGCCAAGTCGAACTCTCCTTCGGGTGAAAGTCCGCAGGCACTCCATTTCATCATATCCGCATAAAGGGGTTCTGCGATGAACAAACAGCGTCCGCCGCGGCTTGCACCCGCGCTTCTCTTGTAGCGAACGTAGTGGATGCCGTCCATATCAAAGCCGTCGCGGTACAGAATATCACGCACCTGCTCAGCCTTTACGGCTGTCGGGATAGCGGTCTTGCTTCTGCGGTAGGCTTTTGCCTTATCATCGTAAATGAAGTATTTGCCGAGCACGGAAGCATCGACGGGGTTTTCAACGGGAGCGTATTCCGACACGCTGTAGTGCGGAAGCTCCACGGCAATCAGCGTCGGTACGCCGTCAATCTCACGAATGCAGATGTGGTCACGGAAGTCCTCGTCCATAACGGTGTGGCCGAAGCGAATGAAGCGATTGCCGCTCTGCTCGAACAGCTTTACTGCATAATCGAACGAAAGGTTGATGATGGCGCGCGTAAATTCCAAATCTTCAACGAACGGCACGCCCATCTCACTCGCGTGCTTCGGGTAAATCTCGGCGAGCTTTTGGGTGTCAAGGCTCACGTCGAGCGTTGCGTTAAATTTGGAATAGTCGATTTCTCCGTCCTTCATAGCGGTCAGTTTTCCGTACATGTGGGACGGATGAGACAGCTTATAGACGTCGCTGCCATCAAGGGAAATAATTCGGTAGTGTTCTTGTATCTTTTTCTTCATAGCAATCCCCCTTTCGTTTCGTATTTGTCTTATTATAACATAAATCGGGCTTGAATTCAAGATACCTATGGCATTAGCAGGTACGCTCGGCAGAAGAAGGCGGACAATATTTGCTTTTCTGCGAGTGAGAACCTGTCTTTCCATTTACACGATTATAGAAATTTAGGAAAATCGCGGTTTTCTTCATATTTATATAGGATTTTCAAGGTTTTTGAAACGCTGTTAAAATCCCATTAGTAATTTTAGGGGCTGTTTTTGAAATTCTGTGCAAGTTTTTGAGAGCAGATTTCACGCGGCCTCTGCCGGAGGCTTTTTCTTTGACTATAGTGACTCAATCCTAATCGTTTAAATGGAGAGAGCTGATTTTGCAAAGTTCTCAAAACGCCAAAGTTAACCCCACGGCAATCTTTTCTGTTGCCGTGGGGTTAACTCATTCATCTTCGCCGATTGGCAGAAGGAAGGCTTCAGCCATCAGCTGCACTCCGAGTCGGAAGCCGTAGGAGAAGGCGTCGCGCTCGGTAATGCTGTGCATCTCGTTCATACAGTCCTCAAATTTTTCAAGTGTTTCTTTCTGCTTGTCTGTGAG
>CALAXC010000122.1 GCA_937894775.1 uncultured Clostridia bacterium
TGCAGTTGAAGAGGGAAGAAAGATCTACAGCAATATCCGTAAGGCTATTCAGTTCCTCCTTTCCTCCAATATGAGTGAAGTTATCACCATCTTTACCGCTTCTATGATCGGTTTCACCATTCTTGAAGCACCTCACCTTCTTTGGATCAACCTTATTACCGACTGTTTCCCAGCGCTCGCGCTCGGTGTTGAGCCCGGTGAAAAGGACATTATGACACAGCCTCCTCGTTCCAGCAAGGAAGGTATCTTCTCGAATGGACTTGGTTTCGATATGGTATACCAGGGACTGATGGTTTCTGTTCTCACTCTCGCAGCTTACTTTATCGGCGTAAACTTTGAGTTCGGTGCCGATTGGTACAACGAGGTCGTTATCAATGGAGTTCACTCTGCACACGGTATGACTATGGCATTCCTTACAATGTCCATGGCAGAGATTTTCCATTCTCTTAATATGCGCTCGCAGAGAGGTTCTATCTTTGCACTCAAGTCGAAGAATATGCTTCTCTTCGGCGCAATGGCTCTCGCATTTGTTCTCACCACCCTCGTAATCGAGGTTCCTTTCCTCGCAAACCTCTTTGGCTTCAGCACCATTGGCATAGTCGAATACCTTATCGGTATCGGTCTTGCGATCCTTGTAATTCCCGTTGTTGAGATCATCAAGCTCATTCAGCGCGGTGTTACCAAGGCAAAGAAGAACTAAATAAAAATTCACTGATTAAAAGCCGAGACGGAGCAATCCGTCTCGGCTTGAGTGGCTTTACAATTAAAATCAACAATCTGTTAGAAAGGGGAAATAAATGTCAAATAACAAAAGAAAATTCTTGCCAAACGTATTTCGCGGAAGAGTTATTGTTGCTGTTTTGATACTCATTCAGATCGCTGTTCTTGTAGTATCTGCGATAATTGGAGCAAAGTATTCCAACTATATTGCTATTTCACTGAATTTGATCAGCTTTTTGATCAGCTTGCGCGTTATTATGAGTCGAACAAATGATGCATATAAGCTGATTTGGATATACCTGATATTAGCTTTCCCCGTTTTTGGCGGATTGCTTTATCTTGTCTTTTCTATTCAAGGATCTATGAAGCTTATGGAGCCGTATATGACCCAAATTGAGGAAAAGACTACAATTATTTCCGACGGAAGCAAAGAATTGGTCACGTCAGCGGTCAGCAATTTTCCTGCGCAGAAAACGCTGATCGGATATCTGTCCGATTCTGCAGGTTTTCCGATATGCGGTTCTACCGATACCAAGTATTATCCAACAGGCGAGGATTTTTATCCCGATCTGCTTTCTGCTTTGCAAAGCGCTGAAAAATACATTTTTCTTGAATACTTCATAATTGGCGAAGGAAAAATGTGGGACTCAGTTCTTCGTATTCTCGAAGAGAAGGCTGCAGCAGGCGTCAAGGTTCGGATTTTATACGATGATTTTGGCTGTATTTTCTTGTTGCCTAAAAACTATCCCGAATTGATGGCTAAAAAAGGAATCGAGTGCCGTGCTTTCAACAGATTCAGACCTCTTCTGACCGGATTGCAAAATAACCGAGACCACAGAAAAATCTGCTCTGTTGACGGAAAGATCGTTTTTACAGGTGGAATTAACCTTGCGGATGAGTATATCAACGAAGTTGAAAAATACGGCAAATGGAAGGATTCGGCTGTCAGACTGACGGGTGACGGAGCGTGGCCGCTTACGGCGTTCTTCTTGAAAATGTGGATGTTGACGGCACCGGATTCCGAAAGTGCAGACGAAGATATAAATATCTACAAGCCTCAAATGAAAGATAGCACTAATAGTGACGGATACGTGCAGCCGTATTGTGACAGCCCATTGGATACTCATCACATCAGCGAACACATCTATATGCGTTTGATTCACGGTGCCAAAAATTATCTGTATATTTGCACACCATACTTGATCATTGATGACAGTATGCTCAACTCCCTTACCCTTGCTGCGAAGAGCGGAGTTGATGTAAGGATAATTACGCCGCATAAATGGGATAAGAAGATGGTACATATTACCACACGATCCTATTATTCAGACTTGATCAAAGGCGGGGTAAGAATATACGAATACACGCCAGGATTTATGCATTCCAAGATGTTCGTAAGTGATGACGAGGTGGCAAGTGTCGGCACTGTAAATCTTGATTTCAGAAGCTTGTATCTGCATTTCGAGTGCGGAACCCTGCTTTACGGAAGCAAAGCTGTTTCAGAGGCG
>CALAXC010000123.1 GCA_937894775.1 uncultured Clostridia bacterium
TCGCTTTTTCTTTTGACACAAGAGGCGCAAAAGAAAAAGCTTCGCAAAAAGAAAAACGCCGTTTTTCGGGGGCTCTGCCCCTCTTAACCCCGCAAGTTTTTTGAAAAAAACTTGACCAAAAACTTTCCAACTGGGTTAGTGCGAACATCGTGCGCTGATTGTTTGTTTGCCCGTCGGCGCTTGCCGACAAGTTTTCTTCCACCACGTACAAACACCTAAATACCAAACAAAGCCTTTGCATTAGCATACGTCAGCTCTGCTATATTTTTTACATCTGTATTCCGCTCATTTGCAAGCGCCGATGCAGTATAAAACAAACGCCCCGAATGGTTCATCTTTCCTCTGAACGGATGCGGTGCAAGATATGGCGCATCAGTTTCAATAAGTATTCGGTTATCGGGAACTACCGCCGCTACCTCTTTTATCTTTGCGGCATTTTTGAAAGAAACAACGCCCGAAAAAGAAATATACCAACCTCGTTTTAAAAGCTCCTTCGCCATTTCCGCACTTCCACTGTAACTATGAAAAACACCCTTTACATTAGGATACTTCATAACCGTCTCAAAGCAATCACCGTGTGCTTCCCGATCGTGAATAATAACCGGCAGAGAAAATTTCTCAGCAAGGGCAAGCTGTATTTCAAAGCATTTTTTTTGCTCTTCTTTATTATCCTGACGCCAATAATAATCAAGTCCTATCTCTCCGATAGCAACTATCTTATTCTTTTCCCGCTCCGCCAATAAAGAACGTATTCCCTCTATCTGCGCATCAAAAGAAAGTCCCTCGCTCACAAGATCTTCGGGATGAACTCCAACGGCAGAATAAACATTTTCAAAGCATTTTGCCTGCTCTATGACCTTAAGCGATGCAGGATAGCTTGAGCTTACGTTAAGCACTCCCAAAAGACCGCTCGAAAAAAGTTCTTCAAGTAATGCTTCTGCGCCTTGCGGATTTTCCGCGCCGTAAAACCTATCATCATAATAATGCGCGTGCGAGTCAAAAAATCCGCAAAACTCTTTTATCTTTTCTTCCATAATTATCTTATGCGCTCTCCAAGAGCCGTTGCATCATCAAGGAATACTACTCTTACATCTTCCTCACCGCTCGCAAGGATCATTCCCTGCGACTCTATTCCGCAAAGCTTTGCGGGCTTGAGATTTGCAACGATTATAACCTTTTTACCTATGAGCTGTTCGGGTGTATAATACTGAGCAATACCCGAAACTACCTGTCTTTTTTCATATCCGAGATCAAGCTGCATACAAAGAAGCTTTTTAGCCTTTGGAACTCGCTCGCAAGAAAGAACCTTAGCACTGCGAAGCTCAACGCCCATAAAATCTTCTATTCCGATAGGAGCAACGGGCTCAGGCTTTTGTGGAGCTTCAAGCGCTTTAAGCGCTGCCGCTCTTTCCGCCTCTATTTCCGCAAGAAGCTTTTCTTCATCTATTCTCGCAAACATAACTCTTGAATCTCCGAGAACTGCGCCAACCTTTATTCCGCCAAACTGTTCCTCGCTTCCGATAGAATCAAGATCTGTATTTTCAGCGCAAAGCTTTGTGAGTATCTCCTCTGCGGTTTCGGGAATAACAGGCTTTAACATTACAGCGCCCCAACGTATAACCTCTAAAAGATTATAAAGCACGGTTGCAAGACGTTCTTTCTTTGTCTCGTCCTTCGCAAGAGTCCAAGGAGTAGTTTCGTCAATATATTTATTTGCTCTTGAAAGCATTTCGATAACGCTGTCGATAGCATCTGCAATACGGTAGGAATCCATATTGTTAATATATTCGCTATATGCCTTTACGCAAGCTGCGCGAAGCTCACCGTCAAGCTCCTCAGGTGCTGTAGGAGCGATAACCGTCTTGTCAAAATATTTCTTCTGCATATCGAGAGTACGTTTAACCAGGTTTCCGAGATTATTTACAAGATCGGTATTATATCTCTTAATTACCGCTTCATAGGTAATACTTCCGTCAGATGCATATGGCATCTCGGCAAGAGCATAGTATCTTACACCGTCAACGCCGAATCTCTCGGCAAGAGCATCTGCATAAATAACGTTTCCTCTTGATTTTGACATCTTCTCAACTCCAAAATTGAACCAAGGATGTCCAAATACCTTTTTAGGAAGCGGAAGATCAAGAGCCATAAGGAATATCGGCCAATAAATAGTATGGAATCTTAATATATCCTTGCCGATTATATGCACGTCGCAGGGCCAATATTTTTTGAAATGCTCGCTCTGCTCGTCATAGCTCTTATCCGCATCATATCCGAGCGCCGTAATATAGTTTGTAAGCGCGTCAAGCCATACGTAAACTACGTGTCTGTCATCAAAATCAACAGGAATTCCCCATTTAAACGAAGTGCGGGAAACGCAGAGATCCTGAAGTCCCGCTTTAAGGAAGTTATTTACCATTTCCTTTTTTCTCGACTCGGGCTCGATAAACTCGGGATGCGATTCGATATGCTCCATAAGGCGGTCAGCATATTTACTCATCTTAAAGAAATAAGCTTCCTCGCTCGCTCTCTGTACAGGACGTCCACAATCGGGACACTTTCCCTCAGCCGCCTGAGTTTCGGTAAAGAAGGACTCGCAGGGAGTACAGTACCAGCCCTCATATTTGCCCTTATAAATATCGCCTTTATCGTAAAAACGCTTAAATATCTTCTTTACAGTAGCTTCATGCTGTTCATCGGTAGTACGGATAAAATAATTGTAATCGGCATTCATTTTATCCCATATTCCGCGTATCTCTCCCGCAACTCCGTCAACGTATGCCTTTGGAGTAATACCTGCGGCATTTGCAAGATCCTCGATCTTCTGTCCGTGCTCGTCTGTACCCGTGCAGAAAAACACGTCATATCCGCGAGCGCGCTTGTATCTTGCGATAGCATCGGTCATAATTATCTCATAAGTATTTCCGAAATGAGGCTTTCTTGAAGCATACGCTATCGCTGTTGTAATATAAAACTTTTCTTTCATTTTTGACCTCTCGATTATATATAAAAGTATTTTTTATCCATAAGTTAAAACATTATTCCCCATATTCAAGGGAGTCTGCCAAACGGTAATAGGTAAGGATCATTTTAGGCAGGGTATCTATAAAAAACAGAACCGTAACAGTCGGTATCGCCAACAGTAATGACGGCACAAAGGTCTTTATATATTCTTTATACAGTGCCTTTGCCCTTTCGGTCTTCATCATTTTAATACTGAGCGAAAGCGATTCTTTTAATTTTTTTCCTTTTGCCGAATAATATCCGAACAAAAACCAAGAACGAAAAAGCAAGAACACGCAAAATCCTAAAAAGAGCCCAAGCGCGAATATAATAAAGAACAAATATGCCACAAGTCCCGCAATTCTACCGTCCTCGTGATTTGCGAAAGCCGATCCGACACCTACCAGAATAATAAACGGTAAAGCGCATATCAAAAGGACACCAAACATCAAAGCTCCGGGAGCAAGAGTGCTCATATATCTTTTTTTGAACGCTTCCCGGTATCCTATATCACCCGCCGCCCCGTCACGGTATAAACGGTATGAAGCCAAGAAATAACTGTAAAGTATAGGAAAAGCGACGAATATGACCGCAAGTGCCGTTACTGCGCCCGCTACGGTATTTCCTATATTCAAAACCACCGTTTGCGCGATCCCCTCAAGCTTCACACCTTTAAACATAAGTGCTACTAAATAATCAACTATCCCCGCAGAGCAGGTAAAAAGATAAACGGGAGCAAATATAACGAAAACGACCGTCAAAGAATATATGATAAGATCCACTCTTCTTCCTTTTTTACCCAAAAAAGAAGTCATATCTTTTTTTAAGGACTTAACAAAATTCATTTTTTCCTCCTCCCATTTATTTTTTCAATACAAATATTTTAAAAACTATAAAGCATATCCGCCCAAGATCACTCGGCCAATGCTCAAATCCTTGCCATCAAGAAAAAGTATATCCGCGCGTTTTCCCACATCCAGCGAGCCATACTCTTCAAATATTCCAACCTCCTTAGCAGGTGCTTCGGTGACCGAAAGGATAGCTTCCTCAAGCGAAATACCGCTGAATTTCATAAGGTTTTTAAGAGCCGCATCAAGTGTAAGTGTACTGCCCGCAAGAGCGCCATCAAAGGTTCTTGCTATTTTATTTTTAACTGTTACGGGATTTCCCGCAATAGAATATTCCCCGTCTGCACAGTCGGTAGCCTCCATACTGTCGGATATAAGCACAAGCCTTTCACCCTTTACTTTTTGAGTAAGCGCAACGACCTCGGGAGAAATATGTATTCCGTCGCATATAAGCTCGGCATAGGAATTTCCCATAAGGCAAGCCGCAACAGGACCTCCGTCACGGTGATGCAAAGGCGGCATCGCATTGTAAAGATGCGTATATGCGGTAACTCCCGCTCTCTCACAGTCAAGCGCCTCTTTATGATTTGCCGAGGTATGACCAAGCGAAAGCGTTGCGCCAAGACCTAAAGCTTTTTTTATAAAGCTTCCGTCGGTATCAAGCTCAAAAGCGGCGCTTATATGAATAGCACGTGAAAATCCTTCAAACAGCACATCAAGCTCATAAGGATCGAGCTCAGACAAAAGCTCTGCCGCGTGCGCGCCTCTCTTTTCGGGAGATAAATACCTTCCCTCAAGATGCACACCGCAAAAATCCGCTCCGTTTTCGGCAGAAAATCCGTTTATTCTTTTTATTGCCGAACAAATATCCTCAAATCTTCCCGAAGCAAGCGTCGGCATAACGCAGGTCACTCCGTGAGAAAGGTATGCGGCAGACATTTTCTTCAATGCATCATTATCCGCAAAAAGAAAATCATATCCCGCAATACCGTGAGTATGAACGTCGATAAATCCCGAAGCAAGCAGCCTTCCGCTCGCATCGGTAATTTCGGCATCATAGCTGTCAAGCTCTCCTCTCGGTGAAACTTTAACAATTTTTTCGCCTTCGGTAAGAATATCCATAGGAAGAAAGCTACGAGCAGAATTTACATATACAAGACCGTTTTTTATAAGATTTCTCATAGCGCCTCCATTTTTATTTTAATTATAGTTATACCGCCCTAAAAGGCTAATTTTAAAAGCAAAATATATGCAAGACCGTAATAGCTTACGACCGCAACAAGATCGTTTACCGTAGTTATAAGCGGACCTGACGCTATTGCAGGATCAACTCCAAGCTTTGAAAAGAGCATCGGTATTCCCGCGCCCGTAAGTCCCGATATCATCATAGCAAAGCAGAGCGCAAGACCTACACAGCCCGACGTAAGAAAGGCAAGCGTTACGGGAGTTCCTCTGAGGCAAAGATATCCTCCTATAATAAGCACCGAAAAAGCGCCTATTATAAAGCCGTTCAGAAGTCCGACTCTCGTTTCCTTAAAAATAAATTTAAAGGTCTTAAGCGGAGTCATCTCCTCAACGTTAAGTGTACGAACGGTAACCGCAAGCGACTGTGTTCCCACATTTCCCGCCATTCCGAGGATAAGTGACTGGAAGCACACGATAAGCGGAAGCTCCTGAACTATCCCCTCAAAAAGTCCCACGACCGCAGAAACTATAAGTCCCAAGAAAAGCAGAGCCGCAAGCCAGGGAATTCTCTTTTTTATACTTTTGAAAGTGGGCTCGCTTATATCCTCGTCAGATGTAAGTGCCGCCAAACGCGCATAGTCTTCGGTAAGCTCGGCATCAACGAGCTCGAGTATATCCTGCGCTGTAATAACTCCGAGAAGCTTTTTATCCTCAGAAAGCACGGGAATAAGCTCTTCGGAATATTCTTTGATCCTTTCGATATTTTCGGAAATGCTCTCTTTACCGTACACAAACGGGAAATTAAGACTTATAAGCTCGTCAAGCGATTTTCCGCTTCTTGCGATTATAAGCTCTTTAAGATCTATCGTACCGTAAAATCTACCTTCTTCGGTAACGAATATGGTAGATATATTATCGTTTTCGGATGCCTGAGAAACCAACTGCTTCATCGCACCCTTTACTGTTTCGCTGCGCTCTATGCATATAAAATTAGTAGTCATCGCGCTTCCAAACTCATCATCGTCATAAGACGCGATAAGCTCGATATCTTCCTTGACCTCATCCTCGATAAGCAAAAGAAGCTCGTTTCTCGTTTCTTCATCAAGAGCCTCAAGTGTGTCAACGGCATCGTCTACTTCCATCTGCTCAATGACGTCAGCCGCTTCGTCGGCATCCATTTCGGAAATATATTCCGCCGCATCATCGGTATAAGGAAGGATATCCGACACTGCTTCGGTTCCAAGGACACGCAAAAGCCGCTCTCGTTCTTCTGCTGTCAGCTCTTCAAGGACCGATGCTATATCATAATCGTGATAATCGTCAAGGAGCTCACGCAAAAGCGCATCGTCATTATCCCCTCGGATTATCGAAAGTATCGCAGAAGAATAATCTCTTTCTTCCTCTGCTTCCAAAATTTCTTTTTCTTCGTTTTCGATCATAACTGCCTCCTATCAAGTCCCGAGGCAGCAAAAGCTCAGATAACGCTGTACTGCGACAAGACTTTTATGTAATTGAACTGTCTACTTCGGTAACACCCGTCGGTACTCATTATCAAAAGCTCCTTTCATTTTTATCGTCTGCTTACGCATACATAATTATTATATCACACAGAATATCTTTTTTCAAGTATTTTAAAATCTTTTTATACTTGTATTTTCCAACATATTATGGTATAATAATTTATGATAACTAAAATACTTTATTAATATTAATGAGGCAGATATATGAAAAAAATACTATCTTTCTTTATTATTTTTACGATATTGATATCAAGTCTTTCTTATTTTACAATTTCCGCATCAGCGCAAACACTTCCCTCGTCTTACAATAATGACATCAATAATTTAAAATACGTATCTCCCGTAAAATCTCAGGGAACCTTTGGAAACTGTTGGGCATTTGCCACTATAGCCTGCTGTGAAGCCGAAGCTATTAAAAATCACGGTGCAGATCCCTCAAATACAGATCTTTCCGAGCTTCATCTTGCGTATTTTGCCTATAACGGAGAGCGTACCGACACTGGCGACCGCGTTTATTCTTTAGGAGATTTTCACGAAAAGGGCGGATATTCCGAGCTTTCTATTTTTACCCTTTCCAACTGGATAGGTTTAGTAGACGAAAAGGTTGCAAAGTACAGCGATCTTGTGGCAAATCCCGATCTGACTCTTAACAGCTCGCTTATCAACGCAGACGTTGACTATTATCTCGAAAACGCATATATTTATTCGATGAGCGATGAAATAAACGAAATTAAAAACGCCATTATGCAATACGGCGCTGTTCAGACTTCATATTACTCCAACGAAAGTTATCTCAACAAAGTAACGTCATCTCACTATTGCGGTTATACCTACGGCGCTGACCACGCAATAACCATAGTAGGCTGGGACGATAATTTCTCGAGAACGAATTTCAAATCGACCTCAAGACCTTCCTCAAACGGTGCTTGGCTCGTTAAAAACAGTTGGGGAACCGATTGGGGAACAAAAGGATATTTCTGGCTCTCATACGAAGACAAGACCTTAACAGATGCCACAGCATTTGACGTTACCCCATCAGACGAAATGATATACGAAAACAATTATCAGTATGACGGCGGTATATCATCGGTATTTTCAAAAGACAGTGATCTTAGTGTTGCTACGGTATTCAAAGCAGAATCAAACGAAGAGCTTTTAGCAGTAAGCGCGACAGTAAAAGACGGAACAGATGCAAGCTATGAGCTTGAAATATATCTTAATCCCCCCACACTCAGCGCAACAACATTTAAAAAAGGAACGCTCGTTCACTCGCAAAAAGGAACGCTCACACATTCGGGATTTCACACGATAAAGCTTACTTCATCGGTAACTCTCGACAAAAACGACGTTTTTATAGTATTATTCAAAACAAAAGCGCATATAGGCTTTGATATGACTCAGGATATAACCGACGGCGAAGGAAACGCCTTTGCGCGTTCTGTATCTTCAACCGAGAAAAACCAAACCTACGTCGCTGTCAGCGGCAGCGGATTCTACGATGCTTCAGATCCTTCGGCAGAAAATCCTATGAATGCAAGGATCAAAGCTTATACAAAAGATATCACGCTTGGAAATGCCGTTTTAAAATCGACTCCTACTATGAAAGAAATTGAATACGGTCAGAAATTGGCAAATTCCGAGCTTATCGGCGGAGAGATCATCGACAGTATAAGCGGTAAAGCTGTGCGCGGTAAATGGATATTCAAAAATCCCGAGCTGATACCCGACATAAACTCGCAGGTCGACATTATATTTCTTCCAAACAATTCAAGCTACGGAATGATACAAAAAAAGATAGCCGCATCGGTTATACCGAGCGCACCTATCGTAAACATTAAGGTGGATCAGACTTCATATAAAATCGGAGAGCCGATATCAGTCAAAGCCGTTGCGACTAACAAATACACCAACGAAGCAATAACCGACGGAAGCTTCTCCTATACCTATTCATTAAACGGCGGAGAGGCTACTCCATTTGACGGAAGCGTTTATATTCCCAACAATGTAAAAGAATTTTCACTCAAAATAACTGCGGTATTTACCGACAGCAACGGTCGATATGAAGTCGGAACAGATGAAATCAGTCTTTCCTCAACGGTTTCGGGAACGTCTAAAGAAACAACAAACGGCAGTTCAAACCAAACCGATGCTCCAAGCACTGAAAATAAGGTTCCAAGCAACGATCAGAATTCGGTTCCAAACGAAGAGCCTTCTCTTCCCTATACCGAAATAAGCTGCGGCTCATCACTTTCTGCTTCTACAGCGCTTTCGATCTTAGCGCTTTCGGCAGTAACTCTTTTAAAGAAAAGAAAGAGGGACTAAATGACAGAAAATAAAGCCAAAAATATTCCCGCTGTCAAAGAAAAAGCTTTCTTTCTCGACTGCGGAAGAAAATATTTTTCTCCGTCCTGGTTTGAAAAGCTTTTTCCTATAATGAAAGCATCGGATCTGAATGCGATATATCTTCATTTTTCCGAAGAAATGGGGCTTCGCCTCGAATCAAAGCAATTTCCTTGGCTTGCGGGCGGAGATCACACGCTTTGCGTACACGGTGCTGCAAAAGGTATAGCCGAGGACGATAAAAAGTTTTTAACGCAAGACGAAATGCGCTATATCGTATCGGTAGCAAAAGAATTTGGAATTTCGGTCATACCCTCTTTTGATTCACCGGGACATATGAATTATGCGGTAAAAAAATACAATTCACATTACAAAACCGATATAGGAAACTATTTTCACAAGAACGGCAAGACCTCGATAGTTCAAGGCTCGAGCATACCAAACGAAGCCGCGCAAAAGCGTTATTCTCGCGGAATAGATATATCAAATCCAGAAGCTGTTGACTTTGCTAAGGCACTGCTTACCGAATACGGAGAATTCTTCGCCTCGCTCGGAGCTACGTCATTCGATATCGGCGGTGACGAGCTTTTGGGATTTGGCGAAAACATCGACGATTCCTACTCAAAATGGCAAAGCCTTGATCATTGGCAAGCTCTTGCCATAGAAAAAACAAATAACAAAAATGCCGTTGCATACGATGCCTTTCTTCTCTATATGAACGATATCGCAAAGCATATGCGCTCAATTGGATACAGTTCTGTAAGAATGTGGAACGACGACGTTTTGCGAAGCGGTGATACCGACTGGAAAAAAGCGGTCGAGCTTGACAAAAGCATCGAAATAGAATTCTGGGTACCTTATGCAAACGGTGGAAAAAACAATGTTTTCACTTATCTTGACGAGGGATACAAGATATATAATCTTCTCAACTATTACACCTATTATATTTTAGGTACAGGTATGAAAAACGGTATAACACCCGAGATTTTAGAGAGCGAGTGGAATGCTTACGTATTCGATAAAGCCGATGCGGGAATAACAGTGCCAAACAGTTCAAAAAATATTCTCGGAGCCGCATTCTGCCTTTGGTGCGATGCTCCCGCAGCAGAAACTCCCGAAGAAATACTTAAACACATAACCCCGTATCTATATGCCGCAGGTAAAGCTATAAATTGATCAATACAAATTACAAGATAAAGAAAAAGGACCTTACATACGCATGTTATCTTTGATCGGAAACACGCATATGTCAGGTCTCTTTTTTATTTTTATTTTATTATGTTAATATTTTTCAAAACAGGATGCTGACCTTCGGTAAATGTCCAAATACTATCTGACCAACCAAGTGTTGTTTTTTGAAAATCCACAGTTTTTAACGTATCCGATCCTTTACTTGCACCGTCATCATAATTTACAAATCCGGGCGCATTACTTATTGTCTGGCTCGATGAACGATAAGAATTATTAACGTTATTATCCATACTGTCAGCTATAAATCCGCCCGCATAAACGCTACTCTGTTTGCAAGTCAAATTTCCGACCGCATAACAGTTATTTATTGTTGCATCGCTTCCAACACCGATAAATCCGCCCGAACAGTGTGCGCTGACGTTTCCCGTTGCGTAGCAATTGGATATCGCGCTATCCCCCGCTTCTCCGAGAAAACCGCCCGCATATACTTTTCCGCCGGCATTTATTGCGCCCGTTGCATAACAGTTCTTTATTATACCGTATAGATCTTCACCTGCAAAGCCACCCGCTTTGGACAAATCCGAATCAGAAACCGTTATATCGCCGATAGCGCAAGAATTTTCGATAATTCCTTTATTATAGCCCGCAAATCCTCCAAAGTGAGAATATTCTGCCGACGCAGAAGTTATAGCGCTCGTTGAATAGCAATCCTTGATCGTATTTTTATTCAGACCGATCAAACCGCCTCCAACACAGTTTTTTCCTTCAACGTTTACACTTCCTGTCGCGTAAGAATAAAGTATATTCTTATCGTTGCTACCTACCAGACCGCCAACACTACCCTCTTGAGTTACCTTTAAGGATACGGCAACGGCTGAACAGCTATCAACGATCTCACCTCTGTTTTCTCCAACCAAGCCGCCAACGGTTCCATATCTAACGCCGTTAACAGTAATGCTTCCGTCGGCACTGCATTTGATCACTGTTCCCGAATTACAACCTACTAAGCCACCTATACATAACAAATTCATATCACTGCCACTTATGTTTACCGTGACGTCTTTTATATTAAGATTTTCAATGATGCCCGAATTGCTCCCAAAAAGTCCTTCGCTGCTTTGACTACCCATCAATTTAAAGTTAGATACCGTATATCCGTTACCGTCAAAAACACCTTTAAATGCATTGCCCGAGCTACAGAGCGGTACCCATTCAGCTCCGCCAATATCGATATTTTTTGTAAGATAATATTTTCCGTCAGGCGAAATCCCTTTTAATTCCTGAACAGTAGTGATAGGTGTATATCCCGTAAAATCTTTATTTGAAGCATTTCCGTTATTATTTTCACCCTGTCCTTCCGACGGCTTTTCGGTCGGCTTTTCGGTCGGCTTTTCGGTCGGTTTTTCGGTCGGCTTTTCGGTCGGCTTTTCAGTCGTATCACCAACTTCGGTTTCGCTCTGACTTTCAGTCAGATCATTATCGGATTCAACAATATCACAGGATAAAAGCATTCCCGATAACATTGTGATAATTAAAAAGATCGCTATAATTTTTTTCATAAGACTCTCCAAAAAAATCTGAATTTATTATTTTAATAATAACATATACCCACTGTATTGTCAAGAATTTTATAACTTATCACAAAATTAAACTCAATTGTAATAATTTATCAATCATAAAATCACTCACTTTGTAAAAACTAATTTCAAACGGGAAAAAGCCGTTTTTACAAGGAGGAAATCGGATTATGATTATGGATAGAATTGCCTTGATCATTGCCGTCATAGGTGCTCTCAACTGGGGTAGTATCGGTCTTTTCAGCTTCGATATCGTAGCCTGGATCTTCGGCGGTCAGGACGCGATCGGAAGCCGTATAGTTTATACCGTAGTTGCCCTTGCGGGTATCTGGTGTATATCCCTTATATTCAGAGCAAGAGAGCGTTTTCACGCAATCGATGAGCAATAATTAAAAGCTGTTTTTAAAACAGAAAGAGCAAGAGTAAAAGGAAGGATTCCTTCTATTCTTGCTCTTAATTTTTTTATTGATCAGTCACGATATCTTCAATAAAAGTATTGTTTATTATAAGATATTCAAGAGTCTTATCGTAAAGCATCGATTCGTAAACCAATGCGGAAAGCTCTTCTCTTACATAGCTTTCTTCGTAATTGTATTTTTCGGAATACTTTTTAACATATCTGTCAAAATGCGTTGATTTTTCTTCGTCGCTAAGAGTTATATTTTCCTTTCTCTGTATAAAAGAAAATATCATATCCTGTTTAACAAGACGTTTCGCTTCAGCCTGCATAGTGAAATTATCCTCACCGAGCTCGTCAAGCATCGCCTCATACTTCATTCCCGCCTGCTCCGCATAGTACTTATACTGTTTTTTCAGCTGATCAACGTAATACTCCACCGTTCCCTCAGGGTATTCCTTTATTCTGGTATTAGCCTCGATATGCTGCAAAATCGCAAAATCCTTACTCTTCCCCTGAGTGTCTATATTACATCCTTTATATTCTCCGATCTCAATAGACTCCGAAAGCTCTTCGAAGGTCATTTCCGAGATCTTTACAAGCTTCTTTGCGGAACACGCCACAAAAGAAATATTAAAAAGCATTACAAATACCAAGCACAACGCACTCGCTTTGAATACCGATATTTTCTTCATAAAAGACTCCTCCTGCCAAAAAAGAAACAGTAGTACTAATCCTTTAGCCTACTGTCTCTTTTATCGATTACTTGCTCTCCTCAACAGCGAGAACTTCCTTGCCTGCATAGTAACCGCAAGCCTTACATACACGGTGACTCTTTACAAACTCACCGCACTTAGGGCACTTAACCATGCCGGGAAGCACGAGCTTCCAATTGTTGGATCTTCTCTTGTCTCTGCGAGCCTTAGAAACCTTTCTCTTTGGTACTGCCATAATTACACCTCCTTAAAAGTGAAAACACTACAGTTTATATAAATTTTATTTTTTGTTTTCTTCTTCGTCGCTGTCAAAGAAATGAGCGAGCGCTGCAAGTCTTGGATCTATCTCCCTCGTAATGCAACCGCAATCTCCGTCTCGCTTAGGCTTTCCGCACTTGGGGCAAAGTCCCTCGCAAGCCTCATCGCAAAGCAGTTTTGTCGGAAAAGCCAACAAAAGCTCCTCGCAAAGCGTTTCATCAACCGAAAGCTCATAGCCGTCAAGAACAATGTATTCGTCCTCAAGCTCCTCAAGACGTTCTTCGTCGATAGTCCCCTCAGTAGTTACCGTGCGCTCAAAATCAAGAGAGAAAACTCCGTCAACAGGAGCAAGACATCTTGCACACTCACCGTGATAGGTAAGACTTGCTTTAAGAGTAAGACGCATATATCCGCTGTTGTCGGTTATATTTCCGATCACGCGGGCATCTTCAAAAGCTATTCCGTCGATAGATGCGGGAGAGAGCATATAGTCGATATCAATTCTTTTGATCTCTCCACGAAGAAGAGGAGAAACGTCAACTACCATTCTTCCCTCCGTTTTTTTAAACAGATCGCGTACTGTTTTTAATTGACACAAAATGCGACAGTTAATATTATAATAGATTTTTCTCAAATTGTCAAGTATTTTTTCAAAATATTCTTTTCAAAAGATTTTTTTGGCAAAATCCCTGCATTATTAAGCAAAAAAGGTTTGCTTTTTGCATTGTTATGTGATAAAATGTATCATATAATGTAAACATCAAGGAGCGAGCCTTATGAATTCTCCTAAAAATTATACCGAATTTTCATTTGACAAATTCCCTTCAGAGCTTCTTCCAAAGCGAAAAGAACGTTCCTGCAAAGGAGATTTTGGACGTGTACTTTGCATCTGCGGTTCTTCGGGAATGGCGGGAGCCGCCTATCTTTGCGCGAAAGCCTGCTACCGTACGGGTGCGGGACTCGTTGAGATATTCACTCACGAAGACAACAGAGTGATATTACAGACCGCTCTGCCCGAAGCTATAGTGACCGTCTACCGCGACGAAAGCTTTACCGAGCCTTTATCAAATTCAATATCAAAAGCCGATTGCATCGTAATAGGATGCGGCCTTTCGGTAACTCCGCTTTCAAGATCGGTCCTTTCTTTTCTTCTTCACAACATAAATACAAAAGAAAAGCCGCTGATCCTTGATGCCGATGCGCTGAATTTAGTATCTAAAAATCCTTCTTTTTTAAAACACATAAAGGGTTCTGTTATAACGCCTCACGCACTTGAATTCTCACGTTTGTCGGGATATTCTGTAGAAGATATCCTCAGATCTCCCGCCTCTCTTGCCTTTGAATACGCAAAAAAGAACTCTTTAATATGCGTTCTGAAGGATCACAACTCAATAGTGACAAACGGCAGCGACCGTTTATATATAAACAATACAGGAAATAACGGAATGTCGACCGCGGGAAGCGGTGACGTCCTTGCGGGAATATTGGCGGGACTTATAGCTCAAGCTAAAAGCGCTTCGCTTGATATTGCCGCTCTCGGAGTCTATATTCACGGTCTTTGCGGAGATATCGCAGCTCGCCGCCTCTCGCAGTATTCCCTTATGGCAAGCGATCTCATCGATGCTCTGCCTTTGGTGTTTAATAGTATTTAATAGTATTTATGATTGTTTGTGGGGGAAGGAAAACTTCTTAAAAGAAGCTTTTCCTTCCCCCACACCCCTATCCTTTCAAGAACTTTCAAACAAGGTCTTTTTTAGAGTTTACATAGTGCGTTCAAATAAAGCAACTTAAAAATTTATTGACATTTTTTGCTTTTATGATATAACAAAAAAGGTGATAGATTTCTCTATCACTAAGGGTACACCATTACGGTGGCGGTTGCTCCTTCCAAATAAAGCGGAAGGAGATAATTCTTTTACTCCTTTCGCAATTTTAACGAAAGGAGTGGTGCCTATGAACCTTCAAAAGCACCTACGCATTACTTATGATAACTACCGACGCTATTTTGGCGTTAGTTATTGTAATAGTGATAATTTCGCTTCTTATGAAACGAAATTAAAAGAAAAAGATAACCGCCTACTTGCAATTGGAACGGTTATCTTTTAACTAATCCAAGGAGCAACCGTCATCGGTGTGCCCTTTCTGTAATTATATTAACATATTTGTTTTGATTTGTCAAGATTTTTATTTAAAATCGCAATTTCTCATTTTAAATACCATACATTGTACGCCAAAATCCTTCGTTTTAAAGTTTTTGGAGCTACCTTTTTTCAAAAAGGTAGCAAAAAACACCTAACACAGAATAATTTCCTTTTCATCTCCCTTGACTTTTATAATAAAATATGATATACTTTCCTTATCTATGGAAATTTATTTAACTTATATAAAAAAGAAAGGATTATTCCATTATGCAGGAAAAATTTGACACAAAATATTCCTTTGTCGAAAACGAAAAGGAAATTTTGAGCTTTTGGAAGGAAAATGACTGTTTCAAAAAATTAAAAGCTAAAAACGCAAACGGGCCAAAGTACCGTTTTATCGACGGTCCTATCACGGCTAACAACCCTATGGGTATACACCACGTTTGGGGACGTACTCTTAAGGATACCTTTATCAAGTATCACGCAATGAAGGGACACGACACTCACTACCGCAACGGCTTTGACTCTCAGGGTCTTTGGGTTGAGGTTGAGGTTGAAAAAGAGCTCGGCTTTGAAAGCAAGCACGATATAGAAGAATACGGGCTCGACAAATTCACCGATAAATGTATCGAAAGAGTAAAGAAATTCTCAGGCGTTATCACCGAGCAATCCACAAGACTCGGACAGTGGATGGATTGGGACAACTCATACTACACCTACACCGATGAAAACATCACTGGAATCTGGGCATTTCTTAAAAAATGCAGTGAAGGCGGCTGGATAAAGCAGGTATACAAGCCTATGCCTTGGTGTCCCCGTTGCGGAACCTCTCTTTCCGAGCACGAAATGACAGGTTCTTACAAAGAGCTTGAGCACGAAGCAGTATTCTTCAAGCTTCCTATTCTCAACTCTGACGATTACATTCTTGTATGGACTACAACACCTTGGACTCTCAGCGCAAACGTAGCTCTTGCAGTAAACAAAGAAATGACATACGTTCGTCTTCACGTTGAAGGTGAGGCAAACAATTATATCACATCTCAGACCTACTATAAGCAAAAATTCGAAGGCAAAGACGGTGTAACTCTTCTCGATACCTTCAAAGGTTCTGACCTTGAAGGACTCGAATATGAGACCTGCTTCCCCGAAATTGCAGAGCAGAACTTTGCTCACAAGATCGTTCTTTGGGACGAGGTAACCGACACCGACGGATGCGGAGTTGTTCATATCGCTCCCGGATGCGGTGCTGAGGACTTTGCTCTCGGTGAAGAAGTAGGACTTCCCAAAATAATTCCCGTTGACGAATACGGAGTTTTCTTTGACGGATTTTCATTCCTTTCAGGTCTTAATGCTCAGGAATGCAAGGAGCTTGTATTTGAAGAGCTCAAAAAGAGAAACAAGCTCTTCTACACTCATAAATTCAAGCACAGCTATCCCGTTTGCTGGAGATGTAAGCGCGAGATCATCTTCCGCCTCGTAAAAGAATGGGCGATCGCCGTTGACGAGCTTCGTCCCCGTCTTATAGCAAACGCTAAAAAGGTTCGTTGGGAGCCTGCATATCAAGGAAAGAGAATGCTTGACTGGCTTGAAAATATGTCAGACTGGAATATCTCACGTAAGAGATTCTACGGTCTTCCTCTTCCCTTCTATCCCTGCCCCGACTGCGGAAAGCTTACTGTAGTAGGCTCTAAAGAAGAGCTTTACGAGCTTGCAGTTGATAAGTCAAAAGTAGACGCTATTCCTCATCTCCACCGTCCTTGGATCGACGAAGTAAAGATCCGTTGCTCTTGCGGATGTGAGGTTGAAAGAGTTACTCAGGTCGGTGACGTATGGCTTGATGCGGGAATCGTTCCCTTCTCAACTCTCAAGCACTTTACCGATAAAGAATATTGGAAGCAGTATTTCCCTGCAGAGCACGTTCTCGAAATGAAGGAGCAGATCAGACTTTGGTTCTATTCTATGCTCTTTATGAGTACCGTTCTCGTTGACGAACCGCCTTACGAAAGAGTAAGCACTCACGGAATGGTTGTTGCGGAAGACGGAAGCAGATTTTCAAAGACGGGTAATATGATCCGCTTTGACGAAGCAGCAGATATAATCGGTGCCGACGCATCGCGTTACATCTTCGCATCCTCCTCAACGTCAAATGACGTAAGATTCGGCTTCAATCTCGGTGAAGAAGCAAGAAGAAAGCTCCTTGCGTTCTGGAATCTTGAAACATTCTTCGCTACCTATGCAGATATAGACGAAATAAAAGTTGATATATCCAAGCTCGACGTAAGCAAGCTTTCCGCTGTTGACCGTTGGCTCGTTATCAGAACAAATCAGTTCATAAACGAAGCAAGCCGCTATATGAGCGATTACTCAACACGTGAGGTCGTTACAAACTTTGAAGCTTTTGTAAACGATATTTCCAACTTCTATATAAGAGTAAACCGCAGCCGCTTCTGGTCAACAGAGCTTAGCGAGGATAAGATCAACGCATACACAGTTCTTTTCTATGCTATAAAGTCTATAACAGGTATTATGGCTCCGATAGTTCCCTTTATTGCAGAAACTACCTGGCAGAAGTTTATAAAGAGATATTCCGACGAAAGCACTGTTTCGGTATTCCTTTCCGACTATCCTACAGTTCCCGAATATCTTAACATAACCGATGACAAGATACTTTCCGACGTTGAAAAGGCAAGAGATATGATCTCTCTCGGACTCAAGCTCCGTAACGAAAAACAGATAAAGATCCGTCAGCCTCTTGCTACGATGTACGTTTCGGCAACAGACGCAAACCACAGCGCGATCGAAACATTCGGCTCTATAATTATGAGCGAAATGAACATCGGTGAGATCTGCGAGCTTGCAGACGCTTCTTCGCTTGAATCCAACTTCCTCACCGTAAACTTCAAGGTTGCGGGACGTGTGCTCAAGAACAGAGCAAACGAAGTTAAAGCTTATCTTGCAGAGCTTGACACCGATACACAGCAAAAGCTTTCGAACGCAGTTAAGGCAGGCGAAAACGTAAAGATCGACGCACTCGAACTTGACGTAGAACCCGACGTATTCACGCTCAACTCCAAGCCGCTTGATAACGTTGCTATATACGTAAACAACGGTGAGTTCATAGCTATCAATACAACTATTTCCGAAGAGCTTCAGAGAGCGGGTATACTCCGCGACATCGTTCGTCAGTGTCAGGTATTCCGTAAAGCCGCAGGATTTGACGTAAGTGATAGAATAAATATCTGCTTCAACACCGAATCCGAGCTTATAAACAGTATTATCGAAGAAAAGAAGGATCAGCTTATGCACGACCTTCTCGCAACCTTCCAGAAGCCCGAAGCAGTTGAATATACAGGTACTATCGACCTCGACGGTACAATTATCACAGTAGAGCTTCAGAGAAGATAAAATTCAGTTATTTTTGTATACGTGTATATGTGGGGGAAAGAAAACTTCTTGAAAGAAGCTTTTCTTCCCCCACACCCCTATCTTTCAAGAACTTTCAAAAATAAAAAAGTGAATTTTAAATA
>CALAXC010000124.1 GCA_937894775.1 uncultured Clostridia bacterium
GCCGTCGCCGCTTGCCGCTTCTTCGGGCTCGGAAATTACAACGGGTGTGGGAGCGGCGACGGGCTTGATGAGCTTGGCGCCGCAGGAGGTACAGAAGTTTGCATCTGCCTCGTTTTTTGTTCCGCATTCTGTGCAGAAAATGAATTTGATTTCTTCGTTATTCATTACTCTTACCTTCTTTAAAAAAACTATTTTACGCATCAAGCATGACGTTTGCCGCCGTGAGCTTTTCGCGGATGATCGGGTCTTTCTCGATCTCCTTGCCGAGCATACAGATGAAGCGGATGATCTCCTTGGCGAGATAGTAGCCGGGGGCGGCCTTCGCGCCGAAGATGAAGGTGCGCGGCGCCATGGTGTAGTTCGGATCGTCGCAGATGCGGTTGTAGAGCACCAGGATGTGCAGCGCGTTGAGCAGCTGACGCTTGTACTCATGCAGACGCTTGACCTGAACGTCCATGATGGCGTTGGGATTGAGGATAAAGTTATCGTTGCTCGGAAGGAGAGTTTGGACATCCATCAGATTGAATATCATAATAATACGGATGAGGATGATTGGATCCAACCGGTAAACACAAGCGGTGTACATTCTGTAAAAAATGAGGATGATGAGATTGTTCGACCTATAAAAAAAGAGGAAATTCATGAAATCAAACCCGTTGCAGAACCTCAAACAGCGCCTACCACAACACCCGATACTGAGCCGATCTCCCGTCCTGTCATTGACCTGGATGAGGGCAACGAGGTCTATTTGGATGCCTCTGTGGTAGAGGTGCTTACCAATATGGAATCCGAGGGCGAGGAAGATTTGGTAAACGCTATTTTGGACGGGGAAATTCTGCTCATCAATCATTTTGTAAAGGCGGGATACAGTAAAAAGGCAATCTGCCAGATCCAACGCTTTTATTATGATTTCTACGACCAACTGAAAGAGCAACCGATGGAAACCGTCATCGAAAAGATGACCGTCTGTATCCCCACCGAGGGGGCAACCTTTGAGGGCTTTGCCGATACGGTACAATCCGTGTTTGGTTGGGGTGCGGAGTACAACTTTTCCTATGTCATTGACGTGGAGGTGGGCGAATGAAGAAAGTATTTCGTTTTTTTATAGTATTCGTCTTTTGTGCGGTTATGCTCTTGGCGTTTTCTCTATCTGCAAGTGCGGCATACGAGCCGGACGGAACAACCTCTGTGGAGTATGAATTTGATGCAGCCGATTGTAACCGCGCATTGATCGTAAACTGTGTAGATGAAAACGGAACACATCTCAAAACTGTGCAATTTGAAACCAAAAGAGGTGAAGAAACAAGTGCTGCGTTTTCTTTATGCGGATATGATATTATTGCATTTGAAAGCACCCAAGGGCTGTGGGAGACCTGTACACTTTCATGGTCAAGCGGAAACAATTATAAATACGCATGGGTATATATCAATTATTATTTCCGTACCGGCATGAGTCAGGATTCGGTAACGGCAACCGTTACGATGCGAAAGCATTTGCCTACTACCGTAAAGGTTCGTCATTTTCTGCGTTCTAAATATACCTTTGAATACAGCGGAATGTGGTACGAATACAAAGAGGGATACGAATTTGTAACGTCTTACGGAGATTCCTTTTACTGCGCGGCAAAAGATTTTGAAGGACATTATCTGATACAAGACCGTGAGATTCGAACGGAATCGAACGTTTATCCAAGCGGCTGCCCCAAGGAGATCAAAGGACCGTTTTACTACAGCATGTTCGAGGATGCCTATGGGGACGAGCAGCTTACCGATCTTTTGGAGTGGGATGTCGTATATGATGACTTGAATGAGGAATACAAGGAATATACCACCTACAGCGAAGAAAAAGACGGGAAGATGGGCTATGCCAAAAACCGTGTCCTATACGTGGATTTCTATTATGACCGAAGTCAGCACGATGCCTCATTCTCTGCCAACGGTGGGGAGGGTGCGCCCGAAACCATTACGCAGTATTACGATCTCGACATTACGATCCCCGAAACCGTCCCAACACGCGAGAAGCATTTCTTCCTTGGCTGGAGCGAAGAAGAAACCGCAACCGCCCCGTCCTATGTGGCAGGGGACACCTACAAAATGCAAGACAGTGACGTGACCTTTTACGCCGTATGGGAAAAGGATGACTATGAGTTTTCCATTTCCGATTTCACGATGTCGGCAGATGCGCTTTATCCAAACTCAATTGTAACGATCCAAGTGCGTACCGACAGTTGGGATCAGGATGAGGCTTATACCGACGTTCCCGTGGAGCTGTACTATGACGGAAGGCTTCTTACAACCGAATGGGTAGACTTTGACGTTTACGGTGTCGCATATGTGACCTTTCGCATTGATGTTGGCACTGTGATCGGAGAGCATGAGATCGCGGTGCAGATCAACCGCACGGGAATTGAAAGGGAGGTGGATCCCTACAACAATATGCTCCAAGCGACGATCACAGTCAAGAACGATGAATATGCCTTTGGGATAACACCCATCGAAAACAATGCCCCCTATACCGAGGGCATGACGGTCATCACAAGCTATCTCATTTCCAACGATAGCGAACGTGACGTGCTTCCCAATGCCGACACTTACGTGATCTTCTCGGTCTACTATTTTGACGAATACGGAACGGGGATCACGGTGGACGAGCAGTATTGGGACGGACTTGCGATCCCCATCGGAGAACAGAACTTGGTGTATTTCAAGTGGACGGTTCCCGAGGATATGGCGGGTGTGACTCTCTACTGTGCATGTACGGTCAATGCCAACGGCGCATTGAAGGAGAACAACCGCGACAACAACACCGCAACCCTGACAACCGTTGTGGCAGACCGTGTGTCCTCACAGACCCCCAACCCCTCATTTACCGCCAACGCTCCAAGCGGTTACACACCGCAGAGCGCGCCTGACGAGAGTGTGGGAAGCGCATCTTGGACGATGTGGGAGTATGAGGACGGCGCATTTGTGCTGAAGAAATACGGCATTAAGATTGCAGACGGCAATCCCGAAATCACCCCCGACGGCAATTGCACCTCTGCCAATAAGGACAACGGTTTGTGGACGATGAAATCGGGATATGGGATTACACTGAATTTTGCTCCAACAATTGTTGTGTTGAATGGTTGTAGCACTCCCGATCAGAGCAGTTATACCGATCCGCAATCCGC
>CALAXC010000125.1 GCA_937894775.1 uncultured Clostridia bacterium
AAAGCGAAACCAAAAACTTTTCAGCTGGGTTAGTGCGAACATTGTGCGCTGATTGGCTGTCGGCTCAGCCGACTTTGCGCGAATGTTTTACGCACGAACATTAAATCCTTTTACATAAAAATAAGAGGCTGTCTTGCGACAACCTCTTTTTTTATTATTTATTTTTTAGTCTTTTTTCTTGATTACAAGCGCTGTTCCGATAACGCCTACGATTGCGAGAGCGGAGAGAGCAACACTTGATCCGCAGCCTTCCTTCTTAGGAGCAGGTGTAGTTGCGGGTGCCTGAGTTGCAGGAGCCTGAGTTGCGGGAGCATCGGTTTCTACTTCCTCTTCCTCTACTTCCTCTTCTTCCTCCTCTTCTTCCTCTTCCTCTTCGGGAACATTAGCAGAAGGAGCCTTCTTTTCACCGAGATCTGCTACTGCATCCTTAAGATCTTCAAGAGCGGTGTTGATCTCTGTCTGTGTTGCGCTTGCGTTTCCTGATACGAATTTAGCTGTTTCGAGAGCCTGCTCGAATACACTCCAGATAAGTCCGCTTACGTTGAATTCGTCCTTCTTGTAGTTGCCTACTTCGGCGATCTTTGCGTTAAGAGCGGTCTTGTCACCGGGAGCTGCAAGTCCTTCGATAGCTGCTGTAAGAGCCTCTTTTGCGTTCTTTACTTCTGTAACTGTTGCATCAAGATTATCCTTTACTGTGTTAGCTGCATCAAGAGCTGCCTTGAGAGCTGCCCAGGAGTCAGGTGTGTAGTCAGTTTCCTTAAGAGCTGCAGCCTTTGTGATCTCTGCATTGAGCTCTGTCTTGTCTGCGCGCTCAACGAGAGCGTCGATAGCTTTTGTAATTGCATCCTTAGCGGCAATTATTTCAGACTGACGTGTTGCGCTTGTTTTAGCGGTGTTAGCTGCTGTGATAGCTTCCTGAAGCTTTGCCCAAGAAGAAGGTGTGTAGGTTGCTTCTGCGAGAGCTGCTGCCTTTGAAATTTCTGCATCGATAACCGAAGCATCAACGGGAACAAGCTTTAATCCGTCGATAGCTGCCTTGAGTGTTGCTTCTGCAGAGGAGATCTGAGCTGCTGTAGAAAGGCAATTCTTATTTACAGGATCGGTTGTTGCAAGAGCTGTTTTCAGAGCTGTCCAGCTGTCGGTCGTGTAGTCGGATTCAACCGCGTTTTTGATTCTTGCGTATTGAGCCTTAAGAGTCGAAAAATCAGCGGCATCTTTAGCGAGTACGCCTGTGAGCTCGATCTCGTAGAAGCAGTAAGAACCGCCAACCTGAAGAGCTAAGAAGAGGTAATCTATCTTAAGCGCTTCGTTGAGTGAAGCTTCGAGCTTGATGACCTGTGTTCCGCTCTCTTCAACAGTTGCAGTGGTCTTTACACCTGTGAAAGAAGCGAGAAGTGTTTTTTCCGCATCAGCGCCGTATACCTTTGCAGTGCCGTTTGTTGAAAGCGAAGCACCGTATACGTCGATATCTGTGATGTGTGTTTCTGCGGGAATGTAGAGTGCTATTGCATCTACTGTAACGCTTTCCTTAAAGCTGTAACCGAAAGCGTGGTTGTAGTGGATACCGTTTATATCAACACCCTTGCTTCCGATCTGGTGTGTGAATGAGCCGCTGTTCTTTGTGCCGTCGCAAACGCTTGCGGTACCGCTGCCTGCGTTAAGTCCAAGACGGAGCATAAATTCGTCAGCACCTTTGTCAGAACCCGACATGCTGAAGGATTCGCCTACGTTGTAGCCTTTAGTGTCTATATACTTGTGGTAGTCGTAATAGAAAACGTTTCCTTCGCCCGCAAACTGCTTATCTGCGTTGGAGTCGCCCATTACGTTGATTTTTGTAACAGTAGCCGCGCTTGCAGGGAACATAGCGAGAACCGAAGCGAGAACAAGTGTTACAAAGAGCAAGCAAGAAATTACTCTTTTCATAGTTGTTTTTCTCCTTTTTATAAAATTTTTTGTTTCTTTTTTAAGGGGATAGGCAGATTTAGGCAAGAAGCGTCGTTCTTCAAGGCGTGAGGCGTACAAAAGTACGACGAGCCTTGAAAACGGCGGTAAAAAAAGTCCGATAAAAATTAAAATCCGCAAGGATTTTTACCTTATAACTCTCTCATTTATGTTTTTTAAACTATTTGAGTTTGTTATTTTTTTATTTTACGGACTTTTTTGGTCTTGCCAAATGTGACAGCCCCGTTTAATAACTTATTTTATCATTTTTGTTCTTTAAAGTCAATACCTTTAAGAAAGAAGAGGGATTTTAAACAAAATCGAACCTTGCTTTTTGTTTATTCTTACAAGGTTTTCGGTTAGTTGTTGACAAGAGGTTTTTGAAAGATTATAATATAATATAGTATAAAATAAAATGCGGTACTGTGGCATTTTTTGGATCGGCGGAGCGAAGTATGGATAAAAGAGAAAAGATATATCTTAATATTCCCGATTTCGTCAGCGAGATCATCGACAGAATATCGGCAAGCGGTGAAAAGGCTTATCTTGTGGGCGGTTCGCTTCGTGATATGCTTCTTTCAAAGGCACCTCACGATTTTGACGTTGCAAGCTCTGCATCTCCCGAAAAGATATGCGATATTTTTTGCGATATGCGTGTTATAAAAACGGGTATTGCTCACGGAACGGTGACCTTGCTTTCAAGCGGCGGACCTGTTGAAATAACGACTTTTCGTGTTGACGGAGCTTATACCGATATGCGTCATCCCGAAAGTGTTACCTTTACCCGACAAATCGAAGATGATCTTGCCCGCAGGGATTTTACGGTAAATGCTATGGCTTACAACCGTGAAGATCTGCTTATAGATCTTTTTGGCGGTTCTTCGGATCTCAAAAATAAAATAATAAAAACCGTAGGAAAACCCGAAGAGCGGTTTGGCGAGGATGCATTACGTATAATGCGAGCCTTTCGTTTTTCGGCTCAGCTCGGTTTTGAAATAGAAACCGAAACACTGAAGGCTGCGGAGCGTATGCGTTTTGGTCTTGAGCATATAGCGCGGGAGAGGATCTTTTCGGAGCTTATAAAGCTTATTACTTCCGAAGAGCCCGAAATGGCTTTGCTGCTTATGCAAAAAGCAGACGTGCTCAAAACGATTCTTCCGCAATATACTGTTAGTGAGAGAGCGATCTCGCTTCTTTCCCGTGTGCCGAATAATGATATAGCAAGGCTTTCGGCTTTCTTCTGTGACAGCGAGCCTGCAAAGATCCGAGAGATGCTTTCTTCACTTAAGGCGTCTAACCGACAAAAAAGAGTGGCTCTTATAGTTGAAGAAGCGCACAAGGCTTATTCGAGTCGGTATGACGTTGCAAAGCTGAAAGCAAGGCTGTCTGATGACGTTGAAATTGCTTTATTGCTTTCGGTCCTTCTTGACTTTTCGGATGGCGGTGTGCTTTCCTATCTTGAGGACAAAACACCGTACAGCATTTCGCAGCTTGCTATAGACGGTGCTGAGCTTGGAGCTTTGGGACTTTGCGGAAGAGAGATCGGAGAAATGCTTTCTTATCTTCTTGAAAGAGTTATGGAAGAGCCTTCATTTAACGAGAAGAATATTCTTTTAAATTTGGTGAAAAATAAATTGACGAAAACAAAAAAATGATCGGGAGGAATAATATGCCCGAAAACGAAATTATTTTAGAAAATAACAAAACCGAGCTTGATGCTCTTAAAGATATAAAGGCGACAAGCGGAAAGCTTTTAGCGGTTGATTTCGGTGACGTTCGCACGGGACTTGCGGTGAGCGATGCTTCAAGACTTCTGGCATCGGGAATCGGATGTATAAGTGTTGGCGGCATTGAAAAGACGGTAGAGGCGGTAGCGCTTGCGGCAGAGGAAAACCGTGTTGTCGGTATAATAGTAGGACTTCCAAAAAATATGGACGGAAGCGAAGGCTCGCGTGCCGAGCGATGCAAAAAGTTTGCAAGGTTACTCAAAGAGCAGAGCGGACTTCTGGTTACTGTTTTTGACGAGCGAATGACTACTATGACGGCTTCCCGTTATCTTAACGAAACGAACACAAGAGGAAAAAAGCGAAAGGGTGTTATAGATACTCTTTCGGCGCAGATAATACTGCAGAACTGTCTTGACAGATTGAAAAATTTGTGAATTGAAGGTTGAAAAATAAAATTAAGGTGCGAACATTGTGCGCTGATTGATTATAGATCCCGCCTTGCTTCGCGCGGCGCTTTTTCGTCTACGTCATCCTGAGCGTAGTCGAACTCCGAACGCAGTGAGGAGCAAACGGAGCGCAGC
>CALAXC010000126.1 GCA_937894775.1 uncultured Clostridia bacterium
TGTATTTCTCGTAGTTTTCTTCGCCACAGCTCCTGAGGAACTGCTCATCGAATACCCACAGAGGATAGGTGCAAAAGCCACTCGCTTTATAGAAGCCTGTGTCCTTCGCAATACCTGCCTGCAAGAGCTGATCTGCAAAGTCGCAGTTATTGGTGTCGATATAGGCACAGTTCTTCATGCCGATAAACTCACCGAAGGACACGGTCAATACTGCGTATTGCTCCGGTTCGGACGGATCGGTAACGTCATCCAAAATGACAGCAAGTCCGGGAAGCTCAGTTCCCATGAAATCCCTGACGGCATAGAGAGCCAGTCTCGGTGAGACCGTTACTTGCCGTCCTGTGAAGTCTGTGATGTCATATTTCATGCCGTTCTCCTTTCACGCTTATCTACCACCAGCGTTGCCGAACAGCTTCGCCTTGTACTCGGGAGCGATGACCTGCAAGAGATAACGCTCGTTACCGCACTTGTAAAGACAGGTTCCTCGCTCGGGGAACTTGATGAGATCGTACTCCGCTTGCTCGATCTGCAGCACGTCCATAAACTCACGGGGATTGATATTGCCGGGATTGAACAGGAAGTGATGCGTGGGAATAGAAAACAGCGGCTTCGTAAACTCACGAATACCGCTGATGAGGAAGTCCTCGATGTTCTGCGATGCGAGGATGATGGCAGAATCCTTTTTACGAACACGCTTGGAGGCGTTACGGATATATTCGATAGCGGTCATGTTCGTCAAGAACAGGTACAGCTCGTCGATGGATGCTACCGTATTGCCGTGGGTTAAGAGGTTGTGGTTCATATAGGACAGGATGTTGAAGAGCATCGCATCCTTCAGCTTCTTGTTGCTGTCCATAAGACCTTTGACACCGAAGCAGATAAACTTATCGTCGGTGATGTTGGTGTGTCCGTTAAAGAACTTCGATTCAGCACCCTTGCACATGGAGTTGATCCCGAGACAGATTTCACGGAGAAGCTCTTCGGTGAAGAGCGACTTGGAGCCTGCCTCGTACTTGTTGAACTCTTCCTCAGCCAAGGCATACAGGTCTTCCATAATCGGATAGTCGGTGTTTTTGACCTTGGAGAAGTCGGTGTAGTCGTTGATGCCGAAGTTGTTGTACAGCTTCGTTACGAGGATCTCGAGAGCGTCGATGTGCGCGTCGGAGAAATCCTTGTAGGAACGGAAGAAGTCCTTGAGGTAGGAGATGTGCTGACTGAGCATGGTGGATTTGCGGAAGGTTTCGGGAGCATCCTCGTCGGGGATCTCGTTCTCATCGGACCAGCGTTTGGGCTGCAAGGGATTGATGATATACTTGCCACTCATAAGGTCGATATAGCATCCACCGAGGTTGTGGCAAAGATCTTCATACTCTTGCTCTGCATCCAAAGTAATGAGAGATTTACCGGCTTGTCGGAGAGACACGAGCAGAAGCTTCAGAAGGTAGGACTTACCTTGTCCCGAGTTACCGAGGATGAGGATATTGCTGTTGGTCTTGTCATCGCTACGGCGATCGAAGTCCACAAGGATATTGGTTCCGTATCTGTCCTTGCCGATATAGAAGCCGTTAGGATCGGTCTTACCGGAATAGTTAAACGGATAGAGGTTCGCCACAGCGGACGCGGGAAGCACTCGTTCAAAGAGAGATGCGAATGCGTTATATCCGCAAGGCATACAGGCTTTGAAGCCTTCCTGTTGACGGAGAGTGAGACGGTCTACCGTGATACGCTCTCTTGTCAGCTCCATGTTCACCTCGGTCTGAAGCTCCTTCAGCTTGTCGAGATTAGGTGCGGACAGTTCGATGAACACCGCGCAATGCAGAAGCGGTTCTTTGTTCTTGCGAAGCTCGGAGAGAAGCGTTACCACCTCCTCCATATTGCCTTCGGCGGTTACCGCTTCCTGAACGTCATCGGAGGTGGAGAGCATTCGGTTCTTTCTCGTTGCGTTTTGGAAGATCTTGCGCTGTTCCACGTTATCCACGTAGCGGGAGTAGATGTGGAGGGTTACATTCTCTTTGTCACCGAGGTGGCAAAGGATTGCCTGATCACTGGTCTGAGGAGGATATTCACGGACAGCCCACACGGAGCGATAGGTGTCACCGCAGATAAAATGATCGGCATTGAATTTCATAGTCGCCGGAGAGATCATGTCAAAGAAGTCCTTGACCTGTGCTTCCGCACGACTGACCTTTACAGGAATTTGCTTTTTCTTTTTTGCCATTACCATTTTCCTTTCTTACAGAGTTTGCTCGTACATATCGAGGTCGGGTTCCTCGGTCTTTAAGCGGACGATGCTGCTGTCAAACAGATCCACCTGAGAGCCGATGACCTCCTGGTCGAGCAGTTCATAAGCTGCATACTCGGCACCGTCGATCTTGACTGTATGCTGTAGCCCGTCAAGCAGTCGCTTGGTTTCATCGGGCGTGATGCGGACGTTTCCGTAAGGAGACATGATGTCAAAGGTACACGACGGATTTTCAAGCAGCCATCCGCGCACCGTCTTCATCATCTTCTCCTGTTCCTCGAACCACATTTCTTGCCGTTTAATTCCTGCAGAAACGATGGGCGTGAAGGCTTCTTCGTCTTCACAGATCGCCTTGAAGCGTTTGCCGTATTCTTCGAGGAGGGACAGATCGTCGCAGTCCATGAAGAAGCCGCCCGCTTCGCAGTCAAAGACAAAGCGTTTCAGATTGGGATCACCGTCGAAGGCTTGGCAGAAGGCGGCTTGCCATTCGTAACCGTCGCCGTGAGTACGGAGTCCGTGCTCGGTCAGAGGTTCATCTCCGATCTCTCTTGCATACGCATCGAAGGCGCCTTGGCAGTAGGGATAAAACTCGTCACCTAAAAGATCAAGCGGAAGGCACAAGCTGTACCTTCCGCTTTCCAGATCCACGATATAGAACGGTCTGTTTTCTTCGTTGAACGTCGTTATTCTTTGTTCGGTTGTCATTGCGACCTCCTTTAATCGGGGATGATCCACTTTTCCATGACGGTGTCGCCGTCGTGGTCATCGAGTTGCTTTTCATCGGTGTTGATACCGAAGTATCTTGAGAGAATGCGCTTTACGTCATCCTTTTCTGCTCGGGTGCAGTCGAAGCCCTGCTCGTTGATGCTTTTCTCAATACGGTTGAGGTTAGCAAAGGACTGCTCGTCAGATTCGTTGCGGAGCCTAACCGCAAACATAAACTCACGCGCTGTTGACATCTGCACCTGAATCTCATCGAGAAACTGCTTATCTCGCTCGAGCAGATCGCGGATTTTGGCATTGGTTTCGTCCTCGAGTCTTGCATCGATATACAACTTGTTGTCATCGAAGTTTTCTCTCGCGTCAAGACAGATGATCTCAATG
>CALAXC010000127.1 GCA_937894775.1 uncultured Clostridia bacterium
AGTACACGTCGGAAAAATTACAAAGCTCCGCGATTTGCGTAACGGTATAGCGTTCAAGCCGAAGAAGGTCACAAGCATGGTTGATCTTGAGCTGAATGATGTATTTCTTAGGGGAGATACCGTATATTTCCTTGAAAAGCTTTTGAAAATATGATTCTCCCATTTTGCATATAGCGGCAAGCTCGCTCAAAGAAAAATCCCGTTTCAAAAAATCGCTGTGTATCATATCCATTGCCGGTGCAATTTTTAACTTATGTCGGCTCGGCTTAGCGGTATCCTTCTGCATTTCTGCAAAAATACGGTAAAGCAAGGAAACCGATTCAAAATAATATCCTTCCTTTTTGCTTACCCAAGTTGAAAATAATTTTTTGAAAAGGGCACCGAGCTTTTCGCTCTGCGCTACGTTCATGACAAAGGCTTGTGATGAAAGCGGTCGATCCGCGCTAAAGCAAACGTCGATACATTCTCCGCGTTCTTGTCGAAGCACGTCGTACCGTTTGGTTTCTCCTTTGGGCAAAAAACGGATCGTATTCGGCTTCGTTTCCAAGACCAAATCATCAAAAAACACCGTTGCGTGTCCTGAAAAGTGAAAAATCAGTTCATTGTAATTTAATGTGTGACCAAAAGAAAGCATTGTTTCGGAATATTCGTTTTTGCCAACCATGACAATGCGTTTTATCTCCGTGATCACAAATTTTTCTTCCATATTGCACTCCGCTTCTTGATTTTTATATCTAATTATACCATAGATGTCATTCGCTGTCAATCAACACAAATAAATTTGTCCGTAAAAGTACAAATGGTCGGGGTTCATCTATTGTATTATTTTGGTTCTGTGATATACTTGTTTCAAATCTCTACAAATTTTGGAGGCACGCTATGACAGAAAGAATTAAAAAACTGACCGAGTTAACATTATCGGGACAAATGTATGCTGATACCGTAAAAACCACGTATGACGAAGCAGACCTACTTCTGCCGAGACAACAGATGGAGTCAAAGCGCATTTGCGAATATATCTTAAATCAAGAACCGAAGCTGACAGAATATTCCTGCCTGACGGGATTTTTCAATTTTGACGGCAGTGTTGTGGGAGATGCCTTTCGCCGTGGCGGACATAAAGCAACACAGGAAGCATTTAAGCTTTTTTACTTAAAGCCCATCGATAATCTTTCCACCATGGAATGGCAGCACGCCACCGCTGACTACACCAAAATATTGAATAAAGGTATCAGCGGAATCATCGCTGATATCGACGAGTCATTAATAATTCACGATGATCCCGAGCAAGTGGAATTTTTGCTCGCCTTGAAGCATGTGGCTAACGCCTTGATCGCATGGGCTCACAAATGCTCAGAGCGTGCGTCGGAGTTATCCTCAACAGTCGAAAATGCAGAGCATAAAAGCAATCTGAAAAAGCTTTCTGAGGCACTTTTCCGTGTTCCCGAAAACGCACCCGAGAGCTTTTATGAGGCGGTTCTCTGTATCTATCTCTGTTTTTCAGCAGACCCCGATAGCGTTGGAACACTTGACAGATATCTTTATCCATTCTATAAAAAAGATATTGAAAACGGAATGCTGACAAAGGAAGAAGCCGCTGAATATTTGCAAGAGCTTTTTTTGATGCTTCAGGCGGCAACAAGGATTACGTCAAGCAATTTTACACGCGGCGGCGAATCGCATTTTTGCATCGGCGGATATCTGCCAAACGGTGAGGACGGCTTTACCGAGCTTTCACGTCTGATCGTCGAAAGTATGATCGACCTACCTACCTATATTCCGCAGGTAACTCTGCGTTGGACGAAAAAAACGCCACGTGAGGTATTCCGTTTTATGCTGGATTGCGAACGAAAAGATCCCCACAAGCGCATCGCATTCCAAAACGATGAGAAGCGCATCAAATGCTACACCGAGATCTGTGGTATTCCCTTTGAGAGGGCGGTTGGCTATACCACCGTCGGATGCAATGAGCCGGCTTTCCTCGGAGCTATTACCGGAAGTAACTCAAAAATCAACTTTCTTCGCTCTATGGAAACCGTCTTTCATAAAAAATCAAAATTGATTGAAAATAACGCAAGCTTTGACGACTTTTTTGACATATTCAAAAAAGAACTTTTCTCCGATCTTGAGCGTGCTTACGAATACGACAACTTTTACAACAAGCAAAGAGCGCAGGACATTAACTATATTTCCAGCCTTGTATTCAACGACTGCATTGAAAACGCAAAGTCATTGACACAGGGCGGTGGCAATACCGTGATCGCATCTCCGATGTGCCTCGGAATCACGAACGTTATCGACTCTCTTTGCGTAGTCAAGCAATTTGTATTTGACGAAAAGCTATTTCCGATGAGTGAGCTTATCGCGGCATTGAAAGCCGATTGGCAAGGCTATGAAGATATGCGAATGCTCATACTCAAAAAAGGCAAATTTTTCGGAAACGACGACGATACCTCCAACTACATAGCACAAAAGCTCTATCGGGAATTGTACGATTTTTTGAAGGATAAAACCAATTTGTACGGCTATCATTGGCTGATTGGCGACCTTCTCGGCTACAACATTCACCACAAATGGTTCGGCGAAAAGACCCTTGCCACCCCCGACGGCAGATACAACGGCGATATGCTGAAATTCGGTCTGGGACAAAGCGAGGGGCGTGACCGCGAGGGCTTGTCGGCGCTACTGAATTCAATTGCAAAGGTCGATCCCAACGGCATCGGCTGCGGTTCTACCGTAACCAACATTACGCTTGATGAGCAGCTGATCAAAAATGATGATAATTTTGAAAAGACCGTTGATCTGCTCTTGACTTATTTCCAAAACGGAGGGGTGCATTTTCAGCTTACCTACGTGTCAAAGGACGATTTGATGTGCGCCAAGGAGACCCCCGATGAATACAAGCACCTGCGTGTGCGCGTTACGGGCTTTTCGGATTATTTCGTCAAGCTGAACGAGGCAATTCAAGACGATATTATTGCAAGAACGGAGCAAAAATGAAAATCCCAAGAGAATGCTGACAGGAGATTGAAATGAAAACGGCAACGATATTCGATATAGAACGCATCTGCATTGCTCATGGTGCCACAATCCCGAAAGTCAATCCCCGAAGCCCCAAATGATGTTTTATAAAAACAAATGTACGGGATGCGGCAAATGCAAAGAAAAATGCCCGAATCATTTGGAATCGTGCGAGCTTTGCGGCAAATGTACGCTTTATTGCCCTCACGACGCAAGAGAGATCTGCGGAAAGGAATATACCGTCGACGGGG
>CALAXC010000128.1 GCA_937894775.1 uncultured Clostridia bacterium
AACACAAAAGTCCTTGTAAATCAAGGGCTTTTCGTGTTTTTAGGGGTAAAAAACACCACCCTTTCACCATTGCACCTTTTCTTGAACCTTTTGGACTTGAACCTGCGACTTTATCGCACATTTGAGAAATACCCGCTTTTCTGATATAATATAGACAGAAAGAAGGAAAGCGAGGATTTACAGATGAAAAACGGATATACCACGGTTCGCAGACTTAAACTCACCCCCTTTGAACTCCGAGTTGCTATCGAAGCTCTCAATGCAAAGAGACTCAAACAGAAGGCAAACGGGATCGACAACAGAGCAACTTCCAATCTCATACTCCACCTGCTTGATGCCCTTGAAGCTTAATTACATACGGTTAATATGAAGCCGACTTTATGACCACTAATGAAGTGGAAATAAGGTCGGCTTTTTTGTTTTCCGTAAACAACCAACAGGAGGAGAAAAATGAAATTAGAACCCAACAACAAAAGCCTTTCCTTTGCTGATTTCCTTGAAGCAGCTTTGAGAGATAAGGCTGATACCAAACCTTTCCCTTACACATTGGAGGTGTGCAGATGTAGGTATTGTTCCTACTGTCAAAGCGGAAAGTGCGCTCTTAAAAGATGTTGCTGTATGAGCGAGAGAGTCAAAGCCAAGTCTTGCACATTCGCAGAACTCCTAAGAGATTGCTTTGCAAACTTCAAGGATAACGTGTTTCAGTACCGACTTCGCATTGCTTGTGAGAGAGCTTCTGAACTTCAGAGTTGTTTCCTCGACGCAGGACATAAGGGGAGGTTCTACGAAGGCGTTACTCTTTTGAGGAAGAAAGATCCCAAGTTTATTGCTCAGATATATCTTCTCTCTGCATCTGAGCTTTTGTGGATCAGAGCAAAGCAGGTGATGTGCTCTCCCGGATTTATCGACTATGGGTGTCTTGACCTCAAACTCACAGAGCCAAATGCCTATCTCTATTTCTGTACTGCTATGGATATTCAGTACGGCGGCTCCCATATCGACCTCTATGAACTTACTATCGATGAGATCATAGATTTCGATGCTTTCCGTGTGATCTGTAACTCGGTCGCTATTTGTCTTTACGGCATGGATGCCGTTAAGGTTGCGGAAAAGCGGAAGAAATACAAGAAAAAGAAGAAAGGGAAGGTGAAAGCGGATGCCCGAAGCTAAGGACGATCTGAAACGTGAAAAAGTACGTGTCGTACCGATAAGTAATATCGAAGATTTTCCCGATCATCCTTTCCAAGTTAAAGACGATGAGAGTATGGCACAGCTTGTAGAAAGCATACGAATGAACGGCGTTCTCAATCCCGTAATAGCTCTTAAAATCGACGAAAATCACTATCAGCTTATTTCCGGTCACAGAAGAAAACACGCTTGTATTCTTCTTGGTATCGACCGAATACCGCTTATAGGACGAGAACTGAGCAAAGAAGAAGCCATTATCGAAATGGTAGATTCCAATCTTCAGCGAGAGCATATTCTTCCGTCTGAAAAAGCGCGCGCTTATAAGATGAAGATGGACGCGATGAAACAGCAGGGAAAGCGAACAGATTTAACTTCGTCCCCATTGGGGACAAAGTTGAGAACGGATGAAATTATTGCACAAGAAGCAGGTGAAAGCAGAAATCAGATTCAAAGATATATCCGTCTCAATGAGCTTACCAAAGAACTCCTTGAGTTTGTTGATGAAGGCAAGATCGGTATGAGACCTGCGGTGGAGCTTTCTTACTTGCAGGAGGACGAAATGCGAGATTTGGTGGACTTCATCGACGATGAGGAGGTCTTTCCGTCTCATGCACAGACGATCCGAATGAAAGCCTTGAGTAAAGAAGGCAAGCTCGATACCGAAGCTATCCGCGACATTATGCTTGAGGAGAAACCCAATCAAAAGGCAAAAGTCAAAATCCCAATGGAGAGAATTGAAAAATACTTTCCTACGGGAACTTCGCAGCAGCAGATGGAAGATACCATAGTGAAAGCTCTTGCTATGTACCGTCAGCGGCAGAAGGAGAACCGAGACGCACGATGAAACAAGTTAATACCGAAATCACGGGGTAAAGAGGATGAAATTATCATCTAAACTTTACCCCGTTTTTTTATGCCCAAAAACAGAAAAGAGGTGGTGCTTATGATTGTGTTGCGTTGACCCCCAAGCGAAAAATCACAGAACAAGGAGGTAAAAGTGAAGAAGTTTTTCGCAAGAGTAAAAGCAGTGTTGTGGGATAAGAGAGGAGAAGGCTACGTGGATACTGCGGTCAAGATGATTATTGCCGTAGTTATAGGCGGGCTGCTTCTCGGCGGTCTCTATTATATCTTCAACACATTGATCCTTCCGGGGCTTGCAGAGCGTATCCAAGATATGTTCGGTTCTCTCGGCGGAGGAGGAACCGGTGGCGGCGGTGGCATCATCCTTATCTAATTCCAACAACCGCAAACAAATCAATTTCAAACAAAAAAGAAAGAATGAGGTAATTTAACTATGAAGAATTTTATGAACAAGATCAAGGCAAAGGCAAACTCTCTCGCTATCCGCGCAAAGACTTCTATCGAGAACATCAAGGCGGAAGGCTATGTTGACACGGGCGTGAAGATTATCATCGCTGTAGTAGTAGGCGCGGTCATTCTCGCAGGACTCTATGCGCTCTTTGACGGTGTTATCCTCCCCCGTCTCAACACCGAGATCGGTGAGATGTTCAACTATACCGCATAATAGCTGTAGCTTTTTAATCTACGGAGGGCGGAGCCACCCGTCCTCCTAATAAATAAGGAGGACAAATGGGATTTTTATCAATCGCATTACCTTTTGCGGCTCTCGTCTTTCTGACGATTATCGTGGGCGGGCTGATGAACTATTATATGGATCAGCGCGGCTTTGCCTTTAACCCCTACCTCACGTATCTTTTACTTCCCGCAATCGTCGTTGCACTCTACCTTGTAGGCGGCTTTTCGATGTGGACGGTGAAGGGTATCG
>CALAXC010000129.1 GCA_937894775.1 uncultured Clostridia bacterium
GTGTCAACCCTCGTTCCTTCCTTTTTGCCACTATCAGATCACATATATTTTCCATTTAAACCTCCGTAAACTGTTTGATTGAATATAGTATTAACCTTTTTTATCAAAAATTAAAAGCCGAGAGTGACCAAACGATTACTCTCGGCGGTTTTTAATACTTTTTTATTCTGTTACACCCAACCATCGAACATCAATTTCAAGATTTTTAGATGACACCGAAAGAGGAGTAGAATAGAATTCAACACGCTGTATATGATTATCCGAATTCAGATATGCGCGAACAGCACAGGTGTTTTCCGGTACTTCTGCTATATTTACAATATATTTTACGATCTCGAAATGAATTTGCAGGTTCTCGGCAATATCCGGATTGATCTGTTGCCTTTGACTATCTTCATGCAAAAGCAATGCAAATTCACATTCGTCCTCGATCTCTCCAAGAAGTTTTTTGATGAGCAGTAGCTTGCGATTCAGCTTGTTCAAATCAAGTTGCCTCCTGTTCTGTGTAATACTGTGCCTGTGCGTGCCAAAGCTCGTAGTATTTATTTCTTTCGTCCGCGAGAAGCTCGTCGTGCGATCCATGCTGAATCATCTGACCGTGGTCGAATACGGCGATATGGTCACAGAATCGGCAAGAGGAGAGTCTATGACTGATGAACACAGCCGTTTTATCTTTGACAAGCTCATTGAAATTCTCATATACAGCCGCCTCGGCAATAGGATCAAGTGCGGCTGTGGGCTCGTCCAGGATCACAAACGGTGCATCCTTATACAATGCGCGTGCCAGTGCGATCTTCTGCATCTCACCGCCGGAGAAGTCAATACCTTCTCTATCGTAATCTCTTCCAATCGCACGTTTAAGCGCATCCTTTTCCGTAGCCTGTGGGGCGTTATCCAGATCCGCAAGCTTATCTCCCATGCCTGCGCGGATCAGACAATCCCGCACCTTGGTAGAGTCATAGGTATAATCTGCTGCCACGACTTCTCCAAGGGGGAACGCGAACAGCGTAAAGTCCTGGAATACTACCGAGAACAGTGCCATATATTCGTCATACCGATACCGTGTGATGTCGATGCCGTTGAGAAGGATCTTACCCTCCGTTGGGTCATACAAACGGCAGAGTAGCTTTATGAAAGTGGTTTTGCCCGAACCGTTTTCACCTACGATAGCCAATTTATCACCGATCTTGAACTTCATGTTGACGTGGCGAAGTACCCAGTTTTCGGTACGAGGATATTTGAAGCTGACATCACGAAATTCAATTTCGTAGTCGTTGTCATCGCGCTTCTCCACAGCAAGCGTACCCTTGTACATATCGTTTGGCAGATCAAGATAAGCATACAGCTCTTCAAGATAGACGTTGTTGTGTCGAAGCCTTCCGATTTCGGACGCCAAACTTGATACCGCATCTACAAAGCGGCTGATGGTGTTTTGGTACAATATGAAATTACCGATTCCAAAGACACCAATGAACGCTTTAGCTGCTACGAATATAAACAGCAGAATGTTCATCACAGCACTCAAAATGTTTGAACAGATACTGTGTTGATTCTGTATTTTCTCCTTTTTCGCAACCCACTCAGGGCGGAGCATATGTCGGCGAAATTCTTCAAGGACAATTCTATGAAGATTAAACACGGTCATATCCGATCCCCACAAACGCATATACGCACCATAGCGAGTGTTACCGTGCGCCAGATCAGATACCGCTTCGTTCATTTTTACCGTTGCATTTGCTGATATTTTTACGGACAGAACTGTGTTCACCGCAATCAGAAGAATTATGAGCACGGATGAAAGAGGTGAATTGACAAATGCCCATATCCCGGTGAACTCACCTTCGGCTGCCATAGCGAACATGGAGATCGTGAGGGATACCGAGAAAACGATATTCAGAATACTGCTGAGTATCCCTTGAACAGACCATTTAACAACCGGCAATCCTCCACCCGTGGCATTAAATGCGCCAAAGATCTTAGAACGTCTCAGCACGACATCGGGATTTTCCAGATGCTCATACTGTAGATGATTCTGAGCGTAAATGATAAAAGCTTCATGTTGTTGCCACAGCATGTAGTCCTTGAGTGTGCGTTTGCGCTGTATGAGTCTTGTGATAATGGATATGGCAAAGATACCAATCACTGTAATTGCAGCATAGGAAAGCAACTTCTCAATATCACAATTCCCGGCGAGCTCGTTGACCATGAGTGCTGACATATACACGCCAAAATACGGCGTAAAGGTTTCAAGAAGGGTACAAACCACTTGCCAAAACCAGAAATGCGGCATGATCTCATTCAATATGCCAACCGCACGCTTAATCATGCGCCAATCCTCACGCAGCGTTCGTTTGTTGTTATTACTCATGGCCACTTTTCTCCTCTATGTAGTATTTGGACTGAACATCGAACAGTTCACGATATTTTCCATTCAGCTTCATCAGCTCGTCGTGGGTTCCCACCTCGGCAAAATTTGCTCCATCGAGCAAAAAGATCCTGTCACAGAATCTCGTAGATGCCAGTCTGTGAGAGATAAACACAGACGTTGCATGGCTGGCTATTTCGTTATATCTGCGGTATATTCTGTCTTCGGCGAGAGGATCCAGCGCCGCTGTAGGCTCATCCAAAATGATACAGAAGGGATTTTTGTACAGTAGTCTGGCCAGCAGTAGCTTTTGGATCTCGCCACCCGAAAGCTCGATTCCATCGGGATTCACCTCTCGATTCAATGGTGTATCAGCCCCTTTTTCCAGGGAGGTGATTTTTTCTTTCAAGCCTGCAATATCAATACAACGATTCAGTTTTTCACGGTCTATTTCCTCATCTGTCATGGCAGAAGCAATATTTCGTGCGATTGAAATGGGGAGTAAATGATAATTCTGGGGGACAAAGCCAAAAAGAGAGTACATTTCGTCCCGATTGTAGTCGGTAAGGGGATGACCGTCCAGTAATATTTCACCTTCGTCCGGCAAAAACATTCCGCACATGAGCAGAGTAAGCGTCGTTTTTCCAGCGCCGTTCAAGCCTACAAGGGCAATCTTCTCTCCCGGTTCAATTCTGAACGATACGTGTTCGAGAACGTTTTTCTCTCCCATCGGGTATTTGAATGATACATCTTTGAATTCAATGGAGAAGGGGGCAGTAGGTACAGGAATTCCTTCGCCTCGATTGAGTCGGTCCGGAAGTTCCATGGCTTCACGATAATCTGAAATCTGTAGTGCACCGGAAAACACGCGGTCAAAGGTTCCAAGGATTCCTCCCATCAGGCCGGACATAGAGGCAATTGCCGTAAAGTACAGAACGAAGGCGGCTGCGTCCACTTCGCCTTGTGTGGCTTTGTAGATCAGAAATGCATATGCAGCACCGTCACGAATGAGAACGATAAGAAAACCGACAAGAGCTGTAACGAACCCGTAGTTTTCCAATTTCTTTTGCTCGTTTTCTCTCAACTTGAATATCTTGTTCAGGCGATTACCGATTGAAGATGCCATACTGTAAAGCCGAACATCCTTTGCATATTTGAAATCACGTGACATTCCAAATGTACAATAGCCGATCTTTTTATCAAGATCGTTACGGATATCCATATCAGCCCTACTTTTGTTTGTTTGCCAACGTCTCATCAAAGAATTGAATATTGCTCCAACAGCAAGGAGCAGAATGATGGCCGGGTGGAGCAACGAGATGACCGAGCCGAACAGTATGAAGTTTAATAACTGTGCAAGCATATTGGAAAAATCCATCGGAAAATGTACGCCTGCCGTATGGTTGTTTTGCATGGCGGCTTCGGCTCGTTCATTCATTTTTTCTGTTTCTGGTTCGAAGTCCAGATACCAATCGCGATCACGTTGCCGTGCAGTCCACATATACTCCATTCGTTTGAGAACATAATGCTCGGCGTTGGAGATTCGATTGCTAAGAATGCTGTTGATCAGATCAAACAGAAGTTTTGCCAAAAGCAACCCGACAATAACGAGAGCAATATACGAGAACCGCTCCGACACCTCCAATACCGAAAGAATTGCGGACGGTGTATAGAGCGCCAATGCAGACAGGCAAAGCGAGATGGGAACGGTGAATATTCCCACAAATGCCAATCTTCGCTCGTATTTCCAAAGCAGTCGATAAATGTACCCAACGCAGGAGAATAGCCCGTATTTCGGCTTGCGCTTGGGTTCTTTTTTCTTCTTTTCTTTTTTAGCCATAGGAAAAGCCTCCCTTCGTTTGTGATGACATTATAACATATCCAATCAAAAAAAGTACATTCCGTGAACCAAACGTCGTTTTCGGTGAACGGAATGCACTTATGTTATGTGAGTGGGATCAAAATTTCCGCTGTAAACCCGCCATCCTCGCTGTCCGCGGAGAATAGACCGCCGTATTTCTTCACGATACTCTCAACCCGCGACAGTCCGAAGCCATGGTCAGCACCCTTCGACGAGCCGAAAAGACCGCCTCGTTTCGTCTGCTTTTTTCCGGCGGCATTGGTGATAGCAAGATAGAGCTGTGTGTTCTTCTGCCCGATGTAGATGCGAATGAACCGATCCTTCTCGGGCAGCTTTTTGTTTTCCTCTACAGCGTTGTCAAGCAGATTGAAGACGACATTGGTAAAGTGCATCTCATCGGCA
>CALAXC010000130.1 GCA_937894775.1 uncultured Clostridia bacterium
GACGAAGTCGGGGGAGGGAGAGCGCGTTACAATGAAGTTAGAACAAATCTAAAGTCACGCAGGCTCCTTCCGTCACGGCTACGCCGTGCCACCGCAAGTCGCCAACGGCGATCTTGACGCGGCTTTGCCGCTTTCACTCATCGGAGGAAGGCTTATATAGTACCCACGCAAGCGCGCGCACTTACTCACCACCAGAGGTGGTTGTGCAACATAAAATAACATACCGCCGAGAGTGATCAAACGGTTGCTCTCGGCGGTGAATTTTTACTTATTCAAAACAACATAAGTCGTAGGCATTTCAAGAGGATGCCAAGCGGTACTCAAGAATTGTCTCTCAATAAGAATTGTTGCGGGAATACAAACTGCATTACCAAACCTATCCATAGAGGCAATACCTTTAACTTGGTCTTGCAAATGTTTTGGTGTGTGTGAACCTAAAATTTGTGCTGCTGTCTTATCCATTTCTTTAATAATTGATGCAAGTTCAGCTGATATAAAATCTTCCATCACACAAAGAATCGTTTTATGTTGCTCTACTGTATAAGTTACAACGGAAGTCAGATATTCATCGTTTTCTTTGATTATATATCCTTTTTTGATCATTTCAGCAACTGCTTCAAGATCGTATTCGCTAAATGTCGTCTTATTACATCGACAGATATCACAAAAGATGTTGATATAACGATCATTTCCATAAAAGTCGTGATGATTTCCTTTTCCATTGCCATTTTTCCAATAATCAAAGAAATACATTCGGTCTTGTTTTTTACTGTCTTGATCGCAAAAACTAAAGGTATGATTCGTATTCATCTTTTCAAGACACCAAAGAAAAGCCCGCTCACCCCATGCGGTTTTAGGCACTTCTGCATTCGGCCATGAATATGTGCCAAAAATAATTCTAAACAGAATTGCAGACATTTGCCAACGCAAGCTGTTCTCTGAAAAATCACAACCGGTAAAACCGATTTCCTTATACCACTGCATCTTTTCTTTGATAAATAATTCAATTTTATCGGCAATTTGGTCGTGATATTTTGCAACAGCACGATCAATTTCGTCGGTACATTCCTCTGTAATAATAATTACATTTGCTTTATAATAATTACCATCTTTGATAATAATTTTTCTGTTTTCAAGTTCCTTGATTTCATTGTCAAGATACGGGAGCGGAATGCCGGTCTCAAGGCTGATTTGCTGAACCGTAAGTGCATCGTTATAACAAGCACTTACAATATTTTGTTTGATTTTGCTTTGCATAAAATTCCAAAAATGGTTTGGCCCCTCACCGTTATACATCGGGATCAATATTTTAGGATTATAGCTGAGTTCTCCAAGATTTCTTTCCATACTCATTCCTTCTTTCAATATTTTTCGTGATTTGAACAGCAGGTATTTTACCATGCTTTCGGAAATGGCAAGCGCAGATGATATTTCAGAGCAAGAACGTTCGTCAATGTAATACATAATCGTTGCTTTTCGATATTTCTCGGATAGCAAAGTAAGCTCACGGCGAAGCAGATATATATCGCTATTATCATCTTCTGCTAACTCATTGTCCGAGGGAATATCTTCCGTCAATTCGCAGGTGTTATTTTTTAACTTTTTTCGATACCACTGCTTATAAACGTTTCCTGCAACGCCCCACATAAAAGCGTAAAATGCCTTGTCATCGCGAATATTTTCAGCCGACTTTATCAACTCATACAGAATTTCTTGTGATAAGTCTTCGGCTTCTTCTCGTGTGGGTGTTTTAGCCATACAGTAGGAGAAGATTGTTTTTGATACTTCCGTTATCTTTTCGTTCAATTCGATTGAGGTCATCTACGTACCTCCTTTCCGCCATTTTAGAAGCTTCTGCATTAATAGTGAAAGAAAAATGATTTGGTTAATGTTTTTCGCAAATATTATATCATAAATTTATGAATTAGTCTACATAAAGACATTTGTGTCCACAAATATAGTGCTTGTCAAGAAAAGAAGACAGAGAACGTAAAACATTCTCTGTCTTCTTCCTGTCAGTAGACAACGCATTCTTAAAACTGTCCTTAAGAACACGCACCATATGCAACCCGTTTTAAGTGTTGCAATCAGCCTCTCTTTTTATTTTTGCAATTCCTTGCGCTTGTTTCTTCTGACGCGGTTGATATGCCGCTCAAAATCGCCGCTTTCGATAAGCAGCGCCAGCACCAGCTGCTCAAAGGTCGGCACGGTGCAAGAATAAAACCCAAGCCGCTCGGA
>CALAXC010000131.1 GCA_937894775.1 uncultured Clostridia bacterium
CAGGTAGCTTTATCCCTGCACCGAAGGTCGATTCGAGCGTTGTCAGAATAGACATTTTCAAGGAAAAAGAGGTAAAGCCGAAGGACGAAAAGCTCTTTTTCGAGGTTGTCCGCGCGGCATTTATGCAAAGGCGTAAGACACTTGTCAATGCGGTCGGCTCTGCGCTCGGCGGAAAGATTTCGGGTCTTAATAAGGAAAAACTTACCGAAATCGTCGTTTCGCTCGGATTTTCTCCCACAGTGCGCGGAGAAACGCTCGACGTCTTTCAGTTTTCAAAGGTAGCTGACGCTATCTATGATATAAATAATACCTAAACTTTAGAAAAGTTTTGGTCGAGCTTTTTCAAAAGCTCGCAGGGTTTCTTAAGGGACGGAGTCCCTTGAGTCGCGCGCTCGTCAATGCGCGAAACTGCCTTTTATAAATAATAAAACCGATGCGAGAGCATCGGTTTTTTAGTTTTGATATGGCTGCGTAGTAGGGCTTTCGCGTTACACTTGCAAACGGCTATGTACAACTAATCTTCCTTTGAAAACTTACTAAAGTATTTTTCGAGTTTTCTCTCTATGAGAGGCGTATATTTTTTATCCAAAGCCTTGAAGACAAAATGCAAGACGAGTTCTATTATGATGAATATGCCAAAATATCCGCCGATCGTTATGGCATAATATTGCCAAGGAAACGAATTTAACAAACCTATTATAATGAACAATGCCGGTACTGCTAAAAACTCAATTATATCCCATATTATCATTATAATTGTAAAAATAATATCTAAAAATTTTAACATCTTCCTCATTTTGTCTTCTCCCGTGATAGTTAATACATGTATAATCAATATACTCGTGTCACATCAATTCTCATTTTTGCTCCCTCACCCGCGAGCTTTATAATCACTTCTTTGTTACGAACGTCTTGTATCATAATAGATCTATCTTGATTAACATCAACAGAACAATAATATTCTCCATCAATAACAATTACAATTTCAGCATTTCCCGATTCCACATAGCTGTTAATGTTTAACGTAAGGTTATTTACTGATACTCTCGTTGCTTGAAGAATTATTACACCATGAATTTTCCCAAACGATCTGCTAATATGGTCGTAATCGTAATCCCTAAGCCTTGTTTTGGATATATTCGTATGATTTCCGGAATGCCTTTCCGACACCATAAAACTTCTGTAATTGTTGTCTTTGCTTAAAATCTCATCCCGTGTGATTTCAGTCAAAGAAAAATTCTCAAGTCCGTTTGTATCAACAAATTTAGAATCGATCGCTAGCGAAATGGAGACAATTAGAGCAACCAAAATTGCGATAACCACAGGAATGGCAATACACAAAGCAAGCAATAATACGTTTTTAGTTCTTTTGTACCCACAACTCTCAAGATATTCTCGCAAGACTTTCTTTATCTCCTCCGAATCAAACACTTCTTTTGATCCATCCAAACAATAAAAAACTGATTTGATACGGACTCCATATTGTTTGCGGTATCCGTCAAAGTTGTAAGTGGTTTCTGTATATGTTTTGTCATCCTTTAACTGCTCAATACAGCGAAATGTCGATTCTCTCTTGTGTGTTCCGCGATATTTAGTTTCAATAATTATTTTATCGCCTTCAATTGAAACAGTATATTTCTTATCGCTTTCATTCAAAGCAAGTGCGCCTTGTAGAACTTCTTGTTTCGTCACAAAAACACCACCTTTCTTTATTCCGCAATTCGCCATTTCATAGATGTGGCAATGACAAAGGAACTGCTCTTCAATTCCTCTCGTGTCTGCCATGGGACGTCAGCCCATACGATATGCCCCTCGTCATCAAAAGAGAGTGCAGTTGCGAATATGTCGGAAAATTCATCGTGGATCTGCCATTCGCGCAAGCCTTCAAATTCGATTTCTACAATAGCATCCCATATACTTGTCACCAATACGTTGAGCGTCAGAGTTGTCATCCAAGGAAAATAAGAATGTCCGCTCTCCGTTTTCTTGATTCCGTTATTGGTATATATCGCAGAGAGGATGTACCCATCGTGAAGCTGATTCGTTTTTTCAAGAAAAGTTTGTATGTCTTTTTCCGTTTTGATTTCGTTGAACATGATTCCACCGCCTTTCTTGAAATTAACGCTTGCGTCAAATATATTATAGCACACGTTGAGGCGGATTTCAATATAAATAATGCCTTTCACTATTACTTTTCAAAAACTCCGCACACTCGCGTGTACGGAATTTTTTGAGACGTGTTGACAAAAAAGATGCCTACTCTATTTCTGCTATGTAAAGAATAATATTTTCGCCATCTTCTCTTGTTACATATCTAATTATCAAGTGTTGCCCGTTGTGTGTTATCACACCGCCGCGATCGGCTGTTTTTTTATAACCGTTTGTTCCGTCAGCATCATTATACGCAAAATAGACTCCATTGATCTCAAAATTCTCGGTTCCTTTTCCGTCCCAGGGGAGCGGTGAGTAATTTTCAACGTATCCTTGCACGGTTGAAACGCTACCTGTTTCCAACATATCTTTGTACGCGTTATATTCAGAAATATGTAATGCAAAAGAGATCAAAAAGACAACTGCGCAAAAGCCGCCTATACAACGAGTTGTCATCTTGAATATTTTTGGTGAAATTTCTTTTGTACTAAGGTTTGTGCTAATAGTTGAAGAAGTATGAGCGTTGCCTATCAATTTTTCAGCAAAGAAAAAAGCCAATCCGACCATCAATATGGGCAAAAAACCGAGCGCTTTAACATAGTCAAAACCGAATTCATATAGAACAACTTCCATACTCCACCGCCTTTCCGGTTTTATTATAGCACAGTTTTCGGTGTTTTTCAATATAAAAACGCTTTTCGCCACCGCGAAAAGC
>CALAXC010000132.1 GCA_937894775.1 uncultured Clostridia bacterium
AATGCCGCGAGGCGAACCACTGCATAGTGTTTGTCGTAACGAGAAAAACAGAAAAAAGGAGAATCAATCATGAATTTCAGAAAATGGATATGCCTGATTATGGCGCTCATTACGATCCTGTTGGCTTTTGCCGGATGCGGTGCCGAAAAGAACGGTGATATCGGTTCGGGCGGTGAAACAAAGCTCAGCGATCTGTCGGGTAAGAAAATAGGTGTTGTAACCGGCTCGATCCAAGCCATCAAATTGCCGGGGCTTATTCCGGATGCTACATATCTTGAGTTCAATACCTATGCGGATCTGATCGTGGCATTCAACGCAAAAAAGGTTGATGCCTTTTCTACGGATGAGTCTATATATAAGGCGATGCTTTGGGAAGGTCAGTCGGTAGACCGCATCGACGAGGCAATCGATCTGAGCGATTACGGAATGATTTTTGAAAAGGGTGCCGATCTCGATCTGCAAAACAAGGTCAATTCGTACATTGCCAAGATAAAGGACAACGGAACTCATAAAGCGCTTGAAGATAAATGGTTTGGCGACAGTGAGCCAACCGTGTTCGAGACATACGACGATCTTGACGGTGCGAACGGAACGCTGAAAATCGGTGTCAGCTCTGCCTCAAAGCCGTTTGTATACATCAAAGATGGAAAATATGCAGGATTTGAAGTTGAGCTTATGATCGGCTTCTGCCGCGAGTACGGTTACCGTCTTGAGTTTGAGGATACGGCTTTTGCAGCCATTATGTCGGGTGTATCATCCGGCAGATATGATATCGGTATGTCCGGTATTACCATCACCGAAGAACGTAGAGAGAGCGTTGATTTTTCCGCTGTCAATCACACGGAAGATTTAGTTCTTGTTATCCATAAGCAAAGCGATGTAAAGACGTTTGAGGATTATAAGAATGCAAACGTCGGTATCACCACGGGTACATACGCAGCTACGATCATCCATGACGTTTTCCCGGATGCAACCGTTAAAGAGTTTGCTTCCATTCCCGATATGATGCTTGCTCTGACACAGGGTAAAATAGATATTATTCTGAACGATGTGTCGTATTATACGTGTATGAAATGGGAAGGAATGAACGTCGATCGTCTCGAAGAACCCTATACGACAACAGACTTCGGTATTGCGTTCAAAAAAGGAGAAAACGCGCAGCTTCGGGAGCAGATGAACGCTTTTATCGCAAAAATCAAGGAAAACGGTGAATATGACAGACTGCAAGAGAAGTGGTTTGGAGATACGGAACCCACCGAATGTGCCGACCCGAGCACGCTGACGGGAGAGAACGGTACCTTAAAGGTTGGCACGAACAACGAGGCAAAGCCGTTCGGATATATCAAAAACGGCAGAATAGTCGGTTATGATGTGGATTTCCTCGTAGCATTTGCTAAGGAGTACGGCTATAAGCTTGATATTGAAGAGGTAGCATTCCCCTCGCTTCTTGCCGGACTTCAGACAGGCATATACGATCTTTCAATAGCGGGACTTTCTATCACCGAGGAAAGAATGGAGACGATTGATTTTTCGGATCCGTATCACCGAGAGGATATGATTTTCATCATTAAGGGTGACAATTCCTCCTCCCTCGACCAGTTCAACGGCGCAACACTCGGTGTTGTTACAGGCTCGCTGTATGGCGGTTATTCGAGAGAGCAGTTCCCGAATGCGACCATTAAGGAGTTCAACACATTTGCCGATGTGCTCGTGGCACTCAAGGGGGGCAAGGTTGACGGCATTATGCTTGATAAACCGAACTTCAATTCGGTAGCTCGTACAGATAAGAACCTATCCTGTATCACGGTGCCCGCTTATTCCGTGGAGATTGGCTTCGGATTCCAAAAAAATGATGCTGGAAATGCTCTTCAGGCGCAGATGAACGAATTTTTGAAAGAGCTCAAAGCGAATGGCAAGATAGATGAGCTTATAGATAAATGGTACGGCGAAACAGAACCTGAAGAAACAATACCGCTTGACGAACTTTCATCTAATGAAAAGACCTTGCAAGTGGCAATCGATACCACAAGAAAACCCTTTGTATATATGTACGAGGGTAAGCCTGTTGGCTTTGAGATCGAAGTGCTGTATATGTTCTGCAAGGAATACGGCTACAACGTAAACATTTCGGATATTTCCTTTGCTTCGGGACTTGCAGGACTTGCAAGCGAGAGATACGACCTTGTCTGCGGCGGACTTTATATGACCGACGAGCGCAAGGAAAGCGTAAACTTCTCCGATCCTTATATGAATGCCGAAGTGGTCATGGCAAAGTATGAGAGAAGCGGATTCGAAAACTTTATGCTGTCCCTCAGAGATAGCTTTGAAAAGACCTTTATCAGAGAGCAGAGATGGAAGCTGATCGCAGAGGGTATTTGCACCACTATGATCATCAGCGTCTTCTCGGTACTTGGCGGTACGCTTTTAGGCTTTGCGCTGTATATGTTGGCGCGGAGCAAAACAAAGTGGCTCTCTAAACTTGCAAAAGGATTTGCGAAAGTATATTCCACGATCATTGCGGGTACGCCGACGCTTGTCGTTTTGATGATACTGTTCTACATCGTCTTCACCTCGCCCGATATGAGCGGCGTGGTGGTTGCCATCATCGGCTTTATACTGACCTTCGGCTCCTTTGTTTACGAGCAGCTCTCGCTCACAGTTTCGGGCGTGGATAACGGTCAGCTTGAGGCGGCATACGCACTTGGATACAGCAGAAATCAAACCTTCTTCCGCATTGTTCTTCCGCAGGCAATGAAAATGTTCCTGCCCTCCTATTCGGGAGAGATAGTAAGTCTTATCAAGGCAACCTCGGTCGTCGGCTATATCGCCGTAAATGACCTTACCAAAATGGGCGATATCATCAGAGGTAACACCTACGAAGCATTCTTCCCGCTGATCGCTGTTGCGCTGATTTACTTTGCGATTACGTGGGGCGTTGCCGGACTTCTCGGCATTTTGAAACGAAAAGCCGAACCGAAACGAAGAAAGAACAAAAATATTCTCAAGGGGGTTGTGAGATGATTAAGATCAGCCATTTGCAGAAAAAATATCCCAACGTTACACCCCTCAAGGATGTAAACGTAGAAATACATAAGGGTGACGTCATTTCCATTATCGGTCCGTCGGGTACGGGAAAGTCAACCTTGATAAGATGTATCAATATGCTTGAGACACCCACGGCGGGTGAGATTTGGGTTGACGGAGAATGTATCACCGATAAAAAATGTAACATAAATAAGATCCGTCAAAAGATGGGTATGGTGTTCCAGTCCTTCAATCTGTTCAATCACATGAACATTATTGAAAACATTATGGCGGCACCTATGGACTTGCTGAAAAAGCCCAAGCAGGAAGCCTACGACAAAGGAATGGAGCTTCTTCGCACCGTTGGTCTTGCGGATAAAGCCTTTAATTACCCTGACGAGCTTTCGGGCGGACAGAAGCAGCGTGTTGCTATTGCCCGTGCTCTTGCTATGGAGCCCGAGATCATACTCCTTGATGAACCGACCTCAGCACTTGACCCCACGATGGTAGGTGAGGTGCAGGCGGTTATAAAGGATCTCGCCAAGCGTGGTTTGACGCTGATGATCGTTACTCACGAAATGCGCTTTGCCCGTGAGATCGCCAACCGTGTGTTCTATATGGACGAGGGCGGCGTTTATGAGGACGGAACTCCCGAGGAAATCTTCGATAACCCCAAGCGTGAAAAGACAATACGCTTTATCAAGCATCTGAAAGTGTTTGAAACCGTTATCACCTCAAAGGACTTCGATTTTATCGGCTTCAATACCTCTCTTGAAGAATTCGGCAGAAAGAATCAGGTTGCACAGAGGGCGATTATGCGTGCCCAGGCAGTATTTGAGGAGCTTGGCGTACAG
>CALAXC010000133.1 GCA_937894775.1 uncultured Clostridia bacterium
GTATTCCTACTCCGGGTGACTACAATTTCTATGTCTTTTGCTATGACAAGGAGATGGTGATGAATAAGCTCGCTAAGGACAAAGGACTTCCTTTGTATTCTTATGCCTATCTTCCTACTACGCAGGAGGAAATTCGCATTGATATTGCTCAAAGCGGATACACCCCCATTCGTAAGCAAGGGAACGGCAGAGCCGCAAACGAAATGAACCGTGAGCTTGGCATATCTCCCGCGCAAGCGGAGGCTATGAAGGTTGGCTCAATGTTCGGTTGGAACGTGCCCGGTGCCGACCCTAAAAACTACGATGAGAACGGAAAAGCAATCAGAAAAAAGGATAGCAGGGAGGAACGATAATGAGCGACTATGTTTTTCAAAACAGATACGGAGTCACCGCCGTTCTTGACAGAGCGACGATGAATGAGCCAAAAGAGATCCGCTTTATCTATCCCGACTATCAAGAGAAGTTCCGTATTCCCGATGGAGAGCAAGTTATCGTGACCTATCCTTCGGGAGAGGTAAAGGCTTTCACCTGCAAGTATATCGACGATTACCACGTTCTTGTCGGCAACAACTCTTTCCACATCTGCGAGTTTGCCGAGGTTTTGGAAAGACGCGGAGCACACGTTTATCCTTTCCCCGAGAAGCACATGATTTGGTCGAACATCGACCTTGATCTCAAGGATTGGGAAGGACTCAGAGAGGAGCATCCCGAATACACCGATGAACAGTTAACCGAAGAAATGTATGAGATCAACAACGATTATCTTTCCGATGAGCGTTGCAATCTCAACATCCAATGCAGTACCGACATTATCGTGTTCGGCAACATTGGAAGATGGAACGGCAGGTTCCAAGGCTACAAGCTGATCGAATCGGGAAACATCAAGGATTGTCTTTATACCGATTGCGATATGGCAGAATGGTACGTTGACCGTGACGGAGATCTGTGTTCGACGCAGATACACCACGACGGATCGAACTATATGTATTATCGCAAGTTCAAGGACGGACTTTCCTCCGATGACCGCGAGGACTTCCTTGATAAGTTCTATGAGGGCAAAGCCACGCAGGATGACATTGATCGTGCGACCGACAAGCTCGGTGGGATCATCGCAGAAGTCTATGGTTGGGACTTTCCAACCGAAAAGAAAGAACGGGTATCAACGCGTGATGCCCGATAAAAACTAAAAGAAGGAGCAAAAACAATGCCGAGAAAAATTGACTTGATTACCGAACTGTATAAGCGGACGATAAAAGACATCACATCGGACTCGGTGGCGTGGAGAGCTTTTTTGCACTCGGCAGCGTATCAGTACAAATACCCGTTTGCAGACCAAGTTCTTATCTATGCTCAAAGACCCTACGCGACCGCTTGTGCGGAAACGCAGTTGTGGAATCAGCACTTTGGGCGTTGGGTAAAGCGAGGCGCGACGGGTATCGCTCTGATCGACGGACGAGGAGATAGAAACTATCTCAAATACGTGTTTGATGTAAGTGATACGCATCACAGAGAAAACAAGCCTTTTGATATTTGGGGCATCAAACCCGAATATGAGGGTGACATTATCGAAGCTTTGCAGAATCGCTTTATTGATGATGACAAGCAGAGAGAAAAGATCAGTGATGCGGTCATTGCCGCCGCCATCAACCTCGGTGCGGACAATATCACGGACTACCTGCATGAGCTGACCTACGATAAAGAAGGCAGCTTCCTTGAGGAGTATGACGAAGATAATCTCCGCGTGAGATTTCTTGTTACCGTACAAGCGAGTGTTGCTTATACGGTGCTCACCCGTCTCGGCTTCAAAAATCTCCGGCTGGGCCCGACACTTCCGGCATTCCTCCGGCAGGCGGCAGGACCACTCTACAAAACCGGATTTGCGGCGAACCTCGTCCATCTCCGCAAAGGAGTTCTTCAGAATGTATTTTCTTGATACTTGCCATACCGCAGAAGACTTCG
>CALAXC010000134.1 GCA_937894775.1 uncultured Clostridia bacterium
TATCCGGGTAGAAATAGACCCACTCGTTCAGTTCAAAGATGCAGCGGACGTCGGTCAGAGAGGACTCTTTTCCGTTGATGCCGTCGTAGCCGCCGGCATGGTTGCCTTTGATGGCCACGCCGCGAAGGACGGACGGATCTCTGTCGTCAAGATTGATGATATTCATCTTGCCGGTGAGTTTAGCCGCCTCGGCGTTATTGCCGCTTTGCGTAGTATTACCGTTGCCCGATTCATTGCCGGATTGCTGATTATCACCGGTGCTACTTGCGGGCGGATTTGTGCTGTTGTTTCCGTTAGTGTTCGAATTGTTGGTGCCACATGCTGCCAAAGAGGCCACCATAATGATTGTAATCAATAATGCAAATAATCTTTTCATTGTATTTTCATCCTTTCTGTTATGCTGTCGATCAAATGCCGAAAAGGCCTTTGAGACCAAAAGATTTCTTGTCCGGCTTATAGTAAAAGCCGCCCTGTGGTTCTCCTGTGTTAAAATATATGGTTGCTGTATCGTTGTCACCCTCAAAACAGTGTTCGGTATCTGCGTGATAACAAACGCCGTCTATCATTTTGTAGAGATGCTCAATCGTGGGATTCTCTCCGGCTTCACGGAAGCCGCCCTCAAGCAGTAACTGGCGGTACTGTTCCACGGCTTGTTTTGCACGAAAAGTGTTTCCGTCAAAGTTTACGGAAAAGGTTGTGAATCCGTCATACACTTCGATCTCAAAATGTGATCCTCCGCAATTCCATTTCGGATATTGTGGGAGCTGCTTATCCCACTTTGACATTACCGAAGCATGATCATCCGCATGCATCTGTTCCTCCTGAACGGCAACAGGGAGCTTGGTTCCGCAATCCTGACAGAATTTCGTACCGATGACATTCTGCTTTCCGCAGCTTGGGCAGACAGCACCCTGCGCTACACTTCCCTCCGGCAGTCTTGCACCGCAGTCGGGGCAGAACTTCTTATCCGCCGATGTCGTTTTCTGACAGTTCGGGCAGACTTTCATGTTTTTTGCTACCTCGGTGGCATAACTCTCCACCGAGCGTTGCAGATTGGAAAGCGCATCCTCAAGGCCGCTTGCTTGCCGCACAGTCTTCTCGCCCTGCTGTGCTGCGTGCTGGGTTGCCGCATCGATCTGTCCGGCTGCTTTGTTTGCAAACTCGGTTGCTTTTGGCTCCACCGCCTGCTGGACTGCTTTACCTACCGCATTGCCTACGGCGTTACTCACGCCGCGCCGTATAGCTCTTTCTAATAGACTACTCATCTGTTATCCCTCCATTTTCACGACGCAGTTCGCACAGAACTTTACGCCGTAATTTTGTTGTTCAGCTTGCCGATTTTGATAGCGTCGCCGGTTTTATCTCCGATATTCTTCGCCATCTCGCCTGACTTATCAAAAAATGCCATAATTAAAAGACATCCTTATTCTTTTTTATTTTCAGCTTTGTCCCACAATGGGGGCAATACAGCGAGTCGGGGGCTAACACCGTATCGCATTCGGGACAGCAGGGATGCTGCCGTTTGTAACGGTCAAAGAGCGTTTCGCTTGATAATCTTTCGCCACAATCGGGACAGAAGGAAGCGGAGGCTTTAATCACTTGACCGCATTTAGCGCAGACTTTGGTATTCCGCATTACATTCGGGCCATATCCAAAATCCTCTAAATTCTTTAACCGTGTTTTCTGTGTCATATCAGAGAGACCTCCCTTCGTAGTTCAGCAGGTTGCCACACACAGGACAGGTTCTTCCGGGGGTTTCAACCTTTGCGCCGCAGGTCTTGCAAAACTTGGCTTCTGCTTCAAAGGGAGCACATTCGACACATTCCGCCACTTCTGGATTGAACACGGCGTTAATCACAAACTTGCCGCATTTATGGCAAATGTTGAAATGCTTCTTGCCTTCCTTTTCCCAAGCAAGCAACAATTCCTGTTCGGGTGTATCCGCTTTGTAGGTTTTCTTAGTCGTACAGACTAACGCTCCTGTCAGATCACAGAAAAACGTATAGCGGTTTCCACCGGAATCAGT
>CALAXC010000135.1 GCA_937894775.1 uncultured Clostridia bacterium
TTTGACACAAGAGGCGCAAAAGAAAAAGCTTCGCAAAAAGAAAAGCGCCGTTTTTCTTTGTCGCTTTTTGAAAAAAGCTCCGCAAAAACTTTTCTTGATCGATCTTTGCAAGATGTACAAAGCGCCCGACCGCATTGTTTGGTCGGGCTATATGTGTGCGTTATTGCCTGTCGGCTCAGCCGATGCTGTCCCCTGACGCAGACTAACCACACCCAAACACTCTGACAATTCGCTCCGATGCTCTGCCATCACCGTACGGATTTTCAGCATCAGCCATTTTTTGATACAGCAAATCATTATCAAGCAAAAGCTCTATCGAACGGTATATTTTTTCTTCTTCGTTCCCCACCAGCACAACTCCGCCCGCTTCCACACCCTCAGGACGTTCTGTACTCTCTCTCATAAGAAGTATCGGTTTATGGAAAAATATCGCCTCTTCCTGTATCCCCCCCGAATCTGTCAAAACACAATAACACCGCGCCAAAAAATTATGAAAATCAAGAACGTCAAGCGGCTCAATTATTTTTATTCGTTCGCACCTCGAAAGCTCTTCTTCTGCGATCCTACGAACCGCAGGATTAGGGTGAACAGGGTATATAGCCTTGATATCTTTTCTTTCTTCAAAAATCCTTCGTATAGCACGAAAGCTCTTTCGCATAGGCTCGCCCAAGCTCTCACGTCGGTGCGCCGTTATTATTATAAGCTTAGAATCCTCAGCCCAATCAAGCAAAGAATGAGAATAATCCTCTTTTACGGTAAACCTCAACGCATCGATAACAGTATTTCCCGTAACGAAAATATCCTTATTATCTATCCCCTCTCGCAAAAGATTTTCCCTTGCAGCTTCTGTCGGCGCAAAATGAAAGCTCGCCATACAAGATATAGCTCTTCTGTTAAACTCCTCAGGATATGGACTGTAAAGCTCATAGGTTCTGAGCCCCGCCTCAACGTGAGCTATCGGTATCTTTCTGAAAAAGCAAGCAAGAGCAGACGCAAAAGCCGTCGCGGTATCCCCGTGTACAAAAACGAGATCGGGTTTTTCTTTATCCAAAAGCTCTCCCACCTTCAAAAAAACAGAACTGTTAAGCTCCGCAAGGCTCTGCCCCTTTTGCATTACCAAAAATCTATGATCCGCATCAAGCGAAAAAGTGTCAAGCACACTGTCTAACATATCGGCGTGCTGCCCCGTAAGGCAAATTTGAATATTTATTTTATTATTTTTTTCATTTATTTTTTTGAATTCTTTAATAACAGGACAAAGCTTTATCGCTTCAGGACGTGTTCCAAATATAAAAACGATCTTTTTCACAGCGGTTTCCTTCATTTTTATTTATATATATTATTATACAGACTATTGCCAAATAACCAAAAATATGATAAAATACAGTAAAGAAAAATTTTTTTTAAAAAATTTCAAAAAACTCCAACGAAATTGCTTTTTGGTGTGTATATATATCAGAAGGAGAAAAGCGAAAGCAAAACTCACACTAAATGCCACAGGCAAAATCATAGGAGGAGAAAAATGAAACTCACAAAAATCTTAAGCATTATTTTAGTAGCAGTGTTCGCATGTACAGCTCTTGCATCTTGCAACCTCGTACAGAAGAACGTAACACCCGGCGCACTCACTTATATCGGATTGAGAATCAATCCCGAAATCGAAATGGTAGCTGATGCAAACGGCACCATTGTTTCAGCAAACGCAGTAAACGCAGACGGCGAAGTAATCCTCGCTACCACCGAACTCGAAGGTCTTACAATTGAAGATGCAGCAGTTGAATTCACAGAGACAGCTGTTGATCTCGGTTATATGGATCCCGCTAAGGACAAAGATACAGTTTACGTTGATGTAAACGGTGAAAACACAGAAGTTGCAGAAAAAGTTGAAAAGAGCGTAAACAACAAGCTTATGAAGTTCTTCGAGAAGAAGGGCATCGCCGCTAAGGTTTCTAAGGAAGTTCTTGACACTTACCTCGCAGCTGCTGAGGAATGGAACGTTGCTCCCGGTCACGCAAAGATCATCGCAAGAGTTCTTTCCGCTAACCCTGAGCTTACCTACGATCAGCTTCTCAACCTCACAGTAAAAGAGCTTCTCGAGCTCCTCAAGGCTGACAAGCACGAAGATAAGATTTCCGCTGACCTTAAGGATGAGTACAAAGACAAGATCGACGCACTCAAGGAAGAGTACAAAGAGCTTTTCGAGCTCCGCGATGATATAGAGGATATCGAGGAAGATCTCGAAGAAGATGAGGATGAGCTCACCGCTGAAGAAAAGGCTGCTCTTGAGAAAGAGCTTGAGGAAAAGAAGGCTGCTGCTAAGGCTCTCGAAGAAGAGTTCAAGGCAAAGGTTGCAGCATTGAAGGAAGAATACAAGGAATTCTCTAAGGATGCTCGCGAGAATTTCCGCAAAGAGGCAGAAGAAAGAAAGCAGGCTAAGAAAGACGGCAGAGACTTCGACGACGATGAGGACGATGACGACGAAGACGATGACGACGATAGAAGAGAGCACGGTAAGAACGATACCGAAAAGAAAGACGATAAGAACGACGGTAAGAAAGAAGAGCCTAAGCACGACGACGACAGAGACGACAGAGATGACGACGATGACGACGACGATGAGGACGACAAGAAGCACCACGAAAATAGAGGCGACAAGAAGCCCGCTGATGCTCCCGAAGCCCCCAAAGCTCCCGAAGCTCCCGCAGCTCCTGAAGCTACCGATGCTCCCGCAGAGAACGTAGCTGCTTAAATAAATCATAAAGGAAGTCGGTTCTGCCCGACAGGTATTAAGGATGACAACATTCATCGACGAACACAAAGTAGATGAATATTTGACAAGGTTAAGGCAGGGCGATAGCTCTGCCTTAGACCTGCTATACAATGCATCCTCAAAGCAGCTCTATTCCATATGTTACAGCTATCTTCACGATCCGCATGACAGCGCGGATGCGCTATCAGATACCTTCTTAGCGATCGTAAAAAACATAGAAAAATACCGTGGCGAAAACGGTTACAACTGGATATACACCATAGCAAAAAATACTTCACTTAATATTATAAGAGATAAGAAAAAGACGGTATCCGTTGATTTCAACGATGAAGAAACGGTAAACGTTCTTAACCTCGAACACGAAGACGCACCTAAAATGAATGACGAGAGCGGTATAATCGCTATAGCGAAACGTGTTCTGAACGAAAAAGAATTCCGAGTGGTTGTGCTACACGCAATAAACGGAATGAAATTCAAAGATATAGCAAAGCTTACCGGTGGAATAGAAAGCTCGGTAAGATGGCAATACAACAATTCGATCAAAAAGATCAAAAACGCTTATGAAAGGAGAAACGCAGAATGAACGAAAAAGATATTGAACGTATGCTGAGCGAAAGCGAACTCGATATGTCGCACATAAATAAAGACGATATACTTGCAAAAGCTAAGCAGGAGATCTACTTTGGCGATACAGCAACAGCTTCCGAGCCTCAAAAAGAAACTCGTTCCCTTCCCCTCTTCTTTGCGAAGAAACGTTTTGTCGCAGCAGCGGCAGGAGTTGCTCTTGCGTTTACCCTTTGCGCAGGTATGGTAGGTCTTTACAACGAAGACTTCCAGACTCTTTACATCGATATAAACCCTTCAGTAGCTCTCAAGCTTAACAGATTTGAAAGAGTTATCGGTGTTGAATTTTTAAACGAAGAAGCAAAAGCACTTCTTGCAGATACAAAGCTCGTCGGTTGCGATGCTGAAAATGCCTTAAAGACAGTTATTTCGGCTTGCGACTCGGCAGGATATGTAAACCAGGAAGGTGAAATATATATAAGTGCTGCCTCTAAAGAAGAAAAAACATCTGAAAAGCTTCTCAAGAAGCTCAAAGGAACGGCTGAAAAGATAAAGCCGGAGGATAACGAAACCTACTCGGTAAGCACATACAACGCAAAAGAAGAAGAAAAAGAAGAAATCAAAAAATCCGATATTTCCCCCGCTAAATATAAGATCATCAAAGATATCGTCGACGAAGACGAAAGATACCGTATGGAAGATCTGAAAAACAAGCCTATGCACGAATTAAAGGATCTTCGTGATAGGATTGACGACGATGATGATGACGATGACGACAGATACGACCGCGAAGACCACGAAAATCCTCCTCCAAAAAACGACCGTGAGAACAATGAAAACGGCGATGAAGATGAGGATGAGGATAATAAAGGACACGGTAGCGGCAACAAAGACGAAGAAAGGCCCGCCCCTCCCGAAAAGGAAGAGCACAAAAACAATTATAAAGACGAAGATTAATAAAAAAGTATTGTCGATATCTCGCAAAGATATTGACAATACTTTTTTTTGTGATAAAATTTAATTATAAAATAATATTTTTGGAGGAAACAAAAATGCAACAATACGTAGTTTTACAAGTAACTTTAAAAGAAAAATTCTGGGGTACGGGTTCGAGAAACCTTTCCGAGCTTGAGGGCGTAATAAACGAGCAGGCCGCAAAAGGATACCGTTTGCACACCATTTCAACCGCATCTGCTCAAAGCACAGGCTGGGGAGGCGGTGACAGAATACAGGCAACTATGGTTTTTGAAAGAATTTAAAAAAGGAGCTCAAAATGTTAAACCCAAACTCACTCGATACTATATGCGCTGCCCTTTGTTATGCTATGGGCGTGGAAGCACCTTCTATATCCGCACCCGCAAACGAAGATCTCGTCGCATATATAGATAAGATATTTGCAGGTGAAAAAGCCGACAGAATACTTATGTACAATCCCGATGCTATCGCTCAGTGGATATATGAAAAATATTCCCGCTATTGCAGAGAGGCTACCTATTATACCGATATAGCAATACCGCTTCAGACCGTAATGCCTTCGGTAACCCCGGTATGCTTTGCAACTATGTACACGGGCGCACAGCCTATAGTACACGGAATACGCAAGTACGCAAAACCTGTTCTTACCGTTGAAACGATATTCGATGCTATGATAAAGGCAGGCAGAAAATGCGCTATCATAACAAGCGGAGATTGCAGCATAAGCAAAATATTCCTCGACCGTAAGGTAGATTACTTCCATCATTCAAGAGGCGAAGCCGTAAACAGAGCTAATGCTATGGCGGCTGAAGTCATTATACGCGATCAGCACGATCTCGTAGTAGTATACAACGGAAATTACGATTCTGTTATGCACAAGCACGGTCCCGAAAGTATGGAAGCTATAGCCGAACTTCGCGCAAACTCGATAGACTTTGCAACACTTTCAAATCTTGTTGAAAGAAACTGGACGTCCCACAACTCACTTGTAGGCTTTGCTATGGACCACGGCTGTCACGAGATCGACGGTAATTGCGGTTCACACGGTCTTGATATGGAAGAGGACCTCAACATCGTTCATCTTTATAAGGGATATCCTAAGAGCAAATAAATATAAAAAAGGAATCCGTAACTATAAAAATATCGCTTTACTATCAATTTTCAGATAATAAAGCGATATTTTTTATTTTTTAATATAAGTTTCTTCGCGCTTAATGGCTCAATCTTTCTATTAATACATCATCAAACAGTAACATTTCCATCGGAACAGTATACGGTAATCGTACCGCATCCAATATTCCAATCACTACCCTTTTCAATGGCATTCCATTCTTCGACCGTGCCATCATAATATATAGTAGTCAGATTATTACAATATGCAAATGCATTCATAATAATATATTTTGTGCTTTTAGGAATTCGTACAGTCGTTAATTTCTTACAGTTATTGATTCCTTGAATTCTTACTATACCGTCTGCAAATGTCAATTCTGAAATAGAATAATAATCAAAAACAACATCAAAAACCACCTGACCTGTAGCACGCAAGGTTCCTGCTCCGATCACATCATAAAAATCACCGTCATAAAAAACACTGTCGGGAACTATAGCCGTTCCGCTGCTAACAGTTGATTTTATAAGATGAACTTTATAATATCCCACAACTTGATATGTATTTTCTCCAACAGTAAAGGTTTGAAGCGCCTCCACGATATCCGCATCATCAAAAGAAGCTTCAGCTCTCTCGGGCAAAGAGGGCCACCCCCAATTATTATCTATAGTCGGAACGTGAGAATCTATAAAAACTCGATCCTTAAGATCAACAGAAGTATCTACCAAAGCAAAATACTGTTTTCCCGCCAACCAATCGCTGTACTGATCTCCCGAATCATCCCAGGTCGAATCAAACCAATACCATTTTCCGTCATCAAGACGAACCAAACTCCACGCATGGCCTCCGCCGGCATCTCCCGAAATATAAATATTTGATATCTTGCTGACATTAAGCATTAACTGAAGAGTTTTTGCATAACCCTCGCAAACAACCCCCTGCTCACTAAATACACCTACTATTCTATGCGCCCAGATAGAATCCTCAGGATCTCCATTACTGTCATAAGCATAGTTGATCTTAGAAATAATAAGATCATAATAAGCAAGAACAGTGTTATATATACTTTCTTCTGTTTCTACCGTAGCATAAAACTCTTCCGCACCTTTGTATATAATAGCGTTGTATTCTGCACGGGTTGCTCCGTTTGAATATTCAGGAGCTACTTTCAAAATAATACCCGTTATTACATTAGTGCTTGTATTGTAGTAATAATCATACGACCCTGTAAGCCAATAATAAATAGGTCTGTCATATATAAATCTGCTAAAAGCCATTCGGCAATCTTCAAGCTTCAAGCCAAGATCACCGCAGGTGATTTTATCCAGAGTTTCAGACGTAACAGAATTTGAGTGAAATTCTCTCGCAATAGCATCAAATCGATTATAAAGCTCTTGCATCTTTTCACCGTTAGTTAAAGTTCCAAGATAATTATAACCGTAATCTGAAAAATAAATACTTATATCCGTAAAATCTATTCTTTGATAATCACAACGTATACAATCTCCGTCTACTACGTTATGTCCCATTTTTCTGATATAAGTTCTTTCGGAAAGAACCAGCTCACAAATCTGGCAAATCTTAGCTTCTGTCCAACCTATTTCAGTACAAGTAGGCTCTTTTGCGGGATCAATAACCTCTGTGTGTCCCTTTGACTCTATAACTGTTTGCTCAACTAAAACCTCATTACATACCGAACAATGCTTACCGTCTGTGAGTCCGTCTTCGGTACAGGTCGCATTGTAGCCTTTATCTATTACCTCCGAATGTCCCTTTGATTCGATAACTGTCTGCTCAACCAAAACCTCGTTACATACTGAACAATGCTTACCATCGGTAAGTCCGTCGGTTGTGCAAGTGTCAGCATAACCCTTGTCGATAACCTCTGTGTGGCCCTTTGATTCGATAACTGTTTGCTCAACCAAAACCTCATTACATACTGAACAATGTTTTCCATCTGTAAGTCCATCGGTTGTGCAAGTATCGGCATATCCCTTGTCGATGACCTCTGTATGTCCCTTTGATTCGATAACAGTCTGCTCGACCAAAACCTCATTACATACTGAACAATGTTTTCCATCGGTAAGTCCGTCTTCGGTACAAGTCACATCATAGCCTTTATCTGTTACCTCTGTGTGGCCCTTTGATTCGATAACAGTCTGCTCAACTAAAACCTCGTTACATACTGAACAATGTTTTCCGTCGGTAAGTCCATCGGTTGTGCAAGTCGCATCATAACCTTTATCTGTTACCTCTGAATGTCCCTTTGACTCTATAACTGTTTGCTCAACTAAAACCTCATTACATGTTGAACAATGCTTACCATCGGTGAGTCCGTCGGTTGTGCAAGTGTCAGCATAACCTTTGTCGATGACCTCTGCGTGGCCAACTGCGGGTATATCCGTTTTTTCTTTTTCTCCGCAACTGCAAGTACCTTCTTTTTCACCTTTTTGAGTGCAAGTAGCAGCCTTTAAAACTTTCCAATCAGAAAAGCTATGCGTATGAAGATCTGTCTCATTACCGTTAGAAATACTCTCACTCTCAGAATCTTGACTATCTTCGGTATTTTTAACAGTCTCGGTTATTTTATCAGCTTCACTTTCTTCTGTTATTTCTGTGACATCTGTAATTTCAACATCTTTCGTTGTATCGGATCCACTCGATTCACTGCATGCTGATAATACAAATATAACAGACACAAGTAAAACCAATACAAGTAATAACGATTTTTTCATTTTTCCTCCAAAGTATATAAAACCACAATCAAAAGCAGAAGACGCTGCCTACAAATATATTTAAGACAGCGCCTCGCAAATATACATAAATTTATGCAAAAATCAAATATGACAATGCCGTTTTATTCAGATTTAAGCGTAAGAAGCTCCTGGATACTCGTTGTTCCGTCTTTTACAAGTCGAACACAGGAATTCCAAAGAGATACCATTCCATTGTCGGTTGCGTGTTTTCTGAGAACCTCAAGATTCTTTTCGGTAAGAACCGCATTCTTCATATTTTCGTTCATATACATTATTTCGTGAACAGCAATTCTTCCGCGATAACCCGTACTTCCGCAGAAATTACATCCGCAAGGACGCGATATCTCGATAGGCTCGTTTATGCCGAGTATCTCCATTTCCTTTTCGTTCGTAAGTCCCGTCGATTTACACATAGGACAAAGCCTTTTTACAAGTCGCTGAGCGATAACTCCTACCAGCGCATCGGCAACAAGATAGTTATCAACGCCCATATCCTCAAGACGTGTGATCGCGCCGACCGCATCGTTAGTGTGCAACGTACTGAAAACAAGGTGTCCCGTAATAGCAGATCTTACGGCTATTTCTGCCGTTTCTTCATCTCGGATCTCTCCTATCATTATGATATCGGGGTCCTGACGAAGGATCGAACGAAGCGCCGCCGCAAAGGTCATATTCGCCTTTGTATTTACCTGCGTCTGGTTTACGCCCTCCATACTGTACTCAACGGGGTCCTCAACCGTAACTATATTAACGGTAGGATCATTTACTTCCTTAATAAAGGAATAAAGTGTTGTCGATTTTCCGCATCCCGTAGGTCCTGTAAGAAGAATGATTCCGTGGGGACGGGCAAGCATTTTATCCACCACTAAATTTTCATCTTCTGTAAATCCTATATCTTTTCTTGTGAATTTAAAAGATCTCTTATCAAGAATTCGGATAACGAATTTCTCTCCGAAAACGGTAGGAAGCGTTGATACACGGAAATCGTATTCATTGTCGCCTATCTTAAGATTGATTCGTCCGTCCTGAGGGATCCTTCGCTCTGCGATATTCATTCCGCTCATAATTTTAAGTCTTGCGCAGACCGCCGAAAAAGCCTCGATCGGGAAAGATGCTCTTTTTTCAAGATCGCCGTCGATACGGTATCTTACGTTTACCACCTTTTCAAAGGGCTCTATATGTATATCACTCGCGTGATCGGGTATAGCTTCCTTGATGATCGAGTCAACAAGTCGCACCGCAGGATTGTTTATAACGTCATCCTCTTTGCTGATAGCAGGGCCCGAACCGCCCTTTTGCGCGGCAGACTGCTTTTTCTCGTCGTTTTCGGTATTAATATCACTGATCGCCTTAAAGGTAGATGCTTTGGTAGCTTTTCCGTCAATAAAATGATCTATCTGCGACGGAAGAACGAGCACAAGATCGAATTTACAGCAAAAGCGACTTGATATTGCCGATATAGTATGGCAGTCAAGAGGACGTGCAGTCGCCAGAATAAGCGTACCGTCCTCATCACGCCGCACGGGGATTATCTTATGCTTTTTCATAAATTCAAAGCTGAAAAGGTCAATAAGATCGTCATCAACGTTAAGCAGTTCAAGCTCTACCGAAGGAATATTATAAAACTCCGAAAGCACCTCAAGCTCTGCAGCTTCGGTGATATATTCTTTTGCTAAGAGATATTCGCGCAACGTAACGTGCGCGGTTTTACAGTCATTAAAAACCTGATTGGAAAGTTCTGACGTCAAAAAGCCTTTTTCTACGTATAAATTTAATAATTCTCTTGTTATATTCATTATCTTATTCCTTTATACACCAAGTCCTGTCATTATAGTAAGCATCGGAGAATATACCGCTATAAACAGCGTTCCGATTATTGCGCCCATTATCATCATCATTATCGGCTGTATTTTAGATGTAAGTGAAGTAAGCGAGGTTTCAACCTGAACGTCAAAAAACTCGCAGGATTTTGCAAAGACCTCTTCAAGACTCGCGGTCTTTTCTCCGATCGATACCATTTGTATCATCATCTGAGGGAAAAGCTTCTCATTTTCAAAAGCGACCGTCATAGACATTCCGTGACGTATATTATCCGCCGCTCTCAAAAATTTCTGCTTCATATATCTGTTTGTGAGTACCACCTCGACCGACACCATCGCCTCGTTAAGGTCCATTCCGCTGGCAAGCAAAAGTCCAAACGCTCTTGAAAATCTTGCCGCTATAAGGTTTTTCTGAACAGTGCTGATAAAGGGTAGCTTTACAAGCAGAACGTCTTTTGCGTATTTACCCGATTCAAGGCGTAACAGCAAGAAAAACAAGAGCACCACAACGATAACGCCCAACAGCAAAAACATCCAATTGGCAAGGAAGAAATCCGAAAGATCGTAAACCGCTTTAGTAAGTCCCTCAGGCTCTACGTCAAGGCTCGACATAGCATCTCTGAAGGTAGGAACTACCAAAAGCATCATAAGAATAACGATACCGACCGTCATTCCGAGAAGCATCATAGGATAAGACATAGCGCTCTTTACTTTTCTCTTTATCGCCGCATCCTTCTCATAATAATCCGCAAGCGAATTAAGAACTATCTCGAGCTTTCCGCTTCGCTCACCGACGTGTATCATACTTCTGAAGAATATCGGAAAGGTTTTGGGGTGCTTTTCGAGCGCCGCCGAAAGAAGCACACCGCCCTTTACATCCTCATAAATTATCTGTAAAAGCTTACGAAGATAAGGTCCGTACTGCTGATTTCTGAGGATATCCAGACAGTCAAGTATCGGTATACCCGTATCAAGCATTATAGCAAACTGACGGCAAAAGGTCGTAAGATCGTTAAGCGTGACCTTTGCACTTCCGAGAGTGAAAAAAGATACGTCACCTTTGTAAGGAGCAGACGAAAGAAGATAAAGTCCCTGTCTTGCAAGCTGAGTCGCAAGATCATTTTCGTCTTCGGCTATAAATACACCCTTGAACTTTTGATTTTGCAAATTTACCGCGGTATATTTATACTTTTGCATATTCTGAATTCTCCTTTCTCACGTTTTTTACGTTATCCGAGCAAAAGCCCTATATACCAATCCATAATAGGCGCTCCCACAAAAAGAGATAACGTTATTCCAAGCACGATAAAAGGTCCGAAGGGATATTCTCTACCCTTTTCGTGCTTATTTTTAATTCTTATTATCAAAAGAACTATGCTCGCTGTAACCGATGCCACGATTATGGCAAATATAAATCTCTGCCAGCCGAGCAAAAGACCGCCCGCAGCGGCAAGCTTTACGTCGCCAAAGCCCATTCCCTCTTTTTTCAGCACCAATATCGCACCGAAATATATAAGAAGAAACAGCAAAGCTCCCGCCAAAGCGCCTATAAGATGATCGTACCATACGGTATAAGGATCGGTAAAGATACATCCTACGCCCAAAAGCGCAAGCGCTATCGAAAAACGGTTAAATATTATAAGATGTTCAAGATCTATAAAGAATATACAGATCATAACAGTTATGGCAAGTGCCGTAAGCACGGCATACACAGGACTCTGCTTCCAGAAGAGGATCACGCAGAGCAGCCATAGAATTCCGTTAGCAAGTTCAACGAGCATATATCTTGGAGAAATACGCTCTTTACAGCTTCGGCATTTTCCGCCGAGCATTATGTAAGAGATCACGGGTATATTGTCGTACCAGCGCAAAACGTAATCGCAGGTCGTACAGTGCGACGACGGCTTTGAAAGGCTCATCTTAAGCGGAAGTCGGTAGATAACTACGTTTAAAAAGCTTCCCACACAAAGACCGAGCACGTTCGAAAGCAGACACGCAACGATAAAATAGTATTGCTCCATCGATAACACTCCGTAAAATTATTATAAGTTATTATTTCTGTTAAACTGTTTAACCTGAATACCGCCATAAGTTTCGGAATAAGGTGCGCTGATGCTCTTTTTGGGATCCATCGCCAAGATATTCTCGAACTTAATATCACCCTCCTCGTTACCTTCGTTTATCTTTTCAAAGACAAAATCGAAGATCTCGGGAATATTCACATAAACTGTATCTATCTCACCGAACTGGGTAATATCATAATTTGACGCTATAACGGAAAGCGCCCATTTTTTGAATATTTTAAAGTTTTCGCAGGCAATATTTCGGTTAAGCTTAGCCATCTTACGCATTATATCCTCGTAAGACAGCTCCTGCACCTTCTTTTTTTGAGGCTCCTCGAGCTCGGCAATAGCATTTACGTTATATCTTCTCGTATTTTCAAGTGCCGAGTAAATAAGACGTCGTGACGCATAATGATCGAGCACGTCAGATTCTCTCAAAAACTTACTTTCGGTCAGGATCTCATAACCTATATCTATAGAATAAAAGGTAGACGTCTGCCCTTTAACGGTAAATACAAAATCTGTGCGGTTCTGTCTGATACCCATATAAAGAAAGCTTGAAGTTCTTAACTTATTATTTACATCGAGCAACCAGTTGATATTACAGTTTGCCGCATAAGTAACACAGATAAGATTTATCTGATTTTCCCCCAATACCTTCTTCATTCGGTTAAGAAGATCGGCTCTGACACCGACAAGACCAAACGTCATAGTCTGTTTGTTCTGCGCAAGAAGATAAGAAGAAAATTTAAGCTCTGTGCTGTTTGAATATATCGAATTTATCGCCAACGCCAAAGAACTGTTTACAAGCACACGGCGAACTGTAGGAATAGATACGATATCGGTACAAATAACCGAGTTTGGAAGAACGAGAGCCGTTTTATCAAAGGCAACCTTGGGATGAGATTTTTTGTACAAATTCACAACACTTGCGAATTTTTCAAAAAAATCATCTGAAAAAGGCTCTGCGCTACAACGTTCTACCTCGTGATTATATGAATTTTTATGATCCTTTGGCTCATAGCAAAAGTGAATATTGCAATTATCGGTATCGGCGTAAATAATTACGCTCGGTTTTACTTTTGGTTGCATATTTTTTAAATCTCCTGAAAATTAATGGTATTTCCATTCGGTGACGGTATAGGAAGTTCCACCGTCATTCTTTTTTAAAGAAACGGTTAAAAGAGTATCGCCCTTTTCGGCATCGGTAACGATAAGATCGACGGTAGTTTCGCTATAAGAGGTATTAGCTTTAAATTTTTCGTCGACACCGTTTTCAAAGTCCTTGAGCGACTCGACACCGTTTTCACCCGACGCAGCCAGGCAAAAGCTGTTACCCACCGCATCAAGCTCGGCTCTGATAGCGGTATCCTTATAGGAAAGACGAACACGGTTTGCCTGATATATAAAGACACTTACCATAGCCGCGCAAGCGAGAATAGCTATTACCATAACGCCTATAGCAAGCTCTAAAGCGGCTCCGCGTCTGCGTTTTTCTTTAGAATTAAGAAAGCTCAACATCTTCATAGCCTCACTCCTTTCGATAGCTCAGAGCATATAACTCTTTGCCGTCGGGATCATTTGCCAGAAGATCAAGCACACCGCTTTCAAAATCAACGGTAACAGTTAATATATACTGTCCTTTGTCGAGTGTAAAAACATTATCGGTGCGCACATATTCCGCATCGGTCTTTTTAAGCAATTCAAAAAGCTCGTCGGAGCTGTCGGCAAATCTGAAGCATTCAACCGAGCTTTCGGCATAAGAAGAGATATAGAGCGAATTATAATTTTTATTTTCGGTCTTTACAGATGCAATTATCAGAGCGATGACCGACGCGCTTATTATCGTTATAACGGTAAGCGCTATAGCCGTTTCGAGTATTGAAACACCCTTCTTTTTATTAAAAAATTTATTCAATATTTTTTTCATTGTGACACCTCCGATATTTCAAAGGTTTCGCCAACGTGGGAATTTACGCAAAATACAAATTTTTTAAACTTGCTTTCATTTGCGTTCAAGGTAGGATCGCAAAGCATTTCGCAGAAAAAAATATATCTTCCGTCTTTTTCCTCAGCAGAAAAAGATATAGCTTTTACAGCAGAGGTAGTATAAGTATAGCGTTTAGCTTCAACAGGATCTTCTGTCGGTATTTCACCGCGAAGCTCACCGACCGTTCCTTTTTTATCTTCAGACAAAGCAAAAGAAAGCTTGTAGCTATCCTCGCCGACGTGTGCTATAAGCGTTTGATCTTCAATAGAAAAATCTGCGCCCTGCGAAAGGAAAAGCTCTATCCAGCCTTCAGCTATCGTTTCGGTAACTGTTATATCGTTAGTAACCGCAAGAGAACGTCTGCTCTCTCTGACACGGTGATCGGTCACTATACAAAAGGTCGATACCATAACGACCGCAATAGCGACCAATGCAATAACTATAGAAAGCTCTAAGAGTGTAAAGCCTCTGCGACTTTTTTTCTGAACAGTCATACAGTACCCCCTTTCTTAAATTGAGCATACCAAGATATACAAAATTATGTAAAAATGGAAATACCCTAATAAACAGGAAAACACCACAACACCCATCAAAGAGTGCAGCGGTGTTTACCCTGCTTTTTATTTGAAGTTAAATAGTTATTCTGTTACAACCTTAACAACAGCTACTGCCTTAAGATCTTCGTTTGCCTTGTACACACCTGCAGCAAGAGCACTACCAGCAGCAGGCTGTGCAGCTGCATAAACAATGTCATTTGCATCTACGGTTATAGCGGTAGCTTTCTTTTCAAACTTACCACTTGTAGCATTCCAAGTGTACTGATCATTCTCATATACATATACAAGATCAGCTTCGCTGAAAGTAGCATCAGATGCATTCTCAGCAACAGCTACTTTACGAGCAGCAGCAAGAACCTGCTGAACGTTAGAATCATTTGCCTTCTTTACGATGGACGCGAATGTAGGAATAAGTACAGCCGCAAGAATTGCGATAACTGCAATAACTATTACAAGCTCTACGATTGTAAAGCCCTTACGATTAGACTTTTTCATTTTAAAAATTCTCCTTTAATTAAGTTGTTGTAACCAATTAAACCAACCACGCCTTTAATTAAAGGCAAACCAATAAGCCAATTCCGATTGCAAGCGCAAGCGCTCCGAAGAATACAACGTATCCTACTACAGGATTAACCTCCTGGAAAAGTTTTTCCTTGAAGTTGTTTGCCATATCGGTACCTCCTTAAAAATAAACTAAAGTATCGCCAATACTTCTTAATAATTATACTACCAAAAGCTAAAAAAGTCAACAGAATTTCAAAAAAACTGTGATAATGACTATGAAATTTTCCTTCGAAGGGCTTTTTTGTGCATTTTGCATAATTCTGTTGCATTTTATCACATAATCAGCGAAAATCAAAAAGCTTTTCCCTATATATTAAAATATATTAAACGAATTTCACCGTTTTTTGGGGAGCTCAGCCAATCTAACAATCAGCACACAATGTTCGCACTAACCCAGATGGAAAGTTTTCGTCCACCTTTTTCAAAAGGTGGTGGGTTCTCAGGGCGACGCCCTGA
>CALAXC010000136.1 GCA_937894775.1 uncultured Clostridia bacterium
AGAATGCATAAATCGACTGCCAGTCATCACCAACAGCAACAACCTTTGCTTTCGTAATTTCAGACAAACGCTTCGTCAAATTAAATCTTTGACGGGCAATATCCTGGAACTCATCGATGATGATATATTTGTACGGCATTTCAATATGCTGACGCTCGATTTCTTGAAGGTAGAAATGTGCATCGTTGATCATATCCGCAAAGTCAATTTGATTACTCTGCTTCAAGACATTCTGATAGTGATGATACACTTCTTCCGCAATATCAAGGAACAACAATGTTCTGGGATTGTCCGTCTTCTTTCTGAGAATCTCAAATCCCGCCTCGTCGTATCCGGTGGTCTTATACTGTTCAATAAAGTTCATCATAAACAGTATGAGCTTAATGATGTATTTATCCTTACCGGTTTCGACGATCTTTTTATATACTTCTTCAAGGTTACGCGGCTTTAACTGGAAGCCCTCTTTTTCAAGAGCTTCTTTCAAATGATCCATCAGCGGACGGCGATCATTATACAACGACCATGTTTCGATAAGCGTTGTTTTATAACCGCTATGTAATGTGCGCTTGTCCCGAATAGCCTTTTTATACATTGCAAGCTGCTGGGGCGTGAACACATTGCTATATCCGCTTTCGGTCAATGCGTAATGCTCCAGCCACGCAGTATGCTCGCCCTGCGTGATATAGAAATCCGGGGTGTATTTTTTGTTTTTTGACGGAGACTCATAAGGATATACTCGCTCATACTCGTAATCCAGTCCGTTGAGATAAAGGAAGTTAGCAATCTGCACTTCCTGCACCGAACGCAAATATTCTCCTGTAATCGTCTTCACGCGCTTACTACGCTGTTGTTCAACCTTCTTGATATACTCGCCAAGTCCGCTCTTTAACGTTTCAAAATCCTGTTCTGCCTTATAAAGATGGAACTGATTAAGGTTGTCGAACTTAAATACATCCTCGGTCAAATCAAAGTAATATCCAAGGAACAAAACGAGATTGCGCATCAGCTGCTTATTGTTGAATATCGACTTTTCAAGCATATCAAAAACAATCTGATACGAGGAAAAGTTGATTTCCGGAGGTTCAACCGAGAAGCGCTTCACAATATCAAAAGCAAACTTGTGGAACGTGCAGATCTTTGCAGGAATTTTGAGTCCTTTGTTAATTCTATCAATGAGCTCTCCGATAGCTTTCTTGGTATAGGAAATCACCATGATTTCCTCGGGATTTACATGCTTTTTCTCAACGAGATACTTAACCTTTGCCGCCATCGTTGTGGTCTTGCCTGCACCTGCTCCGGCAACCAAAAGACAATAATCATCATCGGTTACGACGGCTCTTCTCTGCTCATCGTCAAGACGAATCTTAGGATCGATTTCAGCAAGAATGTTGTCGAAATATTCCTTCTCGCTAACAAGAGTTCTTTCGATATATTCCTCATTATGGGTAACAATGCTCTCATCCAGCGTATGCATCTTTCTCAAAAAGCGTTTTAAGCTATCAATATCGATACGGAGCGCAGAGGCATTATTGCAAACATACTGAAAAATCAGCTTGTTTTTCAATGACACATAATATTCCCCATAAGTAGAATGCATATAGTCCTGTTCTCGGTGCGAAATATAGTGGCTGTCAGAGAAAAGATCTATATAGTCCTTGTCAAAGGAAATGATGATATTGGCAATGCTTTTGTAGTCAATATCATTATTCTTGTTAGAATCCGCACTTTGGGCGTCAAAATATTCTGCCGGCAATCCGCAATGAGGGCATTTTGCCGCCTTGTCAGATATGGAATTTTGACATTCGGGACATTTTATAAGTGCCATTTTAATACTCCTAAAATTAGTTTGCGTCGCTTCTGTTTTCAATCAATCCCAGTCTTTTCAAACGGGCTCGAATACCACCATCGGTACGTTTTAATGTGGATGCAATTTCAGATACCGGAACGTTTTTCTTAAATAGATCGATCAAGCATTCGTCATGTGCTTCTGTCCAAGGACGACCGTGAAATTCAGAAAGAGGATCCTCTTTTTCTCGTTTTGAATCAACAATCGCATCTATGTTATCATATATAAATTGCTGTGCGGACGAAGAAAACAGAACCGTTATGTATGCTCCGTATTGCCCTGTTCTTTCTTCAGTGAAAATACCAATCTCGTTTCCTTGCTCGGTCGGCAGTTTTCTCGTCTTTCCATTGGGCTGTGAAACAACCTCCAGCAATTGTAAGTTCAAGAGCCAATTGTTAATTGTAGCTGCGGATATTTTTTTGGTTGTTTCTAAATCAACAAGGTTATTCAAGTGATTGGATATTTCGCTTACAGTTAAAGGAGTCTCCGAAATTTGAATTTTTTTACGTTCTCCATCGGACAAAGCAAACTCATTTTTTCGTTGTTTTGTAACCTTCGCAGGTTGCACTCCGCCATTTTCAATCACTTGACGGAGAATATCCGACACGTAAAAGAAACATCTTGATA
>CALAXC010000137.1 GCA_937894775.1 uncultured Clostridia bacterium
AGCCGATATAAAGAGGATACCATGTCCGAATTCCAAAAACTGTTCAAACGTATTATTGCTGCAATTATTAATGCTAATACAGATGCCTATACTTTTGAGCAGTTAAAGAGGGATGTGCGCGGCAAAAAGGGCCTTTTGCAGAAGATAAAAGATATCTTTGCCAATAGGAAATAACACTTTGCTAATTTACAAAAATAATTAACGGAGTTGTTTGTCTGAAGGGGAATAAAATCCCTTTGGATATTATTTCATTTCAAATGATTTCCCTTTTATCAATATGCTTATAAAAAATGTAAATTTCTAAATAAAGCTCTGATGAAAGTGGGTGAATAAATGGAAAAAGCCATAAGAAGAGGCATTGCAATTCTCTTTGTTTGCATAATGGCTTTGCAATTGAGTTCTTGTAATAAAACGGAGTGTGATACCCAAAAATCATCTACACTTCAAGCGACTGTTATTGAAATCGAGAAATACGGTCATGCTGTACTTGATATTACCACCGCTGATTTTATGAAAGGCGGATACAATCTCGGTGACATTGTCTGTGTACGTTTTGGAGCATGCGAATATACTATGCCGTTTTTTGACGGATACTATTCTAACCCGGGAAATCTCTTGCTCCGTGGAAGCGCACCGGAAGACTATATCGCGGTGTGCATCAACTACGGGGACTTCTCTGACACAAATGATGTAGAGGTCGGGGATTCTGCTGAAATCACCATGGTAGAAAAATCAGGTATGCGTAACATTCAGGAACTTTATGAGTTACAGTATAGCAACAACCGTGATGATTACTCTGATGATGCTTCTTTTGCCAACTTTCGTTCTGTAACGGCGGGGCGTATCGGAAACGGCAAACTTTATCGAACCGCTTCTCCCATAAACAACGAAAACGGTCGTGCTGATTATGCAGATAATCTCATTGAATCGGTTGGTGTAACAACAGTCTTAAATCTTGCGGATTCTGATGAAGATATTGAAGGATATTTGGCGGATAGCGAATGTGATTCTGAATATTACCGGCATCTTTATGAGACAGGGAGCGTGATAGCAATTGATCTGACCGGTAACTTCTATTCAGAGGAGTTTGCTTCCTCTGTTGCGAAAGGTCTTACGTTCCTTGCACGAAATGAAGCGCCATACTGTATCCATTGTACCGAAGGCAAAGACAGAGCCGGTTTTACTGCTATGCTACTGGAAGCATTGATGGGTGCAACTCTTGACGAGATTATTAGCGATTATATGATCAGCTTTTACAATTATTATGGTATAGACAAAGAACATGAGCCAGAACGATATCAGGCGGTTCTTGATATTAACCTGATGGAGATGCTGTTTCATATAACGGGAGCCGAATCGGTCGAACAACTGGAACAGATTAATTTAGAAACAGCTGTGACAGCGTATCTGATAGAAGCCGGCATGTCCCAAGAGGATATCGTTATGTTAAAACAAAAACTTGGATAATATCATCGTGTGTGACTATCTTGCTCTGCAGAGACGAGAACAAATACAACTGACCGATTTCTATATGCTCATGCCAACCTTGTTTGGTTTGGTTGCTGATTATATATCCATTTTGCTGTTGCCGGTGTATCTTTTGAGTCTTCTTTTGCTTGTGTTTCTAATGCATGAGCTTGTCGCGAAAAAGGACAATTTGTAAATGAAAGGGGGTGTGGTTATATGAAGAAAATATTATATTTGACAGACTTGTATTATAAAGCAAAAGGCAGAAACTATTATGAGGAAGATATTTATATAGCAGGAAAATTAAAGGATTACTTTGATGTTGTATTATGCAATCCCAAAAACTCAGAAAGCTTTGAAAAAGATGTTGATTTAATTGTTTTTAGAAATACAGGTGCGGTAAGCGGATTTAAAGATATTTATAATTCGTTTGTTGAGAGAGTAAGGACAAATAATCTGAAAACATTTAATGAATTTGTTGGAAAGGCAGATATGTGCGGAAAGCAATATTTATTAGATTTGACATCAGAGAAATATCCTGTCATTCCTACAATAGATACAATAGAAGATATAGATTTATTACCAAATGCAGATGAATATGTTATCAAACCAAAAGATGGCGCTGATTCAATAGGACTTGAGTTTTTATCAAGAGCCGAACTTGCCGAAAGAAATTTAACATCGGGAGCTACTTTGATACAGCCTGCAATCGATTTTAAATACGAAGTATCGTTTTATTTCATAAATGATAAATTGGAATATGCTTTGTATGCCCCCAATAAAGAGCAAAGATGGAAGTTAGAAAAATATAATTTTACCGATGAGGACATTGAGTTTGCTCAAAAATTTATAAAATGGAATGGAATAAAAAACGGTATTCAAAGAGTAGATGCTTGTAGAACTCAAGATGGAAAGTTATTGTTGGTAGAACTTGAAGATTTAAACCCATATTTATCAATATTGGAATTAGATGAAGAAACAAGAGAAATATTTATGACAGATTTAATCAACGCCTTAATGATGAGCTGAAATATGGCTACAAAAATGAAAAGGATCATTAGCCTTAAGGGTCTGTGAAAAAACATCTCCTAAAAAAGAAAGAAGTATGATAAAAATGAAGCATCATTTGGGCGTGATGGATCTGTATCCGATATCTGCCAACAAAACAGTAATGGAAAACAATCCTTTTTTTCAGGTCAAGCTGAAGGAGTGGGTAAACGCAGAACGCTTACATACAGCAGTAAAGCAAGCTCTCGGTCAGCATCCGTTGTTTGGGTGTACTTTGCGGTATGAGAAGGGATATTATCTTGAAACCAACGAAAAAGAATTTCTGTTAATCCGCGCAACCGAAGAAAACAGGCCGCTTGCCTTTGGGGATGCCACAAACGGTTTTTTGTGGCAGATGTGCTATGATGAATGCACCATTTCATTTGAATGGTGCCACGCAGTCAGCGACGGCAAAGGCGCTTTTGCCTTCTTTTCCTCGGTGCTATGTCATTATTTTGGTGTGGAAAGGTCTGTAGAGCCTGCGTTAGAGCTGGGTCTTGAAAGCCTCTATGATAAAGCTGAGAAGGGGATTCCTCAAAAGAAACAGGCGAAGGGATTTGCAGCCAATGCGCTTCCATTTCTCAAACGCGGTTATCGAACGGATTGCCACATTCTGAAAGCCCCCATGAGCGAGGTGCTTGCCGTTGCAAAGAAGAGTAATTCCTCTCCGGCAGCGGTGCTGCCGCCTTTGGTTTCCATGGCACTGCGCAAACATATAAGCTCAAAGGCAAAGAACAAAAATGTCAGATGCAGTGTGGTGATTGACTGCCGCGCCCCAATGGGTTTTCAGACCATGCACAACTGCATCATCTCCAAGAACATTACCTACGTTGACCGTTATGACACGATGGATTTCGCTCGCGTCAGCACGATTTACCGTTCACTTCTTGATCTTGCTGTGCAGAAGGAAAACATTGTAAAGGCGGCAACGGAATTCATTGATACGGTAGGACCTCTTGTTTCCATAAAGCCTCGCTTTCTGCAAAAAGCTTTGGCAAAGGTCGTTTTCGGTGTGATGAAACATTCGGAATGCAATTTCGTCTTTACCTATCTTGGCAAAGTAGATTTACCGAATGAAGTGATGTCCGGACTTGTTGACTTCAATTTCCGCTCCTGGCCGGATTTCAGTGAATGCAATGTTGCCGCGATTGATTTTAACGGCACGCTGATTTTGAATATTTGTGAAAACTTTCGGGACAAGCAGATCATTCCTGATCTGATCGATATTTGCAGCGCGGTAGGCATTCACTTTGAAACTGTGGATGTGCTTAGCTTTGAACAAGCGAATTTGAGACTTACGATCTGAAGCGCGAAGCATCTATGTAAAATGAACTGAGCAAACGAAAATAACAGCCACATGCTTTCAAAGTGTGTGGCTGTTAGATTTTTCATAGGATTTGTAACACATTTGTAACGCCCCCTATGTTATCATAAACAGAAAAGTATTCAAAAATAACGTCATATTCAAAAAACTTTTATCAAAACACAGTAATAACAACGGGAGATTGATATGAACAAGCAATTATTCAAAAAAAGTAATATGGAAAAGATCTCATCGCCTGAGCAGCTTCATAATTACGTAAGAGTTGCCAACCCCGGATTGTGGATGGTACTTTCGGCAATCGTAATTTTGCTTACCGGAGTAATCGTCTGGGGATTTATCGGGAAAATTGATACGACCATGTCAACTGCAATTGTAACGGAAGGTGGAAATGCGGTTATATACGTAGGCGAGTCCGACGTGGAAAAGATCGAGGTTGGAATGACCGTTCGCTGTGAAGAAAAGGAATATATCATTACGGATATCGCCGAGGAGCCCATTAGGGTGGATGGCTCTTTCACGGATTACGCAATCTACGCAAGCGGTCTTACCGTTGGTGAATGGGTGTACGCGGTTAGCATTGACGGTGAGCATTCCGACGGTGTACAAAAGGCGGATATCGTGATCGAGAGCATTTCACCAATCGCCTTTATCCTGAACTGAGGAGGGGACTATGGGAAAAGCTGACAACAGAATCAAGGCTCCCGTTACAAACGGTGTGGCGAAGGTTCCAATCGTGATGCAGCTGGAGGCTTTGGAATGCGGAGCGGCGGCATTGACGATGATTCTTGCCTACTATGAGAAATGGATACCGCTTGAGCAGGTCCGCTCTGATTGCGGAGTTTCGCGAGATGGCTCAAATGCAAAAAACATATTAAGAGCGGCAAGAAGCTACGGACTTGTGGCTCAAGGTTACAGATATGAGACCGAGACGCTTCGTAAAAATGGAAAATTTCCGTGCATCGTCCATTGGAATTTCAATCACTTCGTGGTTCTGAACGGATTCAAAGGGAATAAGGCGATTCTCAACGATCCCGCGCGAGGTACATACAGCGTATCTGTTGAGAGTTTTGATAAATCCTTTACCGGAATATGCCTTATGTTTGAGCCTTCGGAGAACTTTGAGCCCGGAGGCAAGCCTAAGAGTATGATATCCTTTTCAAAGGAAAAGATGCGCGGAGCCGGTGTTGCTGTGGCGTTCACCGTTATGACCACCGTTACCATGTCGCTGATCGGTATCATCAATCCTGCGTTCTCGCGTATATTTATAGACAGGCTCTTGACGGGGCAGAACTCCGAATGGTTAATTCCGTTCATTGGCTCTCTTGCGATGCTTTCAATCATTCAGATCGTCATGGCATTTATTGAAGCTATTTATACTGCGCGTATCGGAGCAAAGATTGATGCAATGGGAAGCACTTCTTTTATGTGGAAGGTTTTAAGACTTCCTATGGAATTTTTCACGCAAAGAATGGCAGGAGATATTCAGCAAAGAAAAGGCTCAAATGCCTCGGTTGCGAGAACATTGGCGGACACCTTTGCCCCTCTTGTTATTGAAGCGGGAATGATGGTATTCTATCTTGTGGTAATGATTCGTTACAGTCTGCTTCTCACAATGGTTGGGATTTTATCGATCGTTATCAATATGTTCCTGTCTCGAATCATTTCGAAAAAGCGCGTGAACATCACCCGTGTTTCCATGCGAGATGCGGGCAAGCTTACGGGTGCAACGGTTGCTGGAATTGAAATGATTGAAACCATCAAGGCAAGCGGAGCGGAAAACGGATTTTTTGAAAAATGGTCGGGATATCAGGCAAGCGTCAACACCCAGCGGGTTAAGTACGCAAAGCTTAATCAATATCTTGGAATGATTCCATCCTTGGTTTCGGCCATAACCAATACTGCGGTTCTCGTTATCGGAGTATATCTTGTGATGGAGGGAGCCTTCACGGTTGGTATGGTTATGGCATTCCAGGGCTTTCTTGGATCATTTATGTCACCGGCGCAAAAGTTCATTTCTGCAGGACAAACCTTGCAGGAAATGAGAACGTCGATGGAAAGAATCGAGGACGTTATGAAATATCCCACCGACAAGCTGTGTGAGCAGACATCGGAAGACGGGGAACAGGATACTTGTTCTAAGCTTTCGGGAAACGTTGAATTGAAAAACGTTACATTTGGATACTCACGTCTTGGAGAGCCGCTGATAAGGGATTTCAATCTTACGCTCACACCCGGCAAGCGAATTGCACTGGTTGGAATGTCGGGCTGCGGAAAATCAACGGTCTCAAAGCTGATATCGGGACTCTATCAGCCGTGGAGCGGTGAGATACTCTTTGACGGAAAGCCCATTTCCGCCATTGACAGAAGTGTATTTACCGGGTCACTTGCGGTGGTCGATCAGGACATTATTATCTTTGAGGATACGATTGCCAACAACATAAAAATGTGGGACTCTTCCATTGAAGATTTTGAAATGATATTGGCGGCAAGAGATGCACAGATACATAGCGACATTATGCAGCGTGAGGGCGGATACAATTACAAGCTGACCGAGGGAGGAAAGGATTTCTCGGGAGGTCAGCGTCAAAGACTTGAAATAGCAAGAGTGCTTGCGCAGGACCCCACGATCGTGATACTCGACGAAGCAACGTCTGCGCTTGATGCAAGAACCGAATATGAGGTCATCCGATCCATCAAGGACAGGGGAATCACTTGCATCGTGGTGGCACACCGTCTGTCTACCATTCGCGACTGTGACGAGATTCTTGTTATGGATAACGGCGTTGTGGTCGAAAGAGGAACCCATGACGAGCTTTATGCACTCGGCGGCTTCTATACGAAGCTTGTTACAAGCGAATAAGGGGGAGTACGAACGATGAAATTTTCTATGTGTTTAAATGAGTGTGGTTCGTGCCGAAATTCGTGTGTTGCTCGATTTTTCCAAGCGGAGAGGTGAAGTGAGTATGGGTTGGTTTGATGAACAGATAAAACAAAGAAGAAAAAATGACGAGGACATATTCTCCGACGCATTTGCTGACATTGCGGATGCAGTGCTTGGCACGAAGAGAAGTTCCTCAAATGACGGAAATGACGAGCGTGAGATCGGAGCAATTTGGAAAATCCTCGAATATTACAAGGTGAAACCTCAGCAACTTCCAAGCTCTGTCAAGACCTTAAACGATCGTCTTGAATACCTGCTTCGTCCGAACGGAATTATGCAGCGTAATATCGATCTTGAGTCGGGATGGTATAAGGATTCCATTGGTGCTGTGCTTGGCAAGCGTAAGGATGACGGAAGTGCTGTCGCCTTTATCCCAAAGGGTATTTCCGGATACGTATATTTTGATGATGAATCCGGCAAATGGGAAAGAATCAATGCGGCAAACGAGGCACTTTTTGAAGAGGAGGCAATTTGCTTTTACAAGCCCTTTCCTCTTGGAAAACTGACACTGCGCTCACTGATGCGTTATATCGTTGAAACGCTTTCGGTTTCTGATTTCGTTTTCGTTATACTGTCAACCTTGGCGGCAACCGCTGTCGGTTTGCTTGGACCGAAGCTGAACAATCTTCTGATGGGGACTGTTGTTGATAGCAAGGATTATCAGCTTTTGATGGGAATAACCATATTTATGATAAGCGTCAGCATCAGCTCCTTGCTGATCAGAGGAATTACCTCGCTTTTGATGGCACGCATCAACACGAAGATTACGATCTCTGTGCAAGCAGCGACGATGATGCGCGTGTTATCGCTTCCTGCGGACTTCTTTAAAAAATACAGTGCAGGCGACCTTTCAAGCCGTGCGCAATACATACAGTCGCTTTGTTCAATGCTTGTATCTTGTGCGCTTAATACAGGACTTACTTCAATTTTCTCCTTAATGTACATTACACAGATATTTGAATATGCGCCAGCTCTTGTTTTTCCGGCTCTTGGAGTGATACTTGCAACCCTTTTGTTTTCACTCGTTACCACGTTCTATCAGATGAAGTACACGAAAAAGCAGATGGAGCTTTCAGCAGAGGAAAGCGGTATGAGCTACTCGATGATAACCGGAATTCAAAAGATCAGACTTTCGGGAGCGGAAAAAAGGATGTTTGCACGTTGGTCTAAGCTTTATGCAGAGCAACTCAGAGTAGCGTATAATCCGCCGCTCTTTCTGCGAGCAAACAATGCCTTCGGTGCCATCATATCTCTTAGCGGTATGATCATGATGTACTATTTGGCTGTTCGCAGTCAGGTTGGAGTAGCAGATTACTATGCATTTAATACGGCTTACGGAATGGTCAGCGGTGCGTTTATGTCGATTGCCGGTATTGCTACTACGGTTGCTCAATTCAAGCCTACCATTGAAATGGCAAAGCCTATTATGGACACCATTCCCGAAATTGCTGAGGGTAAGCCCGTGATAGAGCAGCTTTCGGGCGGAATTGAGATCAGTAACGTGTCATTCAGATATCACGATGGAATGCCTAACGTTATTGACGATCTTTCATTGAAAATCCGACCGGGACAATATGTTGCCATCGTTGGCTCAACCGGTTGCGGAAAATCTACGCTACTGAGGTTACTGCTTGGTTTTGAAAAGCCGCAGAAGGGAGCAATATACTACGACGGCAAGGATCTTGCCGGAATCGATTTGAAATCTCTCCGTCGCAAAATTGGTGTGGTTATGCAAAACGGCAAGCTTTTCCATGGCGATATCTTTTCCAATATTATTATTTCCGCACCGCATCTTTCGGTGGATGAGGCTTGGGCTGCGGCTGAGATGGCAGGTGTTGCCGACGATATACGAAAAATGCCTATGGGAATGCACACGATGATTTCGGAGGGCTCGGGTGGAATTTCTGGTGGACAGCGTCAAAGAATTATGATTGCCCGCGCCATTGCCCCAAAACCCAAGATTATTATGCTTGATGAGGCAACAAGCGCGCTGGACAATATTACGCAGAAGATCGTTTCAGATTCGCTGGATACCCTCAAATGCACGAGAATTGTAATTGCTCACCGACTATCCACCATCCGCGAGTGTGACCGTATCATTTATCTTGAAAGTGGCAAGATCGTTGAGGACGGCACCTATGACGAATTGATTGCGCAGGGCGGCAAATTTGCAGAGCTTGTTGAGCGTCAAAGACTTGATAATTAATATTTAGAGAAAGATAAATGGGCAAGTGTGAAGTCTGTATCGCAGAATAACGGAAAAGTAAAAAATATTTTCTGAGTTTCTTGGGGAATTTGTAACAGATTTGTAACGCTCCATATGATACACTACTAACAAAGAAAGCATTTGCTCTTGATATTCAGCCTTTTTGACTGTTTTGATCTTCAAGTCTGAAAGGTGCAGATTTCATCGATAAAGGAGAACAAAATCATGAATAATTTAACACCAGAACTTATTGCAAAGGCAAAGGCAGCAAAGAACACAGAAGAGCTTCTTGAGCTTGCCAAGGAAAACGGCGTAGAGCTTTCCGAAGAGGAGGCTAAGACTTGTTTTGAACAATTACACGCAAACTCGGAGGTGTCCGATGATGAATTGGAGGCTGTTTCCGGCGGTGGCATTTGTCAGGATATCATAGATTTCTTCCAGAGTAGAAACGGGCGCAATGATAGCACCTGCCCTTATTGCGGTGATAAGCCGAAGCCCTCGAACATACCCGCCAAACCGGAATTTGACAGTAGTATAACGCCTCTCCCTTACGATACGCTCCCCGGTGATCCGAATGACAAAAACAAAATTGTATTTCTTTGATATTGAAACAAAAGAGCCTTTGCTTGATAAACAAAATAACCTGTCTCCAAATCGTATTTTGCAGACATCTTGTCATCGCTATACTCGGTCCACAAGCCTGTTTCAGGATCAATTTTAACATTATTTTTAATTGCACTCTGAATGTCGGCTGCTGCTTTTGTCTGAGGATACATACCAAATTCTACCAATTTATCATCTGCAACCTCATCCTGCTTTGAAAGTGAAGGATCTCCGCCGTTAGTAGTCCAATCAGACTTACCTATCTCTGTATCCTTACATCCTGTAAACAAAACCAAACTTGACATGATAACAAGCGCCAATATTACGGACAATAACTTTTTGTGTGTCATAAATTAAATGCCTCCCAATACGATAGATAACACGCATAGACAATGCGGTAAGCAACACAATAATATACCAATGAAGTATACCTTCTATTGTTTTGGATGTCAATAAATAAATAAAAATTTTAGTATTAAATCTTGCCTTCCGCTCATATACTTGCTTTGTAAACCGCAGCGAGTACAGGGTTACTATTTAATAAGGAGGTATTTCAGTGGATAGATTTGATATTTACCAGCAAATAGCGCAAAGAACTAACGGAGATATTTACATCGGAGTTGTAGGCCCCGTCCGCACGGGAAAGTCTACTTTTATTAAAAGATTTATGGATTTATTGGTTATTCCCAATATTACCGACACTTTTGAACGTGACAGGGCAATAGATGAGTTGCCTCAAAGTGCTTCAGGCAAAACCATTATGACAACAGAGCCGAAATTCATCCCGAACGAGGCTGCTAACATCACGATTGACGGCAACATTAATTTAAGAGTTCGTCTCGTTGACTGTGTTGGCTATCTTGTTTCCGGAGCCTTAGGCCATCTTGAAAACGATGTTCCCCGTATGGTAGACACACCTTGGTTCGAAGAAAAGATTCCCTTCGGCCAGGCGGCGGAAATAGGCACTAAAAAGGTTATTACGGAGCATTCAACAATTGGGCTTGTTATCACTACAGATGGCAGCATTACTGATATTTCAAGAGATGAATACGAAGAAGCAGAGGCGCGCGTCATTTCCGAATTAAAAAGCACCGGCAAACCTTTTGCCATTCTTCTCAATTGCATTGACACTTCTTCTGAGGATATTATTCCTTTAAAAGAAGAATTAAGTGAAAAATACGGTGTTCCTGTGCTTCCTGTAAATTGCAGCACAATGACACAAGAAGATATTAACAATATTATGCAAGCATTACTGTATGAATTTCCAATATGCGAAATAGGCATTAACATTCCGTCGTGGATGATTAGTCTTGATTACAATGAGGAGCTAAAGGCCTCCTTGACGGATGCTATAAAGGATTCTTTTGAGGAAGCATCTAAGGTTCGCCATATTAATGATTGTGTAGAGGCTTTAAAAGGATATTCTTTTGTAAAAAATGCTGTTGTTTCGTCCATTGATGCCGGCAGCGGCTGCTCTTTAATTGACATACAACTACCTGATGAACTTTTTTATAACATTCTCTCAGAACGCTCCGGGCTTGATATTACCGATGATAAAGCACTCATTTCAATGATTCGTGATTTAGGCCGCATTAAACGTGAGCACGAGCGTTTAGAAACTGCTCTTCGCGAGGTAGAGCTTAAAGGCTACGGAATAGTCATGCCCACCATGGAGGAAATGCATTTGGAAGAGCCGCAAATAGTTAAGCAAGGCAACCGCTTCGGCGTGCGTCTGCGCGCTCACGCTCCGTCAATACATATGATAAAAGCCGATATCGAAACTGAAATTGCGCCTTTTGTTGGCACGGAGAAGCAATCCGAAGAGCTTGTAAATTACATTTTAAATGAATTTGAGGGCGATCCTCAATCAATATGGACTTCGAATCTATTCGGCAAGCCTCTTAATGAGCTTATGGGCGAAGGCCTCCAAAGTAAACTAAACCGTATACCTGATGAGGAGCGTGTCAAACTCCAGGAAACAATACAACGCGTAATAAACGAGGGCAGCGGCGGACTAATTTGTATAATTCTGTAAAAGCAGCTTATAAGAAAACACGGGAACATCACATACAAATGTAATTTTCCCGTGTTAATATCAATTAAACTTTAAGTAATTATTCTATTATCTTATCAAAAGCAAGTTCAAGTGCCTTTTTAATATCAGAGGCACACTCCTCGTAATCATCCTCATCACCGCGGTAAGGATCATCAATATCAAGATTACCGTCTAAGCCCTTGTCACCGTATGCCAGCTCATTTAAAGTATATGTTTTGCTTACAGTATCAGAAAATGCATCCTCAATTGCCTGCTGATGACTGTCAGACATAGCAATAACCAAATCGCTTTCTTCAAGAAGCTCTCGGTCCAACTGCTTCGCTCTGTGCTTATCAGAGTCTTCTATACCGTAATTTTCCTCAAGAACTTTAACTGCCGGAGAGCCGGCCTCATCATCTTCTATGGCAAATAAGCCTGCTGATGAAATCTTATAGTCTCTCTTGTTTAATTTACCCTCTTCATCGGCTTTCTCAAGCATATCTTTTAAAATATACTCTGCCAAAAAGCTTCTGCATATATTACTCGTGCAGACGAAAAGAATATGTTTCAAAATTAAAATAACACCTCATTCTCTAAAACAAATATGATTACTTGCTGTTCCGGGCACTTACACTGTAAAAATATTCCCTCCGGCAGCACGATATAATCTGTTCATAACAGCATCTCCCGTTCCGCCTTTAGGTAGTGCCTCTGCAAAAACCATATTAACGCCCATGTCATCAAATCTTCTCAGGCAATGGAACAAATTAGATGCCTGCTGCAGACTATCTTGCAGACTGCCTAAAGATAAGACAACAACATTGTCCTCCTTATAATAACAAAAGCTTTCGTCAGTTGCAAGAACTCCGCAGGAATATCCTTCGCCTTTTGCCTTTTTTATTTCTGATAATATATGTGATACTACAGCTGAAGGCTCTCCGTCACATATTTTAACGGTTGCTTTCGGTGCATAATGTCTGTATTTAAGTCCCGGCGAGCGAGGCTTTTCCGTAGCGTTATCGTGCGGCTTCATCCAATCAAGTTCGTCTGCCGATTCAACGACAGTAGATATTTGCTCCAGCGTTACAGCTCCCGGCCTTAATATGCTCATCTGTTCACCTGCTATGTCGAAAACTGCCGATGCTACTCCACCTTCGCAATTGCCGCCGTCAATAATAATATCTAC
>CALAXC010000138.1 GCA_937894775.1 uncultured Clostridia bacterium
ATCTCGGACCCGGATTGCTCGGTCAGATCTATGACGGACTGCAAAATCCACTTCCTGTTTTAGCTCAGCAGGCAGGCTGGTTTTTGGAAAGAGGAATTTACGCAGACGGACTTAACACTGAAAAGAAATGGGAGTTTACACCGACTGCACAAGTCGGCAACATTGTTCGTGCGGGCGAATACATCGGAACCGTGCCCGAAGGCCCGTTTACACATAAAATTTTTGTTCCCTTTTATCTTCTTGGAAACTATACGGTAAAATCCATTGCCGAAAAGGGCGAATATACCGTTAAGGAAACGATTGCAGTTTTAACCGATGAGCGTGGTCGTGAAATACCCGTATCTATGTCGTTTAAGTGGCCTGTTAAACGTGCGGTAAAATGTTATAGTGAGAGATTGGCACCTGGCGAAACAATGGAAACCAAGGTGCGTCTTATTGACTCCTTCTTTCCCGTAGCAAAGGGTGGAACTTATTGTACTCCCGGACCGTTTGGCGCAGGTAAAACGGTATTGCAACATACCACATCAAAATATGCGGATGTCGATATTGTTATTATCGCCGCTTGCGGTGAGCGCGCAGGTGAAGTTGTTGAAACTCTTACTGAGTTTCCCGAACTGACTGACCCCAAAACAGGGCGTTCACTTATGGAGCGTACCATTATTATATGTAACACCTCCTCTATGCCCGTTGCATCCCGTGAAGCTTCGGTTTATACTGCGGTAACACTTGCTGAGTACTATCGCCAAATGGGACTTGATGTTCTTATGTTGGCAGACTCAACATCTCGCTGGGCACAGGCGATGCGTGAAATGTCGGGCAGACTTGAAGAAATTCCCGGTGAAGAGGCTTTCCCTGCATACCTGGAATCCTATATTGCGGCATTTTACGAAAGAGCAGGCTATGTCCGTTTACCTGACGGCAGTACCGGTTCCGTTACTATCGGCGGTACCGTATCCCCTGCAGGCGGCAACTTTGAAGAACCTGTAACACAGGCAACCTTAAAGGTTGTTGGTGCATTCCACGGTCTTTCCCGTGAACGTTCGGATGCAAGAAAGTATCCTGCCATTGACCCGCTTATCTCTTGGTCTAAATATAACAGCGTTATTGACAGCGAAAAATTGGAGTTTTGTAAAGGCATTCTTCATCAAGGTGACGAGATCGGCTCTATGATGAAGGTTGTCGGTGAAGAAGGTACTACCCTTTTAGATTACATTACCTATTTAAAATCCGAAATGCTCGATGCTGTTTATCTGCAACAGAACTCCTTCGACTTGGTTGAGGCAAACTGTGGAAGATTGCGTCAACGCTATGTTACCGATAAGTTGGTATATGTTCTGGGCAGCAGTTACGCTGTCGGAAACAAAGACGACGCACGTAGCTTCTTTAACCGTATGCGTCAGAAATTTATTGACTGGAACTATACTGAGTTTGAGAGTGAAGCTTTCAAAAAAGCAGAAACCGAGATTGATGCATTGTATCGTCAGGGTGACGGTAAATTGGCCGCAACGGTCGAAAAACTATTAAAGGACGGTGACTGAACGTGAACAAAGTATATAATCGAATAGAATCCATTACCGGTAACGTTATCACTGTCCGAGCAAATGATGTTAAGTATAAGGAATTGGCACAGATCAATACACGTTTTGGCAAGTCGTTGGCTCAGGTAAATAAGATCGAGGGAGATATTGTTTCTCTGCAGGTCTTTGCCGGAGGTCAGGGTGTTTCTACAGGAGATGAAGTGCGGTTTCTCGGTCACGAAATGCGTGTATCTTTTAGTGAAGATTTATTAGGCCGTATATTCAACGGCTCAGGTGAGCCGAGAGATAAAGGGCCTGCACTTAACGAAAATATGAAACCCATTGGCGGCCCCTCTGTTAATCCCACTAAACGTATTCTTGCCAACCGAATGATGAGAACCAACATTCCTATGATTGATATGTTCAACACCTTGGTTGTTTCTCAGAAGCTGCCCATTTTCTCCATTTCGGGCGAGCCGTACAACCAACTTCTTGCCCGAATTGCAATGCAGGCAGAAGCCGACGTAATCGTTCTTGGCGGTATGGGTCTTAAATATGATGATTTTCTGTATTTTAAGGATGCGCTTTCCAAGGGCGGAGCACTCAGCAAAACCGTTATGTTTATTCATACTGCTTCCGATCCTACCGTTGAATGTATGATGATTCCCGATATGGTGTTGGCGGTAGCAGAGCAATTTGCACTTCAGAATAAAGACGTATTGGTGCTCCTTACCGATATGACCAACTTTGCTGATGCTATGAAGGAAATTGCGATTACGCAGGAACAGGTTCCTTCCAACCGTGGATATCCCGGTGATCTGTATTCTCAGCTTGCATCCCGTTACGAAAAGGCGGTTGACTTTGCCGATTCCGGCTCCGTTACCGTTCTTGCGGTTGTTAACGACGGTAAGTTGAACTTCGTCTGCTCTTGCGGTAAGGATGCCGTTGCCAAGGGAATGCATGCGGGCAATCTTGCCAGAATGCTTGGAACATTTACCGGCGGAAGCGGCGGCGGACGTCCCGAGACTGCGGTTTCCGGCGGAAAGGATGTTACAAAGATCGACGGAGCTTTGGCTGCTGTAACCGAATTTGTTAACAGTAATATAAAATAGAATAACGTTTGTATTTTACCGTATGCATTTTAGCGGTATGGAACGGAGATTTTTTAGAATGAAACGACGAATGGTTGTAATGGTGACCTTGGTAATTGCGGTCCTCTTGCTTGTAACGATTATACTGTCCTTTTTTCTGGGCAAAGAAGAAGCGGGTACCAAGGAAGAAACGGGTATTCCCA
>CALAXC010000139.1 GCA_937894775.1 uncultured Clostridia bacterium
CGCACGTAATGAAAGCCAAGGCAACACGGAGAAGAATGGTATCATGCTTCGCGCATATAACAAGTTTGATGCATTATACAGGCAATCCGAGCGGGGCGTCATATTCGTCGTGCGCGAGAAAGAGACGATGCTGCATGAAGTGGTCGAAAGCGTACCGGAAAAAGAACGAGGGAAGAACATCGTTGCAGACGAGACGATAAAATTGACAGGTGTGAATACCAGGGAATCATACCCGGATCTCTTAAGGCGTGTCACGGCGCATGTTGAGATAAACGGGAAATGGCATGATCTCGTTTTCCTCACCAACAACTTCGAATGGGCCGCGTCAACGATCTCGGAACTTTACAAGGCGAGATGGCAGGTGGAGCTTCTCTTCAAGGAACTCAAGCAGACTCTCCAGCTTCAGGATTTCTTCGGCGAGAACGAGAATGCCGTGCAGTGGCAGATCTGGGCGGCACTTCTGACGCATCTGATTGTACGGTACATCAAGTTCAAGTCCCGTGCGGCCTGCAGCTATTCGCGCTTCGTCGCATTCATCCGTGCAGTGGTCTGGCTGAAGAAGGATCTGATGGCAAGCCTTCGGTCCTATGGGATAGCACCTCCCCTCGAAAACGCCCTCACACCGGCAAATATGCCCTGTTTGCCGGGATTTGAGAAGATATTCCGGCAGTCTATGGGATAGCAGATGGGCGATTTCAGGCAAAAGAGTCAGAAAACAAACACACCGGTTTAAAAAAGCTCCATAACAGGTAAAAATAATTCCGCGCCAAGGGCACGGAATCGCAACTTATCGCTCATGGCATTTCAGTCATGGGATAGCAATGATGTCAACTTATGAAAACGGCATCACAGCGCCGACAAAGCGTCGATCATCAGGGTGCGCGCGTGGGAATCGCGCAGCTTCGCGGACGCGGATCCGAGAACGATCACGATCGCCCTGCGTCCTTTGCGCTTGCCGGTCAGAACCACCGAACTGCCCCCGGCGTTGATGTATCCGGTCTTGAGGCCGTCCACGGCTTCGGTACCGTCGCGGTTGACGATCTTCAGATCGTCCTTGCGCATGACGTTGTTGTGGTTTATGATCACCTGCCCGTTGGGCATCTTCCACGTCTTCCGCGAGGTGTACTTCAGGATTTCCGGATGCTTTTTGCTTGATCATCTTTACATATTCATCTGTATCGCTTGTATCACCTGCGATAACAAGCTTTTTATTTGTTTTTATACTGTTATACGCATCAATCAGGTAATGAACGCCTTTTTCCGCTGTAAGTCTTGAAACGATACAAATATAATCACCTTTTGAAAGTCCGTATATTTTTGTGATTTCGTCTGCTTCTTTTTTGGCAGGCTTATCTATTCCGTTATGAATAAGTACAGTGTCACGATTATAGGTTTTCTTAAAATACTCACGGGCACTTTCGCTTAAGACAATTATTTCGTCAGCGCATTTTACCATAACACGCTCTCCGAATTTTATATAGCGAGAAGCAAATCCCTTGCCCCATTTTTCTCTTTGCCAATCAAGACCATGAACTGTTGCTACGCACTTTTTTCCAAACATTTTCGGTATCCACATAGCAGCACAAGGACCTTCTGCATGGAAATGTACTATATCGTATTTCCAGAAAGCTGCACAAATTGCCGCAGTAAAGGAAGCAACCATAGCAGAGAGTCCTTTTCTGTTGATTGTCCACGCATTTTTAAGTGTTACACCTTTATATTTTTTGTCTTTAACAGTGCCGATATATTCATTTTCCACTTTATCGGAACTGCGGTTGTAGCAGGTAACATCTATTCCTTTTTCGACAAGCAACGGACACAAAGAAGTGAGCACATTTTCAATTCCGCCACGTCTTGAGGGAATAACTTTATGTCCAACCATTGCAACTTTCATATTTCTATCTCCCATCTTTAAAACAATCAAAATCTGCTTCAAACGGTAAAAATTCGGCTACCTTCCTGTTCCGCTAAGCATAACAATAGGTGTTTTCAGCATTATTAGTATATCACCGGGGAAGGTTCTGTTTTGTATGTAATCAAGGTCCATTTCAACCCACTGTTCAAATGGAATGTCGTTTCTGTTTTTACTTATCTGCCATGTGCAGGTGAGTCCGGGGGTTACGTGCAGACGAAGCTTCTGATAATCAGTGTAATGTAGAACCTCGCCCGGCAGAGGTGGTCTGGGACCTACCAAAGTCATATCACCTTTAAAAACGTTAAAGAATTGCATCAATTCATCAAGAGATAGTTTTCTTAAAATTTTTCCTACTCTTGTTATTCTCGGATCTTCTTTGATTTTAAAAACAGGTCCGTCCATTTCGTTTTTTTCTTTCAACTGCTCTAAAAGTGCTTCTGCATTAGGACGCATTGTACGGAATTTATACATATAAAATTCTTTTCCATGTCGTCCCACTCTTTTTTGTTTAAAGAACGGTCCTGCGCTCGGATCATCAATACATATAACAATCGCAATGATTATCATAAGCGGAAGAAAGCCAAGCAAAATTATCGTCGCAAAGAATATATCAAAGAGTCTTTTCTTTCTCCAATATCCTAAATAGGATTTTTCGATTAAAGCTTCCAATTTTACTCTTGTTTTCTCGTCAACTTTCTCACTATCAATGTAGGGCATTTTTGAATCCTTCTTTCATTTATTCATAGTTAAAATTTAAAAGTGTATTGTACTCTGTATTACGCCAGGGAGAATAATAAAACTTACTAAAATCTTGTCTGCTTCCGTCAAGTAATTTCTCTCCGCTTTTTACATATCCCGGATGGAATCCAATCTCAATATTTTTATTATATTTATTTGCAAGTTTCAGATAGTGCGGAAGCAGTTTTCTTATTCTTGCTTCGTTTAATTTACCCGAAAACAAAATTCCCATAAAATATGCAGATTGTATTTTTGATTTTTTCAATTCCCTTCGGTTTACCAAAGCAAAAGTTTTTAAAAGCCATTGCTTTATCAAACCTATGAGGTTATATTCAAAATATAATGATGGTGTAAAAACATATGGTGAAATTGGCTCTGCAGGAATACGAATACTTTGGACATTTAGACCTTCATCTTCTATTACACGCATCAGAGTTTTAAAAATAAGTGGTATCATATGAGTGTGCTGATGACTATCTATCGAAATGGATATGTTTTCACCCATAGCCTTTTTCCAAAATTTAATCTGACTTTGCATTTCTGTATAAACTTGTTTTTCAAATTCCTTCCTTTTATTTGAGATGGAGAGAAAAAACAAGCCTATAAATGAATATTTAAAGTATCCTTTATCCGATATTAGCAAGCTGGCATCATTCGGTTCCGAAAGCGGACGTCCCTCCACCAAATTAATATGTAAAGATAGTGTCGTATTAGTACCTGCCAAACGCTGTTTGAAATCTGATATTTCGCCGTTTGGCAAAACACTAACCTTGTTTAAAACCCCATTTTCAAGACAATTTTCTATGCGACTATTGCCATAGGTAGATATACCATAATCGTCCGCACAAAAATATACCATATTATTTACCTCTTAATCCCCAAGCTTTATAACAATTACATTATCAATGACTGATATTGAATTTTTTGCAGGCCAGTTATTTAAACTGTCTGTATCAATTCTTTTCAGAAGCTCTGATTTTTCTTCACCTGAAATAAATTTATAATTTTTTCCGCAATAATCATTTAATGCACTGCATAAAACACTTTGACCAACTATTTCATCATCTGCTCTCAAAATATAGCCATCTGTTGTTCCCGTCATATCAGGTGGTAGCTCTGCGCTATAAGCCTCACTTTCGGGAAGATAGCCTAAAACTAAAATACTATCACATTCTCCGGCACCTTCGGTCTGTTCGATTCGGTCCGCAATACGGATTAAAGTGCCATAAGACTTTTCATAAGCCATATTCAGTTTATGATAACTGACATTTGCAATAATTGTCTGATTAAATATTAGTAAAGCCGAAACACCAAGTATTGCCCAAGACTTTAAAGCATTTTGCTCTGAATTTTCGTATTGCAGTATAAGCAACAAATAAAATACTAAAAAACCCATTTTCATCAGGTTATGATAATCTATTCCGCTGTTTATAAAGCTAAGCACACTTGCTCCGATAGGCAGTAAAATCACAAAAACGCCAAGCATCAGGATTTTGCCAATACTTAATTTGTTTTTAATAACATCTGCCAAATATAAGACAAAAGTCAAAACAAACACAATAGAGTTTATTATGCCAAACACAGTTGCTCCTTTTGAAAAATCAAAGAAATAGGCGGTAAAAGACTCTTTGATTGTGTATAATGCCCCTGCTACATCAATGCCTTTCAAAGAAGCTGCATTGTCAAATCCCTGATAGTCTAAAAGTGTTGTTCCAGTCAATTTAAGAAGAACTGTCATCACCAGATAATACAGCGCCATACCCAAAACGCCTGTCAGTAAAAACTTTAAGCATTTAATTAATATTTTTTTTAAGTCTATATTCTTGTAAAGTACATCAAGAATCAAGCTTAAAAGTAACAACATTATTGTAACTGTTATGTACGCCTGATATATTCCTGCTGATAATGCTATCAATACCAAAGAACCAATATAACAAGGATTGTCCTTTGTAAGAAGCATCGCCGCAATACACGAAAAAAGGAATGCAAGGGCATAACCGTCTGCTACATAGTTATACATCATTACAGACGTAACCGTAGGGAACGTGGCAACTAATGCACCTATAAGTGCTGCTGTTATATTTTTTCTGACCCCAAATATTTTGCAGATGCATACAGCACCAAGACCATGAAAGATTATTGCCATAAGACCTGCAATAAAGGGCAAATCATAAAAGGAACTTGGAGCACACACTACCGGGAGAAACCATCTTCCCATTGAAATCATATTTTGCGCATCATATCTGAAAACAAGTCCATCCCAATTAGGAAGCCAATTTGTAATTTTATATAAATGAGCAATAAGTCCCATAATAAGTGCAGAGATAAAGCACACTTTCCACTGAGGCAAAACGCTCTTTTTTATTTTATTTATAATTTGTTCAGGCATATTACCACTCCAACCACTTGAATTTATGCAAAAACTTGCCATACAGCTTGTCATACATCTTAACACCGATAATCCTTTTGATCCGTGTTGTTCTTTTTGTTACATCCGATGTCCATGAAGCGCTGTAATGATGTATGGAATATGTGTTTTTAGTTATAGTCTTTTTCCCGGTATAATAATCCATCGGGCAAAGATACTCTCTTGGAAGAAAAACCATATCCATAAAAGTCTGATTTGTATTTTTAATATCCATACCAAGTCTTACTAAAGCATCTGTATTTCGGTCAGGACAAGGAGTAAGGTCGAAGCTGCCATCCTCTAAAACAAACGGAATATCATCATAATCTTTCAGAAATTCCCCGATTATTTCGTTTCCTTTTTCTGCACCAAAACCGAGCCCTGTTGCAACGATGCCTTTCTCGTCAAATCCCATAAAACCCTTATTTTCCAGCAAATCATCAATAGGCTTTATAAGCTCAACATCGGTATCTAAATAGATTCCACCATGATCATAAATGATCTTAAGCCTTGCAAAATCGCTCACAAACGCCCATTTCTTCTCTTTATAGGCCTCATACATATAACGGTTTTGCGACAAATCAAAATTGTCTTCGTTATGGCATATTATTTCATAGTCAGGACAATATTTTCCCCAGCTTTTTATACATTTTTTAGCTATCTTTGGCATTTCGCCTTTCCCAAACCAACAATAGTGAATCACTTTTGGAATACTCATGCTTTATTCCTCCATAATTCAATTAAGTTTTTAAATGCACCTTTGAAAAATATAAAGTTTACCCCAATATACAAAGGCACTATCCAAAGAGAGTGTATAATTCCTTTTATAAGCAGTTTGGCGAATGAAAGACCACTGAAGCTATCCACATAAAAGATTGCCATTAAAGTAACAAAAACCGCACCGTTTACCAGCCAAAGCTTATATGTATGAAACATTCCTCTTCCAAGCACTTTTTTGTTTGAATAATAAATCATCATTGTACCTCGGTATAAAAGAGCAACAATCGTACCGAGTATTGCACCGCAAATTCCCCATTTCAAAATTGAAACTATTGATACTGTGATATTTATAACCATTTCCCAAATTGCATGGGAACGTGTTTCCTCAAACTTGCCCGAATATTCAAGAACATGGTTTGAAGGAAGCTTTCCGTTTGACAAAAGGTTCATAACGACAAAAAGAATTACCAAAAGCGAATTTGTGTAATTAGCATCGTTTATTCCTTTTGTGTATATCTGAATAAGCGGAAGCAAAAATACCGCCATCAGGGTATAAATAACAAAGGTTGCCATAATGTAAAATGTTTCATAGACATTATATACCTTCATAAATCTTGCCCTGTCAGTATGAAACATCTGCCCGAGCGCAAAACTGAAACCTGAAGTAATGCTTGTAATAAATGTCTGAATCTGCGAAAAGAAGATGTTGTAAATAGTATAAACGCTGACTACTCTAAAATCGCATAAAAATGACAACAGCAAAATATCTGTATTATTAAATACCATTCCAGAAACCTGATGAACCAAGACAGATTTTCTTTGAGAAACCGCCTCATAATCAGGCTTAGCGTTAACACTTAACCATTTATATCTTCGTTTTGCGTAAGCATATATGTAGCAAAGCTGTAAAAGCGACAATATGCAATAAGAAAGCTGCATCAACAAAAGATTGTTTGTAAGCAATATAACAAGTATTTTAGCAACATTTGATATAAGCTGCAAAATTGTTTCGGAATTTGTTATAACATATTTTCTGCCGTCAACCTCTAAAAGTATTCTGTATTTAGCTTGTACAAAATAGCTGAACAGCTGTGGAAGTGCAGTAAGTATTACAATTCCAAAAATCACACCGGGCCCAATTGCAGTCGGCACAATATACTCATACACCAGGGCGATTAAAAGTACGATAATCGCATATATTACACCGACTTTAACATAGTAGCTGTGTGTTGCTGAGATAACAGAGCTTACCTTGTTATGATTTTTCTCGGCTACAGGCTTATATAACGCCTGTGTGGTGGCAAGTCCTACCCCTGACTCAAGCAAAAGCATATATACAAAAATCTGCTTTATTGTAGACAGAACTCCATTAACCTCCGAACCGAAATTTTCAAGATACAGTCTTGGAAGAAGAAAGCTCAGGGCAATCAAGACAACTTGATACAAAACGCCTGACAATAAGTTGTATTTGATTCTGTTATCTTTTGTTGCCACTTTGAGCGCACCTCCTATGTTTAAACTCTGTTTTCTATATAATATTCTGTTGCATTTTCTTTATGTATTATTTTATTTTCATCTAAGTATTTGAAGTGAGCTAAATTAAAACCAATAATTCCCGATAAAAATGATCCCATACCAATAATAACATTCTCACCAATTTTGATACCTTCCCGCAAACATGCATGCAGACCAACAAAGGTGTTATTACCTACAACCGTGTTACCTCCAACGACAGAGAAGGCACAAACTTCAACATTATCTTCCAATACACAATCGTGGCCCAGCACTGTATTGCCTCGAACAAGAACATTATTTCCCAATACGACCTTAGGGCCGATAGCCGCATTTCTGCCAACCATGACTCCCTCGCCAAGTTGCGTGCTTCTGTGAATTGAACTCACAGGATTGATAAGATTGGTTAGTTTACATCCACAATCCTTCAGTTTCTCGTAAATAGCCTTTTTTACAGCCACCTCACCAATGGCTACCATGAACTCCATGTTTTCCTTTCCATAAGTCTGTAGAGCACGTTCAAATGTCATAACCGGATAGTCAAGCAGCGTCTCACAATCTTTAGAAACATTATCATTTACAAAGACGAACTGCTCCCAGCGATGTTCAATCTCATTGATATGTTCCGCGAGACTGCTACATTCCATTCCAAGACCGCCCGCACCATAAAATGCCAGTATCATCAAAATAATCCCCTCTCCAAATAGTTTCAGTTGATAATTCCTTCATTACGTAATAGCTGCAGCTGCTCTTCTGTATAGCCATAGCTCATGAGCACATCTTGTGTATCAGCTCCCACAGCTCTGGTTGGCTCAGTAGGGACTTTGCCTACTGAATCCATCTCAATAGGACTGGATGCCACTTTATATACTACACCGGAAGGATAAGTAACATCATGAATATATTCGTTTGCAATGACCTGCTCATCTTCAGGCAGTTCACTGAAGTGCTGCATTCTGACTACCGGAATATCTGCTTCCCGTCCAAATGCCAGCCACTCGTCAGAGGTATGCTGTAGCAAGGCTTCCTTCATGATCACATACAATTCAGCAGAATTCTTTCGTCTTGCAGCAGCAGTGCTGAACTTGGGATCAGAAATCATATCCTCTCTGCCAATGATAGTAAACACCTTAGGAATCAGCTTCTCAGCATAACCGGAAGCAATATACACGTAACGGCCGTCCTTACACAGGTAGTCACCGGAAGCCACACCTAAATTCTGTCTGGGTCTGGGATACACCGCGCCATTCGGTTGCTGCGTCGCAATCTGCATCGCCCCCATAGCAAACACACCATTGTGG
>CALAXC010000140.1 GCA_937894775.1 uncultured Clostridia bacterium
AACAGGGCAGCCGATAGATGCAGACCTGAAATCACGCACAGAGGCTATATCTTCAAAAGTAGATATAAAGATTCTTGTATCTCTTTCTTGTACAATGTGCCCGGATACCGTAGTATCCGCGCAGCATATCGCGGCAAAAAGCACAAATAGCAGCACAAACGGTAGCTTTTTGCGCGTTAATCCATAGTATTCTTCCAAAACGGTACTTGCGGGAAGACAGCTAAGGAATATGAACGGAAAAACCGTAACCATCCAAACACCATTAGTAAACAGCGGAATGCAGGATATAAGGAAAATGCAAAACCACATAGGCGAAAGGACTGCCACAGAGTAAAATAAAATTTTCCTTTCATCTTCCGCACTCAAACCGAAATGAATCAGCTTTTGCTCGTAGGCATCCAACTTTAGCTTGCTCTTCCAACCGAAAGTGATAAAAAATGCGTACGCGGCTAAAAAAGCAAGAAGAACTGCAATAGCAACAAGCGAAATCCTGAACACCTTAATATATGCAAAGCCTAAAATTATTACCGCTATTAATGATAGAACGTAAAGTACTATGTTTCCAATAATGCGTTTCATAATATGCTTCCTTTCGCAAAGCACGTATTTATCATTGCTCCTCGCAAGCGTAAACCAAAACCGCCGCAGGACAGCAATAATCAACGCCCTTTAAATGCAAGCCCTTGTTATACGCTTCACGAACAATAGACATAACGAAATACTTGGTTGCTTCGTGGTATCTGAAAAGCTCGGGAACAGATGTAAGGTGCTTGGGAATAGGCGTTTTCATAGAAGAAATAAAGGTTGTGAATTCTTCCCCAATAGCCGCTTTTATTTCGTCGGTCGCGCTTTTGATCACCGCACACATTTCATCATATTCCGTTTTCTTTAGCACGGGGATCTTAACGCACAGCCCGTCATCGGTACGCCCTATGACCCCCAAGCGTTCAAGCGTTGGGATATACGAAATAAAATCATTCGGGATATCCGTTGTTTCAAGGGCAATGCCGTCGTAAATACTCCACAATAATGGAATGATATGCTTGAAGTACAGTTCATACGCTCCACCGTAGCGGTGAGGGCTATCCCACAACGTAGTGTCAAATTCATAGAAACGAATACGCTTGGTTCGTCCTACCGCTACCGCTTCTGAGGTGCGGTGGCCGCCGTGAATGCAATATTCAGATGCTTCGTTATACTCTTTCATATTGTATCCCGCATCAAACGCGGTAGCTTGCGCAAACCACCAACCGCCGTCCCTTCGTTTCGGAAACTTTGGTGCTTCAATCTTGCCTGTGCCAAAATGCTGAAAGTCTTGTAAAGCTTTCAAAACGGCATATCTATCAAGCTTTGTTCTTTCCTCGGTACTAATTTCTTGCGCGAAAGACATTTTTGAAATCTTATCGGACATTCTTTCGATAATTTTCCATACTGTTTCAAAGTGCTTATGAGTAAACTCAAGCTGCGGTTTGAAGTTATTGAGAGAATTTTGCGGTCTTGTAATAATAAAATCCGTATACACCTTGCCGCTGTCCATCTGCACCATCAGCTCACAGTCTACAAGTTTTTTGACGATGGGTTCAATATATGCTGCAGGGATACCGATCGCTTTTGAAAGCTCGCTGATAGTAATTGGCTTGTCATAAGCAAGAATCAAAAGATTCTTCGCTATCAAATCGCCCTCAACAAGTGACAGCGGTTCTCCTTTTACCCCTTTCGAGCCCCCAAAAGACAGGTACAGCGTACCCGGTAAATTATTTTCTCTTGTTTCCATAGTTTCAAGACCTTTCTTCATCTGAGTTCTGCCTGCCGACAAGCGGCTTTTCACCGTTCCCTCGGGAACACCAAGCTCCGCGGCAATATCGGCAACGCTTTGATTTCCGTAATAGAAGCGGATCATAACATCGCGCGTAATAAAGCTTAAATGATTTAACTCCTTTCGCACTTTTGACGCTTCCTCTGATGCGAAATATTCCTCGTCCTCATCCTCGGCAATATCAACGCTTTCATCCAAGCATACTGTAAGCGGCGCCCGATATTTTTTCCGAAGGTTGCCATTGTGCTTATTGCAAAGAGTATTGGTGAGCCACATTTTGGGGTGTTCTATTGTTCCGCCGCGCTGTAAATAGACAAATGCAGCAAGCATTGTGTCGCCCACAAGATCTTCCGCGTCGCTTTGAGAATTGCATTTTGCTGTAGCAAGCTTTATCAAATAGTCATAATACCCTATTAGTTCATCATTTATCATAAAACCACCTACTTTCGTAACACTCTTTGTATATAGTCGTAAAAATGCGTTTGGGGTTCGAGCTTTGAATA
>CALAXC010000141.1 GCA_937894775.1 uncultured Clostridia bacterium
GTGAATACGCGAGTCTAGCTGAAGAAGCAATCTTCGCATATGCCTTCAAGCTGGGTGGAAGGTTGATGCTAGAAACACTATCAGAGCAGCGCAAAAATTGATACGCAGTAAGCAAAGAAAAAGGCATGTAGAGAAAAATCCTCCGAGCAGAACATTTGCTCGGAGGGTTTCCTTTTAATATTTGCTTTTAATGTAGTTTGTGACGTCAGCTATTTCAGGGAATAGATGAGATTCGTTGATTGATAGCTTGTCCAAAATTTTAAGAATTTGTGCTTTTGCTGCCTTTTTAATAATAAATATCTGTTTTTTTGAATAGTTGGAGAATCTATATTGATTTAGGGCATTTGCTTTATTAGGTTGTAGAAGTCCACAAATGATGAATGCACCATCTTGCTTAATGATTCTGTTGTTTTTCTTTTCGGGTTGAACAAATAGACATGCCAACACATCTTGGGGTTGAATATTGTTTTCAAAGGCAGGTTTTTCTAGTCGAATATTATGGAACAGAGTATTGACGGAATTATTGGATGCTCCGGTAGAAGCCCAATCATATAACTCTTTTCTATCTCGACCCTTTAGCAATGGCAAGGCCGCTAAAATCGAAACAGCATCACTTGTGGGATATTTGATTAGCTTACGACCTATTTTAAATACGACCACTTCACCATTATCATTGGGCAGATCTACACAAGCAAAGTATAGAGCTACTAACGGGTTTTTTGTGATATCAAGAAGTCTAGTTGGCAACCCGTAATGTTGCATGTGAACTAGATAATCCAAATGTGATTTGCATTTTTCAAAGTCGTTAGGGCATTCTATGCGAGCCTCATTATACATATCTTGTTCGTGGATTGACCACGATGTTTTTCTTAAAACAGATGGGAGTAATACGTAGTTAGCATTTGCGTGACCTCTGTAGAATGTATACTCATCTTCGGAGTCGATTTCGTGAACAACATCTATGTAATCGCTAAAAGATTCTATTATGTGAAGGTTAATTACATCATCTTTATAAATTACACCATCTTTGATATGCAAGTTTCGAACATTATATTGCTGTTCGATAAACGAAAAAAACTTTCTTGTTTCTTCAACTCTTTCATCATGTGTTTCATATACGGAATATATCCAATAAACCAGCGCTTGCGCATTTAAGTTGGAAAGAGGCATTGAAAGTTCCTTGCCGTGTTTTTCCTTCCATTCACTCCACGTGTTGTATGCGGTTTCCTTGGTTGGAGATTTGGCTTTGTATAGAAAGCGGACAGGAGACTTTTCGATCGTGAGTTGTTTGAGAAAATTTGTTTTAGGTATATCCGATTCGATGTGAGTTGAAATGTCACAATATCCATCTTGAATTAATTTGTTTGCACAAACCACTTTGAATGCTTCTTGAAAGATTGGCTCGTTTTCAATGTCGTAAAAATAAAAGAAAAAGAAGATAATCAGTCCCTTCTAAAATAAAATGAAACATGTTAACCAATGCTAACAACTTTATTATACCATGAAAATCGATTTTTGTCAATTAAAGGTATGTGATTCGAACTCACTTTTTACTCATCAAGATTGGCGAGCCTTTGCAGTTTTCAAGGCTGCCTTTGTTGAACTGTCTGTGGGTTCGAATTTAGAGGATGAAAACAGCCCCACCTGTCATGGTGACAGGTGCCTTGACAAACTGGAAAAGTTATGGTATAATCATGCTCCAAACATAAATGGCAACACTATCCCATAGTAGTATTTGCCAAAAACATATTATTCATACAACTAAATATTATCTTAAAAAAGTGCACGCACTTTGGCGAAAGCCGTTACATAGCGAGCACACAAAAATTATCTGACAGTATCTTATCGGATATCTATTTTTGTGGTGTTCTGAATGTAGCGGCTTTTTATTTTTCCTCAAACCTTATAAAAACGCTGTTCTCGTTATCTATCACTTGAGGTGAGATGAAAATAATCTGTGAATTTTTGCGGAGAGGGGTGTAAAAAACGCCATTCTCATTCTCTCCCTATTGAGGGGATATTTTAATCAACCGCGAAAAGTGTGTGTTACATGTCAATAAGGAGGTGATCAATTATGATTACGAAGCTTACAAGTCAGAAGAAAAAGAAAGGAGAAAAACAAATGAAATCAAAATCGCAATTCAAAAAACAACCACGAAAAATAAAAATGAAAAACAAGAAAGTAGAGGAAACAACAATATGAAAAATTCGAATTATCAAAGTTATGAAGATCTCCCGTTGTTCTTAAACGCGGAGTTGCTCGCCAAGGTTCTTGGCGTTGGCGTATCAAGTGCTTACGAGCTGATGCACGAAAAAGGATTTCCTTCTGTCAGGATCGGAAAGCGGTTCATTGTTCCGCGCGATGATCTGAAGCGATGGATGGAAGAGCAGGTAGCAAAGAGAGGTAGCCGATGAGAAAAGAGTGTAGAGATTTTTTCTTTCTGCTGTCCGCGTGCTACTTCCACCCGGAACGAAAATATTCAAGCGAGGAAGTCAAAGAGCTTGCAAAGCAAGCGATGATTTCTCTTTGGCAAAGAAAGAGCATTACTGTTTGGTCAATCGAGTTCGAGCACGAATATATTCGAGATATTATTATCAACAAAATGATGCCCGAAGATCTCGACCGCGCGATTGCCGAAGCCGAGCGAAAGAGGTGGCGAATTTCATTCGATGATTTCGTTGAGATGATATTCGTTTCTGTTCTGCTCGGTGATGCTATCGTGGATATTCAGTTCAAGCAAACCTACTTGAAAGGAGCGTGCTGAATGCTCTATGGAAAGAAACCAAATGCAGCGGACAAGTTCTTTCCCGTGCCGAATATGATTTTCAATTTGGGTTTAGACGGAGGCGAAATTCTCGTGTACCTGTATCTCATGTACTGCGAGGACAGAAAAACCTTTCAATGCTATCCCGGATATAAAACAATTGGATCGGCGGTTGGTATGAGTGTCAATACCGTTCGCAAGTATGTTCAGTCGCTCGAAAAGAAACGATTGATTACTACCGAGTGGACAATGGTGAGAACCAAGTCAGGCAAAGCTCACAACGGTACTTTGAAGTATACCATCCGTCCGATTCAGGAAGCGATCGATTACTATGAAGAAATTCAGATGAAACGGTTGTACGCAGAAGCAGCACGGAGAAGAGCCGAAGAAGCACTCGCAAAATACGATGAAAAGCACAGAAATCGGGCGGTTTAACGCCGTCCGATTATGAAGCAGGATAAAGCCGAGTCTCTTCTCGGCTAGTCCACACCGCACGGCAACGCCGAGCGGACAGAAAACGGAGAGTTTCCAAGGCTTTTTCAGCCTAAAAGAATTCAGGCGGATGAGAATTTGTGTGTCTCTTTAAGGTTTGGGAAGGTTTTGGAGCTCTCCGCCAAATAATCAGCAAAAATACAAGGAGAAACTAATATGAAAAGTAAAAATTGCAGAGCCATGGGCTCGACAGGAATCAGATTTACAGAGGAACAATTACGGCGGTGCGATGAAAAGAGCACCGAGCTTGGCATATCCCGAAATGAATTTATCCGCGATGCGGTTGAGTTCTATCTCGAATGGCTGAGCAGGGAAAGCAGCGAAAAGTTTTTGACGCCGGCACTCGAATCTGTGTTCAGTGCAAAGCTTCGTGACACAGAGGATCGCCTCGCGAGAATTCTTTTCAAGATGGCGGTGGAGCAAAATGTGCTTGCGCGAATCATACTTGAGGACGGTAAATATGCGTACAACGAGGAGTTCGTTGAACAAATCCGCCGTCATGCGGTTAGGCATCTGAAAGAAACAAATGGAACTGTAAGTGTGATTGATCTTATATCAGGAGTGGATAATCCCGAATGGCAAGACTGATATTCAAAGCTCCGTACTATAAGCCCGGACGAAAAGCAGGCAAGGGAGAGCGCGGTGCATACGCAAAATATATTGCCACGCGCGATGGTGTTGAGCTTCTGCGAAGCGGAATGGCTGACTATATCAATGAGCGAAAAGGCTCGAACGGATTGTTCTCGGACGAAGGTGTTGTGATCAATCTCTCGCAGATTGAAGAAACGATCAATAATCATTCGGGCAACGTGTGGGGATTGATATTTTCTCTCAAGCGTGAGGATGCAGAGCGGCTCGGTTATAATTCTGCGGTGCAATGGATGAATCTGTTACGCTCGCATCGAAATGATATTGCAAGAGAGATGCACATTGCTCCCGGCAATCTTCGTTGGTATGCTGCGTACCACAACAGCGAAACACATCCGCATGTGCACATGCTCGTGTGGTCGGACAAGCCTCAGGAACCTCACCTCTCGACGGTTGGTATTCACAATATCAAGCAAACGATTGCAAAAGATATTTTCCGTCAGGATTTAATTTCTATTTACAAAGAGCAGACACAAGCGCGAGATGATATCAAGCTTGCGTTCAGTTCGCGTATGGAAGAGATCATAGAAGAAATCAGCGGCGGAACAATCAAATACGATTCTGAAATCGTGTTGAAGCTTCAGTTTCTTTCTGAGAAGTTGTCCGAACACAAAGGCAAAAAAGTGTACGGATACCTTGATAAGGACACCAAGAAATTGGTTGACGAGATCGTAAGGATGATAGCAGGCGATGAGAGAATTGCTGAGCTGTATGATCTGTGGCACAAGTGCAGATGCGAAACATTCAGAACCTACACCGATGCGATGCCGGAAAAGATTCCGCTTGAAGAAAACAAGGAGTTCAAAAGTATACGCAACGAGGTCGTGAGGATAGCATCCGATTTGAAAATCGCGTTTGACTTCTATGGTAAGGACGACAGTGAGCCAAGCGATGAAACAGAGGAAGAAGATCTTGAGGACTTGGAGTATTGGTCGGAGCAAGGCGATGAAACGCAGATGTATCTACTCGGCAAGAAATATCTTGACGAGTATGACGATCCCGAAGAAGCCGAGCATTGGCTGAAGAAAGCATCTGAGAACGGAAATGAATACGCGATGTACTTGCTCTACAAGTGTTACCGCGACGGAAGAATTGAGGACAAAGAAAACGAAAAAATGAAGTATCTCAAAATGGCGCTGAACAAAGGATACGATGCCGCCGAGTATGAGTATGGCAAGCTACTCCGAGAAAAAGAACCCGAAGAAGCAATGAAATACTTGGGGAAAGCGGCAGATCAGAGAAACCCGTATGCAGCTTATGCGTATGCAAAAATGTGTTCGGAACGCGGAGATATTGCAAAAGCAAAAGAGTATTTCCGCATCGCGGTAATGTATAAGCCTGAGCTTGGATTCCGCGTCGGATTATGGTATTACTACGAGCAGAATGAGCGCGAAAACGGAAAGGCATATTTACAATTTGCTGCCGAAAGAGGTGATACTGCCGCAGAGGAAGCATTGAAAGCTATAAACAACGGAGTCAATGCACGATTGCTTTCAGGCGTTCTGAATCTCTTCCGCCATGCAAGCCGAGTGATTGATGACCGAGCAAAAGCGTATGCCAAGAGCGGTATGATGCAAGGAGTCGATAAAAAGCTCAGGGAACAGATCAGACAGAAGAAGGAAGGCCTCGGAATGCGTATGGGATAATTATGTCTTGTGTGATAACTTTTCGGAAAAACGCTGGAAAGTCCTGCGTCTTTATGGTATTGTGTGTACTAACAAAAAAACAAAGGAGAACAGGCGTGACATGAGCTACGGTTCAAATCTAAACAAATACAGTCACGCCCCGAATTCTGCAAGCAGAATTCCCGAAGGAAGGAGGAAACCTTAACATGAGCGGAAAACGCAGACCGTCGGGCGACGGACTAATAAGAAAAAGAAGTGACGGACGATGGGAAGGCCGTATCGTCGTCGGTCACAAAAATGACGGAACTCCGATGTATAAATCGGTGTTCGGCAAAACACAAAAAGAGCTGATGCCTCGCCTCACAAAACTCAAAGAATACTACGCAGGCATGGACATGACCGAGGAAAGCCGAATGACTCTCGGCGATTGGCTCACAAAATGGCTTGAAGAATATAAAGCCCCGATGATACGCGAAAGCACGGCCGCAAGATATCGGCACATGATCAACAACCACATCATACCGAACCTTGGCAGTAAGATCATCACGCAAGTGGCAACACAAGACATCCAAAAGATGTACAACAAGCTCAAACGGTCGGGCAGAATGGAGAAGCACAAGGTGCACGGACACGAGCTGTCAAACTCTATGGTACGAGCGATTCACATGATGCTTCACGAAGCCTTGGACGGGGCGGTTCGAGAGGGATTGATTCCTGTAAACCCGACAGAAGGAACAACGATACCGAAGCTCGGCAGACAAGAAAAAACGGTACTGCTGCAGTCTCAGATTGAAACCTTCCTAAAGCATATCGAAGGGGATGAGGTATGGTACGATTTCTTCTATACCGACCTAATGACAGGCATGCGCCGAGGTGAGATCTGCGGTCTGAAATGGACGGACTTCGATGCCGAGCACGGCAAGCTCCACGTGCAGAGAACCATACGCTACCAGCACGGACAACCCGTCATAGGCGAAACAAAAACGAGCGAAGGAAACCGTGTGATACTTCTTCCGAGAAGCGTGTGCAATCTTCTGTGCGAACGGCAGAAAAAAGCACTCACCGAGTGGATCTTCCCGAAGCCGACCTATCCCGAACTGCCGCTTGATCCCGGCACGGCATACGCACAGCTCAAACGACTGCTTAAAGAAGCAGGACTTCCAGATATCCGCTTCCATGACCTGCGTCACACCTTCGCAACGCACGCAGCTTCAAACGGAGTCGATCCCAAGACCTTGGCAGGTATTCTCGGCCACACCAAGGCGAGCTTCACGCTCGACACCTACACTCACGTGACAACCGACATGCAGAGAAATGCATCAGGCATCGTCGGCAACTATATCACAGATATCTTTGGAAAGGAGTTAAAACCATGGCAAGACGACGAAAATCAGGATCAGGAACAGTAAGAGAACGCAAGGACGGCAGATGGGAAGGGCGAATCGTCATCGGATACGATGAACGCGGTCTGCCCAAGACCAAGAACGTGCTTGCAAAAACAAAAACAGAGTGCCTCGAAAAGCTCGAAGCACTCAAAGAAACCATCGGAGCAACCGAGATCACTCGATGCACACCCGAAATGCCATTCGGAGAGTGGATAGACTTCTGGTATCAGAACTACTGCAAGCCTGCTCTCCGACCGTACACACAGACCACCTATGAGCAGAGAATCTACAATCAGATCATCCCGAAAATCGGCAATGTTCCTCTTAATCAAGTAACGGCAGGAACACTCGAAAAGTTCTACGCACATCTCAAAAGCGACGGCAGGCTTGTCCGCCGAGAAATATACGGAGAAGGACTTGCCAACTCGGTGATAAGGAGCATACACGCCCATTGCCGAGCCTCGCTTGAAAAGGCGAGAGTCGAAGGACTGATCCGTCAGAATCCGGCTGCGCATTGTAAGCTGCCGCCCAAGAAAAGTGCGGAAATCGAGGTGCTGACGGTCGAAGAAATGCAACGTCTGCTCATACAGGCGAAAGAGGAAGGATTCTATGAAATGTTCCTCCTCGACCTGTCCACGGGCTTACGCCGAGGGGAACTGCTGGCGCTCATGTGGGATGATATCAACCTTGAAACAGGCGAGCTGAAGGTTAATAAGCAGGTGCGGTACTTCAATAAGGAACTGCACATCATGCCTCCGAAAACAAAAGCAGCTTACCGCACAATCATCCTCCCGTTACCGCTGATCGAGATGCTGAAGGAGTACCGCAAAAAGGTACGGTCAAAGTGGCTGTTCCCGTCGCCGTATAAAAGAGAACAAGACCTGCCACGCGATCCGTGTGCATGCAGAAAGAAGTTATCACAGATTCTCGAACACGCAGGCTGTAAGCAAGTGCCGTTCCACGCGCTTCGCCATACCTTCGCAACGCAGGCTCTGAGGTACGGAATGGATGTCAAAACACTCGCCTGCACAATAGGACATGAAAGCGTAGAAACCACGCTGAACGTGTACTCCCACGCCACCGACGAAGGAATGCGAACTGCAGCCAAGACCATTGACAGAACGATAGGAACGCTTGCAGGCGCGTACGCCGAGTTTGAGGGCGGTGAGAGCGAGGACGAGCAAGTACCGACCGAAGCACCAAAACCCACGCCAAGGACGAAATTTGAGCCTTATAAAGGCAAGTACAGACGGCAGGGAACAGGCTCGATCCATCAGGTCAGCAAGAACGTGTGGGAAGGTAGATACTCTCCAATCGTGAACGGCAAACGCATCACCCGAAACATCTACGCCGGCAGCATCGAAGAATGTGAGGAAAAACTTGCACGGATGATAGCGGAGATGAAAGAGGAATATGGGATAGCATGAAGGAAAAGTATCGCTATACTGATAATTTTATAAAATATTTCAAATAATATTGACAAAACTATCAGTGTAGTGATATAATAATAGTGAAAAGGAGGGCTTGCTATGAATACTAAGATACTTTATCATGGATCTAAAGAAATTATTGAAAAACCCACGCTCAGAGGTGGTAAGGAAAGCAATGATTATGGATACGGTTTTTATTGCACAGAGAATATAGAATTGGCCAATGAATGGGCATGTCCGGATAATAATGATGGATATGCTAATAAGTATGAGCTTGATATGACTGGTCTCAATGTTTTGGATTTAACAAAGCCCGAGTATAACATACTTAATTGGATGGCACTTCTGTTACAATTCAGAATTCCCAAAGGAATGACTCCCAATGATGAAATGGCAAGAGAGTATATACTAAAGAACTTCTCGATTGATTTAACAAAAGTTGATGTAATAATTGGATACAGAGCAGATGATTCGTATTTTTCATTCGCTCGAGATTTCTTAAAGAACACAATAACAGTAGCACAACTGTCGCGTGCCATGGAGCTTGGAAAGCTTGGAATACAGGTTGTGTTGCATTCGGAAAAGGCATTTGAACAGTTGAAATATATCGAAAGTACAATTGCAGATAATGAAACTTATTATACGAAACGTCGAGCTCGTGATTTGATGGCCAAAGAAGAATACAGAGAAGCTACTAAACTTTCTAGTGTTACACAAGATGATCTGTTTATAATGGATATTATCAGACAAGAGGTGAAGAACGATGATCCACGCATACAGCGAAATATATCTAGATGATGCGATGAATACCCTTGCTGAGGTGTTTAGCTATACACCGGATGCAAGGCAGGCTGATGTATTATTCCAACGCTTCGTGATGAGTGGAATTGCTTATCAGTTTGGAAAAGGAAATCCACGTTATTTGAATATGCCATCCCAGGCGTTGTTCTATGAAATCGTTGGTGATTCCATGCCGCTTATTTATCCGAGAGGAATGGGAAGAAGCCCACAATATTGGTGTGGATATGTTTTAGCATACTATCAGTGGTATACAGGCTTAGGATTCGAGAAAATCGGATGGCGTCTTCCTCCGTCGAGGATAATTGACATGTACCATCCGTTACATGAAGCGGATATACAAAAGTTCGTGGATGTAGCGAATAGTATCGTATTTCAAAAAGAAACCAACTTGGCTAGATATAGAAAGAACGCTGATATGTCTCAAATGCAGTTATCGAGATATAGCCAAGTGTCTTTAAGATCAATTCAGCTATATGAGCAAAGGCAGCTAAACATCAATACCGCACCTGCAAACAAATTGCTTAGATTGTCAAGAGTGTTAGGCTGTTCAATAGAGGATCTGCTCGAAGTAGAAGAGTAAGTAATCAATCAAAAAATGATACGCAATAAGCAAAGAAAAGAGGTGGGAAAATGTCGTTTTCAAAAGAACTGAAAACTAAGGCAATGGTCGCTTGCGGTCGCTTTTGTGTTATTTGTCATAAGTATTGTGGGAATAACATGGAAGTGCATCATATAGTGGCAGAATCAGACGGAGGAAGCAATGACTTTGATAATGCAATACCTCTTTGTTTTGATTGCCATGCTGAGGTTAGACAATATGATCCAACACATCCAAAAGGAATTCGCTTTACGAAAGAAGAACTCGTGCAGCATCGCGATAATTGGTATAAAAAGATTTTGCAATGTATCCCTCAAAATGAAGAAGTCGGGATGAATGAAGTTCCGCCTATAAAGTTTTATAGAGAAAAAGGCACCTCATCATTTCGGTGCCTTTTTATTATGATTT
>CALAXC010000142.1 GCA_937894775.1 uncultured Clostridia bacterium
ACCAAAAACTTTTCAGCTGGGTTAGTGCGAACATTGTGCGCTGATTGTTAGATTGGTTGTCGTCTGCAAAAAAAAAACACCGCTCGGTTATCCGAGCGGTGAATTTTAATTAGTTATTTGCAATTTAAACTGTTTACAGTCTTAAATTACTTAAGTCCGAGCCATGAGTCAACAGCGTCGAGGTCAGAAATATACATATCTTCCTGAGATGTAAATGCAGCCTCTGCAGTTGTTGCGCCTGCGTCGTGATCTCCCATAACAACGTCTCTCCAGCACTGGTTAAGAACACCGTTAAGCTGAGGTGCGTATACAGAAATGAATGTGAACTCAACGTTATCAGCGATCATATTGAAGATCTCGATAGACTTAGTAACCGAACCGTTTGTATCGTCAGTACCGAAGTACTTAGGCTTAACGATTCTGTTGATGTAGTAACCACGTACGTTGGTGTAGGATTCCTCAGTAGAATACTGGAGGTAAGCAGAGATAGCTTCGCCCTTTGTAGGAACAGAGCTTCCGCTGTGGTCAATTACAGTCATAAGAGTGTAAGAGTCGTGTGCAGTTGTACCGTAGTTCTCCTGCTCTTCAGCATCATACTTCGGTACGGGAAGAAGACCGAACTCAGAGCTCATCTCACGAAGAGTTGTGTTATCTTCTTCTGTACAGTAAAGAAGGTGAATTGCAAAGATAGACTTATCAAATGCAAAGTGAGTTATAGGCTCAGAGTAACCACCGAGAGAACACTCGTCTGTGTTATCGTTGTTACATACACCTGCAGCCTTAGTTCCGTCAAGAAGATCCTGAACCTTGATTATAGCCTCTTCAACCTTGGAGTTACCCTTAACGTTGTAAGAGTGCGAACCGTCAGCCTCTTCAGTGAGGAACTCGAGATCCCATGCATAGGGGAATGCGTCAAGCGGAATTGAGCTGAACGCAGAGCTGATTGCATGGAAGTCGTCGTGCTGAGCACCGTCTTCGTTATTGATCTCTTCGAATACGCTGGACCATCTGTAAAGTCCTTCGTAATCCCAATCACCTGCGATAGCTACATCCTGAAGGTCCTCAGGATCGTTTGCTTCTGCCTTCTGGCTATACATTGTCTTGTTCAAGAATACAACGATAGACTTATCGAAAGTAGAAAGGTTAATATCACCGGTAATGTAGTAAAGCTGATCGTCGATCATAGTTGTGTTAACTATAGCCTGGTTCCAGCAAGGAAGTGTAAACTCAAAGTAGGGGAACATATCCTTGTCAGCAAGGTTAGCAATAAAGTCACGAACACCTGCGCTCGCACCTGCGTATGCATAGTTAGCAGCGATATCGTAGTAGTGGAAGTCACCGTCTACGTCATCCTTGATCAAACGTGTAAATGTGTCAAGACAATCCTGATACAAAGAACTTGCAACAAGCTCATAGCCTACTTCAACGTTCAATGTTTCTGCAACTGCCTCGTTTCTCATTGCGATAACCTCATCAAGGTCATCCTCAGTAACATCCTTGTACCATTCTCTCTGTACGTTCATACTGTCTCTAACAATGATTTTGATGGTCTCGCCTTCAAAGTCAAGTTCTTCAACAGGAACGACGGAAGTAAAGCTTTCCTGGCCGTACTCGTCGGTTGCAACGGGCTTTGTTGCAGGCGCATTGCCGTCACCGTTAGAGTCGCTTCCGCCGGTCTCGTCGCCCTTACCGCCGCAGCTTACGAGAGCTACAACCATAAAGCAGGCAACGAGTAATAAGCAAATTACTCTTTTCATAATTTCTCCTTTCGTTTTTCAACGCTTTTTATTTGAGTGCTGATTATCACTCTTTCTGCTCTATCATTTTAACACAACATACCAAAAAAATCAATAAATATTTTTAACAAATTTGTATATACATTTTTGGTGCTTTTGTTCAATTTCCTTGATTTTCAAGGCTTTTAGAGGTTTTATTTTGCAATCTTCACCAAAAATTCAAAATCAGCGGTTTCCTATTCTTACGCGCAACGCGCATTCGCATCATTTCAGCCTTCGGCAAAGGGATTCCGACTGCCTTCCCTTGCGGTATGCATCAATAACCGCTTCCGCCTCTCTTTCGGTCTCGACCGAGAAAATAAAATGCTCCGCATTTATTTCGGCTCTTCGAAGATCCTCTTTTCTATCTGCCATATATATCGGTACTGAATTCACTATCAGACTTCTGTGCTCGAACCTTCTGATGACGGGAAAGCTCACTCCCTTACGGTCGGTAAGCGCTGCCTTACCTTCTCCGCATCGCTTACAGTCGGCGATCTCTTTTCCTACACACTTTTCAAGTATCATAAGCGGCAGCCGCCCGTAAACCGTGACAGCTCTTCTCCCGCCTATATCTCTTATCTGGCGCAAAGTAAGCTCGGGAGAAAGAACACAGTCGCGAAATCCCTCTTTTTCAAGCTCCGCCATACTTGATGAATTGAAAACGTTAAGTCTTATATCGCCGTGAACCTCAAATCCAAATTCACGCGCAAGCTCTATATGTCCGATATTCCCCACAAGCGCATCTCTCGCACCCGAATTATACGCAAAGCGCAAAAGCTCCCTGACCTTTTCTCTCTCGCCGTCAAATATGACCTCGGGAAGCATAACGCCAAGTCCGTCAAAGCGTCTTTTTTCATAGAGCTCAAGCGGTATATATATATAATTGAAGAAATCAAGCGCATTTTTCGGCATATTCCGCGGTTCGTAAAAAACTGCCGACCGCATTTTTTCTCTTTTTGCAAGAGGTAAAGACTTTTCCCCTGCCAAAATATCCTTCTGCGTTCTTTCGTTCTTCTCTTTCAAAGCATCAATGGCCGATCTTCTTAAAGCATTAAGCGACGAAACGGGCAACATAAGCCCCGCATCAAGTGAAACATCAAGCTTTTTTAAGGAATAAACGCTTCCGCCAAGCTTTGACAGACATTTCCGCACGTTTTCCTCGCTTATAGGCGCATTTATAGCATCCATAGGTACAGCACCCTCAACGCTGACCGTGACTCCCTTAGCCGAAGCCCTGAGAATTGACGGTCTGCCTCTGCGTATCTCGGCAGAAAGCTCTATATCGATCTTTTTTGTGATATCCTCAAAGGGCTTTAGCGCGGCGCTTTCCTTCTTATCATCCTCAGAGCGTACTCCAAGCATATCAGAGCCTATTTTTTGAGCAAAATAAGCATCCGTGTGACCGCCTCGGCTAAACACCTTGGCGAGATATTCTATTTCGTATCTGTCAGCATTTCTGCCCTCGTCAAGCAAGGTCCTGAACACCGCAGTAACATCTCTTACATATTCGGGAGATTTCATTCTTCCTTCTATTTTAAAAGAAGATACTCCCATTTCACAAAGCTCGGTAATATGTCCCGCAAGCGAAAGATCCTTAAGAGATAACGGATATCCGCCTTTTTTTCCGTAAGGCAGACGGCAAGGCTGAGCGCACTCGCCGCGGTTTCCGCTGCGTCCGCCGACTATAGAAGAAAAAAGGCACTGTCCCGAATGACATACGCAAAGCGCTCCGTGAACGAAGACTTCAGACTCGATAGGCGAATTCTTGCAAAATTCGGTTATATCGCGTTTTGGCATCTCCCTTGCAAGCACCATTCTCGAAAATCCCGCATCATAAAGTTTTTTCGCCGCCGCAACGTTATGCCCTGAAAGCTGAGTGCTTGCGTGAAGCTCGATGGGAATTCGCTTTTTAACCTCAGCAGCCGCTCCGACGTCGGCTATTATCATAGCATCCGCGCCGAGAAGATAGACCTTCTCCGCCGTTCTTATGTATTCGTCAAGCTCTCTGTCGAGAATAAGAGTATTTGCCGCTATATATATCTTCACACCGTAAGAATGAGCCAAGGAAATAGCCTCGCCAAGCTCGGCTTCGTCAAAGTTTTTAGCTTTCATTCTTGCGTTAAAAGCGCTTGCGCCGAGATACACCGCATCCGCCCCGCCCTCTATTGCCGCTTTCAGCGAAAGCATAGAGCCTGCGGGAGAAAGAAGCTCGGGAAGAGCTGTTTTTTTATTTTGCATCGTATCAGCGATCTTTCTTAAGCGCTTCAAGCTCTTCTTTAAGCGCCTCATTTTCGGCTATAAGCTCGTCCATAGCCGCCTCGGTATGCGCAAGCTTTGCTTCTACCGACTTAACCTTTCTCTGAGCTCTTATTTTGTCTGCGCAGTAATCGAGCGAGCAAAGAATAGCCGCCTCGGTCTTTGAGCAGTTACGGCTTTTTGAAGAGATCTCACGTATCTTTCTGTCAACCAAGGACACGAGCGCCTCTACAGCCTCGGGAGATTCGTCGCTTATAACGTTTATCTCTATGTCTGCTACGGTAAGAGTATACTTTTGATTCATTTTCGGTTCTCCTTGTGATTTTATTGGAATTTATAAATAGGTATTGCAAAAAAAATAAAAAAAGTGTATAATAACTATGTATATATATTATAATACAAAAACGAATATTTTTAAAGAGTATTTTGTATTTTTTTAATTTTTTTAATAATTTCAGGAAAGTAAGGGATTTTATGGGATATTTCAGAGACAGCCACAGAATCGTTGTAAAAGTAGGTACTTCAACTCTTACCCACTCAACAGGGCACCTTAATTTAAGAAGGATCGAAACACTTGTAAGAGTGCTTTCGGATATAAAAAATTCGGGAATCCAGGTAGTTCTCGTTTCTTCGGGAGCTGTCAGCACGGGAGTTGCAAAGCTCGGATTCGGTAAAATACCGTCATCCCCCGAAGAAAAGCAGGCTATGTCGGCTATCGGACAGAGCGAGCTTATGAAGATATACGACAGCTTTTTCTCAAGCTTCGGTCACACGGTAGCACAGATATTGCTCACAAAGGATATACTCGAAAACCCGATCCGTCACAAAGCGGCAAAGAATACCTTTAACCGTCTTTTGGAGATGAATTGTATTCCGATAGTAAACGAAAACGATGCCGTGTCTACCGACGAGCTTACAAAATTCGGAGGAAACGATATTCTTTCGGCAAGAGTTGCCGAATTCTGCAACGCAGACGTTCTTATAAATATGTCCGACGTTGACGGATTTTTTGACTCCGATCCGAGAACCAACCCCGACGCAAAGCTTTTTGACAGAATAGAGCTGATAACCGACGAGACCTACGCTATAGCGGGCGGCGCGGGAACAGACAGAGGAACAGGCGGTATGGTTGCAAAGCTCAATGCGGCAAAAATAGTGACCGATGCGGGAATTCCTATGTTCATTCTTAACGGAAGCAACCCCGAAATACTCTATACTCTGCTCGACGGAGGACACATAGGTACATACTTCTGCGCCGACAAGTCAAAAAGGAAACCCGATTGATGGCAAAAAGAACAGAAAAAGCGCTCTCAAAGAAGATGCAGACGGCAGTAGCTCTGCTTGAAGAAAGATATTCCTCGCCCGAGTGTGCGCTCGAATACGAGGGAGAAGCCTGGAAGCTCCTTGTTATGGGCAGACTTTCGGCTCAATGCACCGATGCAAGAGTAAATATAGTATGCAAAGAGCTTTTTGCCAAATATCCAACGGCAGAAGCGCTTGCAAACGCAGATATAAGCGATATCGAAAGTATCGTTCGTCCTTGCGGACTTTACAAGACAAAAGCAAAAAATATAAAAGATAGCTGTGCGCTTTTAGTTAATGAATACAGCGGAATTCTTCCCGATACGATGGACGGGCTTCTTAAATTTCCGGGTGTCGGAAGAAAGATAGCAAATCTTTTGCTGGGAGATATATACAAAAAGCCTGCTATAGTAGCCGATACCCACTGTATACGCATATGCGGAAGGCTCGGCTTTTACGATAGCAAGCTGAAAGATCCTTATAAGGTCGAACAGATCCTTTCAAGACTATGCGAACCGAAAAAGCAGTCGGATTTTTGTCACCGCCTTGTCTGGTTCGGGCGCGAGATATGCTCGGCAAGGAATCCAAAATGCGGAGAATGTCCCTTAAAGGAGATCTGCAAGACCTTTGCAGATTCAAATAAAACAAATTCAAAAAAATAAACATAATGGGAGGACAAATTTATGTACAGAATAGGAATAGACCTCGGCGGAACAAATATTGCGGTAGGAGCGGTAAACGAATTTGGAAGGATCGTGGCTAAAAAGACAACTCCGACTCTCGCAAAGCGTGAGTCAGACGATATAACAGCGGATATGGCAAGACTCTGCCTTGAAATCTGCGCAGATATCAAAACTCCGATAACAGAGATAGATAGCATCGGAATAGCAACTCCGGGTATAGCAAATCTCGACAACGGTTGTGTGGAATATTCCTGCAATCTTCCCTACAGACGCTATCCGTTAGTTAAAAAGCTTGCGTCTATGCTCGATGTTGATCCCGCAAAGATCAAAATCGCCAACGATGCAAATGCCGCGGCATACGGTGAAGCAGTTGCAGGCGCTGCGGTAGGCTCAAAGAACAGCATAATGATAACGCTTGGAACGGGTGTAGGCGGCGGAATAATTATAGATAATAAGATATTTACGGGACACAATCACGCAGCGGGCGAAATAGGTCATATCGTTATCGAGGTTGACGGAGCTCAATGCGGATGCGGCAGAAAGGGATGCTGGGAAGCATATTCATCGGCAACTGCTCTTATAAGAATGACAAAGGAAAAGATAGAAGAATACGAGCGCGCAGGCAAGTTTACTATTATGAGCGAAGCCGAAAGAATTTCAGGCAGAACAGCTTGTGATGCTATGAGAGCGGGCGACCCTGCAGGTAAAGAGGTTTACGATAAATACGTAAAGTACCTTGCGGCAGGTATTACGAATATGATCAACATATTCCAGCCCGAAATAATATCGCTTGGCGGCGGAGTATCGAACGAAGGTCAGTCGCTTATCGATGCGCTTGTTCCGATAATTTATAAAGAGCATTACGGCAGTAATTTTCTCGGTCACGTAAAGATCAAAATCGCGGAGCTTGGCAACGACGCAGGTATGATCGGCGCAGCTATGATGTAAGCTTAAAAACGCATAAATTTTATGGGGAGGATAATATCCTCCCCTACATTATTTTTACGATTTGTGCGAACATTGTATTACTTTACAATGAAATCGGCTTTAACGCACACATATAGTTCACCCAAAGCGGTCGGGCACTGTGTACATCTTGCAAAGAGCGACTCAAAAAAGTTTTTGGTTTCGCTTTTTTCAAAAAGCGAACGGGGTCAAGAGGGGC
>CALAXC010000143.1 GCA_937894775.1 uncultured Clostridia bacterium
GAAATGGATTGCTGATAATAATTGAACAAATTCCAATAGGTCGAACAGTTAGGAAAATAAGAATTTACGGGGGTCTAAAATGGATAACCTTATGTATTCTGTTGCATCTGAGGATGATATTGTCTTTATCAACGAAACATATAATGAAAATATAGACAGGCTACATGGTGTTCAAAGGAATGTCGATGTTTGGAAAGAACTGATGTCGTGTAAAGATAGCACTTACTATGTTGTTAATGCAGAAACACCTGTTGCTTGGTTTAGAATAGATATGGAAGACGGCGGATTATGGATAGGTATGCTCCAAGTAAAACCAATGTACCAACATAAAGGTATCGGAAAATATGTTTTGTCTGCGGCAGAAAATATTGCAAGAGAAAAAGGATATAAAAGAATAGGTATTCATACAACGGAAGATAACATCATTGCACGAGCACTTTATTTATCAGCAGGTTATACAGTAACAGAAATTGGATCTTGTACTACCGCAGATGGTAAAGAAAGAGTGGGGTATACTTTCCAAAAGGAAATATAAGTTCGAATTTAACAAATTCCAATTTGTCGAGTAGTTAATAGAACAAAATCACACACCTTTTTACTGTTCTTACCTACATTTATACACCTTTTCGCTCGTTTATGGCATAAAGCTCAGTTATCCCATAAGGGATGGCTGAGTTTTTCTTTTTTACTCCGCGTGCGGAGATGGGATTTGAACTTCAACAATATGTGCTTACCCTCTCTTTTTACTCGGCGCATAGCCAAAAAAACTTTTATACGCTCTGCTAAATGCATATATAGACTGATATCCTACCAATTCTGAAACCTCGGATACAGAATGTAGCTTCAAGAGATGCTTTGCAAGCTCCATTCTTTTTTTGTTTCTGTATTCAATAAGATTTACTCCAAAGGATTCCTTGAATTTTCTTTCTAAATAAAATTTATCATAAAAGAATGTCTTGGCAAAATCGTCAAGCGTCATTCCCATACCGTTTCCTGCATCTATATAATCCTTGATCTGCTTTACTACATTTACGTGATTGTTGTCTTGAATCAATTCCGAAAAATTTTCATTTATTATGGCGGCAATCAGCTTGATGATCAATGATTTTTTTGTTAAAGCGTCAGAATTGTCTGAAACAATATGATAAAAAATCTCCAAAAAATCCGACTTGTTTTGAATATGAATCAGAGGGGATTGATGAAATGATGAAAAGAAATCCTCGTGTATCCATCCTCTCTCCTCCTCTGACATTTTTTCAAGATCCTTAAATGATATAGGAATGATCTCACTTTGAGGACGATGTGTAATATCAAAATGAATGTGTGGCTGAGATATTTCTCCAAGGTCAATAATAAAGCTGTGCGGTATTCCGGGACGGATAAAAATGATATCCCCGGCTTTACAAAGGTATGTAATATCATCGTAAACGAAGTTAAAAAGCCCTTTTTCAAGGTATATAAGCTCGTAATCGTATATCACACGCCGCGCAATATTATGTCCCGCAGGAATTCTCGATTCCATTGCTAAACGAATATAAGGATTGATCAATGACAAGTTCATATTAACCCTCTGTCAATAAATGTTAAATTATATACAATATTCATCATTTACATTTTACCATAAACTTGTTATAATTTCAACATAAATATTGCGGAGGTGCAATAAATGTTAAATAATCTTACACTAAAAAAGGACATTCGCACTTTTTCGGTTTGCCCCGAAAATCCAACAGGAAAGAAGGGCGAGGGCGGGAAGGCAACGCTTGAAGAAGGCAGCGCAAAAAATGCGGCGCGTGAGCTTGGACAAGGCTGGAAGGTAAATCCATATATCGTGTTAAACGCAGGAGAAACCGCAATACTTGCCGATATCAAGGGAGAAGGCGCCATTAAGCATTTTTGGATTACCGATAGTGCAAAATACGGTAGACAGTTGCTATTGCGTATTTATTTTGATGGTCAAAAAACACCATCAGTCGATGTTCCGCTTTCTGACTTTTTCGCGAACGCGGATTACAACGAATACCGTCAGATCAATAGTCTTGCAATGTGCTACAATCCTCGCAAAGGGATGAATTGCTATTTTGAGATGCCGTATTTTAAAGGCTTCCGAGTAGAAATTGAGAACACGGGAACAACAAACGCAAACATTTACTATCAGATCGACTGTGAAGAGAAAACGATATCTCCAGACAGTCTGTATTTTCACGCGCAATTCAGACGTGTCAATCCCTTGCCTTACAAAGAGGTATATACGATACTTGACGACATCAAAGGAAACGGTCTTTATGTTGGAACTTATCTGCATTGGGGAGTGAAATCTAACGGATGGTGGGGAGAAGGCGAGATAAAGTTTTATATAGACGGCGACACCGATTTTCCCTCCATTTGCGGAACGGGCACAGAGGATTACTTTTGCGGTGCGTACAACTTTGACGTAAACGGTAAATATACCGAGTTTTCCTCGCCATACAGCGGACTTAGTAAGGTTGGATACACCGACAATATCTACCGTTCGCAAAGATATTTTGATATGTACCGCTGGCATATCACAGACCCGATCTACTTTAAAGAGGATCTGCGTGTAACCATACAAGCACTCGGTTGGAGGAGCGAAGGTAGATATCTTCCCTTGCAGGACGATATCTCCTCGGTTGCCTATTGGTATTCGGACAATTTAGATGATGCGTATCCCGAAATGCCATCAGCAAACGAACGAGAGCTGACATAAACCCATTGTCATCTATTTTGGATGCACATGAAACCGCTTCAAAAGTTGAAAACCCCTTGATTTTATTGACTTTCCCGTGGTGGCATCTATTTTGTCAAGATAACACATGTTATGCATCCAATTTGGATGCCACCCCCAAAATCCCAGATGCCACAAGGCTTCTGGGTTTTTTGTGCC
>CALAXC010000144.1 GCA_937894775.1 uncultured Clostridia bacterium
GTGATTCTGGCGGTTTATATGCTGAATGAAACACCGGATCCTGCTACGATCGAAAATACAGTTCCACAAGGTGCAGAGGAGATCAATCAGTGAACGAAGGAACAATCATTCGCGGACGGGGCGGTTTCTATACGGTCCTTGATGATGAAAACAGGGAATATGGTTTTGATTTTGCAGGTTTTTCCATTAAATTTACCGTAAACAAAAAGGTTTTAACTGTTGCCTATATGAACAAAGATAGTCTTGCTATTTCAATAGAAAAAGGGTTGACTTGCTTTTGGAGCAGATCAAGGCAGGAGCTCTGGCTAAAAGGGGAGACCAGCGGTAATTATCAGCACATCGTTTCAATTACTGCAGATTGCGATAAGGACGCATTGGTTGTCGTTGTAGAAAAAGATGGCCCGGCATGCCATACCGGCTCGGATTCCTGTTTTACCAACGAGCTGTATCAGAGCAACACCCTGAACGAATTTTCATTGCAGGGCCTGTACGACCTTCTGGTAGGGCGTCAAACAGAGCGTCCAGAGGGCTCGTATACAACATATCTTTTTGATAAGGGAATCGATAAAATCCTCAAGAAGGTTGGAGAGGAATGCACTGAGGTAATTATTGCAGGAAAAGCAAATGATAAAAAAGAGACGATTTATGAATTGGCGGATCTTGCTTATCATGCAATGGTTTTGATGGTACAAATGGGAATTACTGTCGATGATGTTCACAGAGAGCTTGCTTCGCGCCATATTATTGATCACAAAGTGAAGCAGGAAAAGATGACTTGATATAAATCCATGTAAACAATTATTTTCTGCTTGACAAAACCCATTTTTATGATATAATAGAAAAGGTTATTCTATTGAAGAGGTGCATTATGGCAAACAATTCAAAAAAACGATCGAAAGCAAAGACTGCACAGAAAAAAATACCTGCATCCGTAATTATCGCTTGCATCGTAATTGTTTTAATGTTTGCTATGTGCGTCGTTGCGATTGTTCAGTTGGCGAGTGATGGCACATCTTCCAGTGAAGTACCATCTGCGGGAAATGGAAATGCAACATCTTACTTGGAAACCTCATATGGCGAATTCAAGAAAGAGTGTGCATATGCCGAGATAGAGATGATGGATGGCGGCAAAATTGTTTTGGAGTTGTATCCGGATGTTGCGCCTATTACCGTTGCCAATTTTTTGAATTTGGCAAATGACGGCTTCTACGACGGCTTGATCTTTCATCGTGTCATCAACAATTTTATGATCCAGGGAGGTGATCCCTTGGGAACCGGTTTGGGTGGTAGCAAGGAAACAATTTTTGGTGAGTTTGCTTCCAACGGATTTGAGAACAATCTTTCTCACAAACGTGGTGTCATTTCCATGGCACGCAAGAGTGTTCCAAACGACTCTGCGTCCAGTCAGTTCTTTATTTGTCATGCGGATAGTCCCCACTTAGACGGCGATTATGCCGCCTTCGGCACAGTCATTTCCGGTATGGACGTTGTTGATTATATTGCGTCCGTTCCGACCAATAGCAATAATAAGCCATACGAAGATATTGTCATGAAAACAGTAAGAGTATTGCAGGGTATTCCCGAGGGAGAATGAGAAGTATATGGAAAAAAAGATTTTTGCTACAATTGAAATGAATAACGGTGGAACAATCCGTTTGGAGCTATATCCTGAAATCGCACCCATTACCGTTGAAAATTTTGTAGATCTAGCGTCCAAGAATTTCTATGACGGTCTGATTTTTCATCGTGTGATCAGCGGCTTTATGATTCAAGGCGGCGATCCCACCGGCACTGGCATGGGCGGACCCGGCTACTCCATAAAAGGCGAATTTGCCATGAACGGCGTTGAGAATTCTCTTTCCCATACTCGCGGCGTCATTTCCATGGCCAGATCTCAGAATCCCAATTCTGCAGGTAGCCAGTTCTTTATAATGCACGACGACGGTAGATACCTGGACGGCCAGTACGCCGCATTCGGCAAGGTCGTTGAGGGCATCGAAGTGGTTGATGCCATCGCAAATGTTCGTACCGACTATAGCGATCGTCCGCTCGACGAGCAAAAAATCAAAACCATTCGCATAGACTAATATCAGATCCTGAGGGAATTATTAATGTTAGAGAAGTTTCTGCCGAGAATTCAATTCGATTCGTATGAGGATTTCAAGGCGAATTACAAAGTTACATGCCCTGACGGCTTTAATTTTGCATACGATGTGGTTGATGCATGGGCTGATTCGGAGCCCGAGAAGAATGCATTGCTGTATTGCAACGACTTTGGTGTACGAAAAATGTACACCTTTGCCGACATGAAAAGAATGTCCAACCGTGTTGCAAATTTTCTTCTTTCTCTTGGGATAAGCAAGGGTGATCGTGTTTTACTCATGCTAAAGCAAAGGCCCGAGGTATGGGTTTGCTTTCTTGCGTTACACAAGATTGGTGCAGTCTGCATTCCTGCTACATATCAGTTAACGGAAAAAGATATTACATATAGAGTCAATGCATCCGATTGTCGTATGATCGTCACGGTTGATGATGCAGAATTACTCTCGTATATTTCCTCGGCAAAAAGATCTTGTCCTACCTTAAAGCATGTTGCTGTTGTAGGCGATAATGTTCCGGACGGTTGTTTGGATTTCCGAAACGATGTTTTGGGTTACTCCGATAGTCTGCAGCGTATTGCGAATCATACAGATGATCCTATGCTTTTGTATTTCTCGTCCGGCACGACCGGTATGCCAAAAATGATTCTACATGATTATACATATCCCTTGGGGCATATTTTAACTGCTCATTATTGGCAACATGTTGAAGAAAACAAGCTACATCTTACAATGTCAGATTCAGGTTGGGCAAAGTTTGCGTGGGGGAAAATTTACGGGCAATGGATTTGCGGTGCCACAATTGTCGCATATGACAATGAAAAATTCAACGCCAAAAATACCATGGAGCTTTTGCAAGAAATAAAGGTCACTACATTCTGCGCTCCGCCCACGATTTATCGTTTCTTGATCAAAGAGGATATCGCTGGCTATGATTTGTCGTCCATCCACAAATGTTGCATTGCCGGCGAGCCATTAAATCCCGAAGTGTTCTATAAGTGGAAGGAATTGACCGGGCTAACACTTACAGAGGGTTTTGGACAAACCGAAACACCTGTATTAATGGCAAATTACGATGGTTTTCCCATCAAACCCGGTTCTACCGGGAAGCCTTCTGCAGATTTTGATATCGAAATTGTAGATGAGGATGGGAATCCATGTGAGGATGGTGTTGTGGGTCGTATTGTTGTACGCAACCTTTCCAAACATCGTCCATACGGGCTGTTTAAAGAGTATCACCGTGACGGTGTCGCTATGGAAAAAGCCTTTCGCAATGACTTTTACGATACCGGAGATACTGCTTGGAGAGATTCCGAGGGATATTATTGGTTTGAGGGTCGAAGCGACGATGTAATCAAGTGCTCCGGCTATCGCATCGGGCCTTTTGAAGTCGAAAGTGCATTGATGACACACCCCGCAGTATTGGAATGCGCAGTTACTGCCGCTCCGGATCCGGTTCGAGGCCAGGTTGTAAAGGCTACTATCGTTTTGACCAAAACCTACGAGCCCTCCGATGCTCTGATTAAAGAAATTCAAAATCACGTTAAGAAGACCACTGCACCTTATAAATATCCAAGAATTGTTGAGTTTGTTTCTGAATTGCCCAAAACAACCAGTGGCAAGATCAAACGTGCCCAGATTCGTAACAACGTGTAATATATGGAGAAGCTATACTCATCCAGAGCCTTGTTTGTAAAAACATCATATTGTGCGTCGTTGCCGCTGTTATATCCGCTTTTTGAATTTGGTACGAATGCTGATTCTTTCCTTGCATTGCTATTGGCTTTTCTAACGATTGGATGCCTTTACACAGTGCCCTTTTGGACATCTGTTTATAGCCTGTCTCACAATCGTGGAAATGATATTCTTCGATTCGTTTTGCTAGATCTTTCTTTTTGCTATATTCCCGTTATTGTTTCCGCAATTGCTGTGGACACAATTTGCGAATTTGTTTCTCCGAGTTATTTAACAGGCATATTCGCGCTTCTGCTTATCATCATTTTATTGCTGATTTCCGGTGTATTTTGGATTCTTTATAAATATATCGGAAAGCATAACCGCCCTTAGCTCAGTTGGATAGAGTATCAGATTCCGATTCTGAGGGTCGCAGGTTCGAATCCTGTAGGGCGGGCCAGAAAAGAACCCACATTTGTCTACGACAAGTGTGGGTTCTTTTCAATGAAATAAATCCCTTGCGGGATTTGTGAAATAACGCTTCGCGTTATGAAATAGCTGACGCTATGAAATACGCTGCGGCGTATGAGGGATTTATTTTATTTCACATTTTGCCGCTAAGGCAAAATATTTCATAATCCAAAGGATTATTTCATATTGCGTAGCAATATTTCATTAAATATGCTATAATGTTTTTAGAGGTGAGGATTATGAAAGAAAATAAACTTGTCGACTTATCTATGGATTTTGCCATTAAGATAATCAAACTCTGCGAAACGATCAAAGGGCATTATTCTCTCGTCAATCAATTAGAGCGTTCCGCAACCTCCATCGGCGCCAATATCCACGAAGCAAACTATGCTCATGGTAAACCGGATTTTATTGCCAAGTTACAAATTGCCTTAAAAGAGTGTTACGAGACTGAATACTGGCTGGAATTGTTTGTTAAATCCAATATTCTGAATAGAGAAATGGCGGTGGATCTTTATAATCAATGCGGTACAATCCGCCGCATCTTGATTGCATCCATCAACACCGCAAAGGAGAACACAAAATGATTATACGTAAGCACGGATATGTTTTGGATGTAGATGTAGAGGAGACCTTCAAATATTCCCAAGAGCACGGGCTTTGCGATTGTGACGAAGATCGAAATCTTTATGCTCAAATCGCAGAGAAATTTCCTAAACTAAAGGAATTCCTTGCCGAATTAGGCTTGTTGATCGAAAGCCCCGATGAAACCGGTTCTTGTGCTGTTGAGGATCATATTGACTATCATTTTGTTTCTTACACCGTAATCGGAAAAATATTAGAATCTGATAAGTACGAAATTGATATGTTTGATGGAGGTCTTTTTCTCAATATTGTGATTGACAATGGGTATGTTCCAAACGAGCAAAAGACAGATAAATATTTTACTGTCACTATTTATGGTATTGATTTACCTTGGGTGTTGGATGAACCTTTTCCTAAAAGCGGTGTTCACGGAAAGAAGAATCCTCTTTTTGAAAGAATAAAGAAATTATTTCACCGAAATTAGCGCACCTTTTCGCTTTTTTTACCTACATTTACGCACCGTTATACTGCTCTTTCGCAAAAAAATAGCGAAGCGATTGCTTCGCTATTTTTTTATCCAAGCCGACAGGTTTGGTATATCATCACCGCAGGTGTATATCATCAAAGGCGGCCACCGCCTTTGTATCTCATCACACCTTCAGGTGTGTATTTCTGTCGGCTTGATGATATACAAAACTTCGTTTTGATGATATGCAATTCCTTACGGAATTGATGATATACAATGCTTCGCATTGAT
>CALAXC010000145.1 GCA_937894775.1 uncultured Clostridia bacterium
ACACGATCTCGATTTTGAGAGGACTCAAGGAACGCTACGAGGTATTCCACGGTGTCAAGATCCACGACGGAGCGCTCATTGCCGCCGCCACCCTTTCCGACCGTTATATCTCCGACCGTTTTCTTCCCGACAAGGCAATTGACCTTGTGGACGAGGCGTGCGCTCTGATCAAGACCGAAATGAATTCGATGCCCTCCGAGATGGACGAGGTTGCCCGTAAGATCATGCAGCACGAAATCGAGGAAGCCGCCCTGAAAAAGGAAAAGGACAAGCTCTCGGCAGAACACCTCAAGGAAATTCAAGCCGAGCTTGCCGATATGCGCGCAACCTTTAACGAAATGAAATCCAAGTGGGATATGGAAAAGCAGTCGATCGAGAGACTGCAAAAGCTCCGTGAGGAGATCGAGCAAACCAATGCTGAGATCGAATGCGCTCAGAACAACTACGATCTCGGCAAAGCCGCAGAGCTTCAGTACGGCAAGCTTCCCTCTTTGAAGAAGCAGCTTGAGGAGGAAGAGGCGAGAGCCGCAGAAGCGACCAAGAGCACTTCCCTCCTTCGTGATAACGTCAGTGAGGAGGAGATCTGCAAGATCGTCGCGAGATGGACAGGTATTCCCGTATCCAAGATCATGGAGAGCGAGCGTGAAAAGCTTTTGGGTCTTGAGGACATCCTTCACAAGCGAGTCATCGGTCAGGATGAAGCTGTCCTCAAGGTCAGCGAAGCCATTCTTCGTTCCCGTGCAGGAATCAAGGATCCGCGCCGTCCTATTGGCTCGTTCCTCTTCTTAGGTCCTACAGGTGTCGGTAAGACTGAGCTTGCGAAAGCTCTTGCCGAAGCACTGTTTGACGATGAAAAGAGTATGGTCCGTATTGATATGAGTGAGTATATGGAGAAATACTCGGTATCCAGACTCATCGGAGCGCCTCCCGGATACGTGGGCTACGATGAAGGCGGACAGCTTACCGAGGCAGTTCGCAGAAAGCCCTATGCCGTTATCCTCTTTGATGAGGTAGAAAAGGCTCACCCCGACGTATTCAACGTACTGTTGCAGGTTTTGGACGACGGACGTATCACCGACAGCCAAGGCAGAACGGTTGACTTCAAGAATACGGTCATTATCCTGACCTCGAATCTTGGTTCCGGTGCAATTCTTGATGGAATCAATGCAAACGGCGAGATCAACGAGGAAGCAAGACAGACGGTATCCGAAATGCTGAAACGCAGCTTCCGCCCTGAGTTCTTGAACAGACTTGACGAAATTGTGTTCTACAAGCCACTCACCAAGGAAAACATCAACGGCATCGTAGATCTTCTGATTGCAGACCTCAACAAGCGCTTGAAGGATAAGCAATTGACGGTTGAGATCACCGACGCAGCAAAGGAACATATCATCGATTCCGCTTACGATCCGACCTACGGTGCAAGACCGCTCAAGCGTTTCATCCAATCCAAGATTGAAACACTGCTTGCACGTGAGATCATCGGCGGTGATATTGAGCCCGAAACAACCTTGAAGATTGATTGTGAAAACGCTTCTCTGGTGATAAAATAAAAGTTATGCCCTCGCTCCATTTCGGAACGAGGGCAGAATGTTATTCAGCGTAAAAATAAATTGAGTGTGTACCAAGGTTGATCGGCAATGTAGGTTCTTCTGTTCCATCGTAATACTTGGTCATAGCAACAGTTGCATATCCGTTTTTCCCGTCTATGGTAATTTCGTAATCTATTCCATCAGGCGTTTTCTTTGCTACCTTGTAGCATTCAATCGAAAAATCCCTATGGGGCGTTGAGCTCCATAGGGATTTTCTGGTCGGAGTGACAGGATTCGAACCTGCGGCATCGACGTCCCACTCAATTGCAAAGTAAAACGCACGGGTGCCGAACAGAAAGCATAACAAAGAATCTTGAAATAGCCTCTTACTGCTACCGTAGCAATTCACTTTACAACTGGTTATATAATTAATTTATCTTTCGGGGAGAAAGTCAATTTGGCTTTCTCCCCTTATTAACAGGAAAGCAGAAAACTGCTGGGATGTCAAGGGCGGCGAAGCCGTTCATTTTACCCTTGACATTTCAGAAGTTTTCTGCTACTTCGTTTTATGATATAATTAATACTGCAGCGAAGGATATCGTTTCACCACAAAGCAATATCCCTCTTATGTGCTGCAGGGTATCCACCCAAAGTCTAAAGGAGCTTGATACCATGTCTAATTATATCACATACGAAGAAAGAATGGAAGTGGAAAACTGTCTTTCGGGCGGAAAATCTTTTGGCGAGATCGCCAAGGTTCTTGGAAAAGACCGTTCTACCATTTCCAGAGAAGTCAGAAAACATTCTCTTATTGAACGCTCCGGCTATGGAGCGAATGGTTACAACGCTTGTGTGCATCGGGATGGTTGCACCAAAGTCCACGTGTGCAGTGGGAGCTGTACACGTCAATCACTGAAATATTGCAAGATGTGCAATAGCTGTAACGACAATTGCCCCGATTTTGAAGAGCAGATCTGCGTTACGAGATTCAAACCGCCATACGTATGTAATTCATGCCCAGAACGTAACAGATGTACCCTTGAGAAAACGGTCTATTACGCAGCCAAAGCCCACGCAAAGGCACAGGCACATATCTCAGAATCCCGAAAAGGAATTATGATCAACGAACAAGAACTCAACCGTCTGAATGCCTTTGTAACACCGCTGATCCTACAGGGACAGTCCATTCACCAGATCTACGCGAGTTACGCTGATACGCTTATGTGCAGTGAAAAGACGCTCTACAATTACATCGATCACGGCTTCTTTGATGCAAGAAACATTGACCTTCCTCGTAAGGTTCGATACCGTCCGCGCAAAAAGGAGCAAGAGTTTAAGGTTGACCGAGGCTGTTACGTCGGCAGAAACTATGTAGACTACCAACAGTTCCTATTAAAGCATCCAAATGCACATACGGTGCAAATGGATTCCGTCATAGGCACAGTGGGCGGCAAGGTGTTGCTTACGATCCACTTTCCCGAAACGAGCTTTATGATGGCATTTTTAAGAGATGCCAACACCTCTCAATCGGTCATTGACGTGTTCGACTATCTGTACCGCAAGCTTGGCAGAGAACTTTTTGAGAAGCTGTTTCCGCTTATTCTCACCGACAGAGGCTCGGAGTTTTCCAATCCGAGAATGATTGAGTTTGAGCCGGGAGGTATCCGCAGAACGAACGTCTTTTACTGCGATCCGTCCTCGCCGTACCAAAAAGGCTCTATTGAGGTGAACCATGAGCTTGTGCGCAGGATCCTGCCGAAAGGAACGTCTTTTGACAGACTCACACAAACAGACATTGACCATATGATGAACCACATCAATTCCTACCGCAGAGCCAAGCTCGGCAACAAAACGCCTTACGAGGCTTTTATCTTCTACTACGGCAAGGAAGCCCTCGAAAAGCTTGGATACTCTCAAATTGATCCGAGCTGTGTCGTGATGACACCGAAACTGTTTAAGAGATAACGAATAAATTTAACGGTGGATACCCTCATATTGTGGTGCATTCGGGGTAGCGTTTTGGATTTCAAAAATTTGAAATTTCAACCTACCTCTTTTTCGGTGCGCCCATTTGATATCTTGACCGCCGTTTTACCCCTTGCGTTTCGTTTACAAATGTTGCATTTTGCTTACAAAACTTGCATTTCGTTTACAAACCGTGCATTTGAATTTACAAACTTGCGTTTCGCTTACAATTGTTGCACTTCGTTTTACAAATGCGACATTTCGTTTTACTATTAAGCTAAAAGTTCCTGCCGTTCTTCGCGATTGTGAAAAAGATTTTCTAACGAAATCGTGAGAACTGTTGATTTTTTGATAGAAATATGGTATAATACAGACAACCCAATCTTGTGTAATTTCAGATTTTTTACATGGAGGATATGTTGTGGCTGTTTGTTACAATAATTTGTGGAAGTTACTGATCGATAAAAACATGAATAAAACTGAATTAAAAGAAGCGGCAGGAATCAGTTTTAACGTGATGGCTCGTATGGGCAAAAATGAAACAATATCTTTTGACAGTATTGAAAAAATATGTGCCGTTCTTGATTGTAATATTGGGGACATTATTGAGATAGTACAAGATACCAAGGATGATATCGTAAAAAAAGAGCCTACGACTATAGAGTTGTTTGCTGGCGCTGGCGGTTTGGCTCTTGGTATTGAAAAAGCTGGTTTTGACACGGTTGGACTTGTCGAGTTCGATAAGGATGCCGCTGACACATTACGCTGTAATCGTCCTAACTGGCGAGTCATAAATGATGATATTGCAAATATTTCTTGTTTAGATTTGTGTGATTATTTCGAAATTTCCAAAGGAGAATTGGATCTGCTTTCCGGAGGAGCTCCGTGCCAGAGTTTCTCTTATGCAGGAAAACGCTTGGGATTGGAAGATGCTCGCGGCACATTGTTTTACCATTATGCAAAATTTTTGGAACAGCTCCAACCTAAAATGTTCTTGTTCGAAAACGTGCGAGGTCTACTTACACATGATCAAGGCAGAACATATACGACCATCACGGACATTTTTGAAAGCACCGGATACACTATCCAAAAGCAAGTAATGAATGCATGGGACTATGGAGTTGCCCAAAAGCGTGAACGTTTAATAACAATCGGCATAAGAAATGACTTGGTTGGCAAAGTGTCGTTTGAATTTCCTGCACCTCACAAGTACAAACCAGTTTTGAGAGATGTCCTGCTTGATTGTCCGAAAAGCGAGGGAACGCCTTACTCCGAGTATAAGCGTAAGATTTTTGAAATGGTTCCTCCCGGCGGCTACTGGCGAGATATTCCCGAAGATATTGCAAAGCAATATATGAAGAGTTGCTGGTACATGGAAGGCGGAAGAACCGGAATTTTAAGAAGGTTAAGTCTTGATGAGCCTTCTTTGACAGTACTAACCTCCCCAAGTCAGAAACAAACTGATAGATGCCATCCTTTGGAGGCAAGACCGTTTACGGTGCGTGAAAACGCTCGTTGTCAGAGTTTCCCGGACGAATGGCAGTTCTGTGGTAGCTTGGGAGCTCAATACAAGCAAGTTGGAAATGCGGTTCCTCCTATTATGGCTAAAGCAATTGCCAAAAAGCTCGCACAAACGCTTACAAAAAATCTATTCTCTTTATAAATCTCTCTATCCCGAAGAAGTATAACGCAAAAT
>CALAXC010000146.1 GCA_937894775.1 uncultured Clostridia bacterium
AGAAGGCTGCAAAGCCGAATCCTCGTATCCTTGACATCTTCCTTCAGATACTTGAAGATGGCAGACTTACCGATAGCAAGGGCGAAACGGTTTACTTCAGCGAGAGCGTAATCATCTTCACTTCCAACCTTGGCGCTTCCGAGGTGTCTTCGAGTGGCTCTAATGAAGAAATCGCGCAGGAATTCATCAAAATTGTAAAGAATTATTTTGATAATGAGATCAAACGCCCCGAAATTCTCGGTCGTATTGGTTACAGCAACATCGTGCCGTTTAACTTTATCAAGGATAAAGAATTCAGCATTAAGATTGCAAAGTCCAAGCTCCGTCCTGTTCAAAGAGCAATTGCAGAGAAATACAGAATTGATCTTGAATTCGAAGATGAGCTTCGCTTTATCGATTACATTCTCGGTGGCGCTGACAGTAGCAAGGGCGGTCGTGATATCTTGAATGCAATCAACGATAAGCTCCTCGACGAGCTTGCGATGTTCATGTTCGAGAACAAGCAAGACCTTTCCTCTCTCAAGGGTTCAAAGATACTTGTTAAGACCACGAAGAACGGACTCGAGTTCAGCTTTGAAAATGATTAAGTTCAACGTGGCAGCTATCAACTGTTGCACGGAAACAGAAGGCCCCTACAAAAGACTCACGATATGGTTTCAGGGTTGCGACATCCATTGCAAAGGATGTTGCAATCCCGACTACCAAGCATTCATAGTGCAAAATCTGATGACACTTGATGAGCTTATCACGGTAATCAAGGATGCGAAGGAAAAGCACGGAATCGAAGGAGTCACCTATTCAGGCGGCGAACCTACCTTGCAACAGAACCTTCCCGAACTGACAAAAGCAATTCAAGCACTCGGACTCGGGGTTATCTCATTTACAGGACACCTGTATGAGCAGGTAGAAAAACAACTTGAAGGATGCGATATGGTGCTTGACGGAGCGTTTGAAGAAGCCAAGCTGGAAACCAAACGCAAAATCCTTGGATCTACAAATCAGCGAATCCTTTGCTTAACCGACAGATACAAAAACTGTATTGATTGGTTTCTTACGCCCTCAACCAAGAGCATAGAAATCAATGTCGGTAGCACGATATTCGCAAATGGTGATAAGATATAAACAAACACAAAAGACCTTCTGAAACAGTATAAAAAACTGCAGTTTGAAGCACAGACGCAGTATATGAGCGGTCAGCAGCCTTCTGCAGAGTTGATGGACAAGATCAAAAAGCTGAACGACGTCCTCGTTTTCAATCCGAAGGTCAACGAATTCTTTATCGCAGAGTACAAGTTCAATACATTGATCTCCGATGTTTATAAGATCATCGGTGATGCCTGCGATATCGATACCGATTTTATGAAAGATTAAACCATGCAGGAAAAACCAAGAAAAAAACAGGAAAAGAGCAGACAGCGAAAGACCTTTGAGCGTTCGCCGTGGTATATCCTTTTATGGCGCATCACAAAGCCTTTTTTAGCGATCGTCCTTTCGCTCGTGATCGTCTATTTTGCCGTTTCTGCGGGCATCAAATATGCCTATCAGCATTATTTTTCGCCGGTTGACCCGGAAAATACAGAGATGGTTGAGATCACAATCGCAAGGGGAAGCTCCTTATCTTCGATCTCCAAACAGCTTGAGGAAGAAGGTCTTATCCGTAATTCGATGCTGTTCAAACTCTACGTCGATTTTATGGACATGTCTTCCAAGCTGCAGTCGGGCAAGCACAGCTTTTCTCCTTCGATGAGCTATGACGATATCATCGAGGAATTAAAACGCGGCAATAACAAACGAACGACGATGATGCTGACTATCGCAGAAGGTTCAAATGTCGAAGAGATCGCAGAGATCTTTGCAAAGAACGGTTTCTTTGATGGCGAAACGGAAGGATTCTTAAAACTCGCAAAAAGCGGAGAAGGCTTTGAGAGCTATCAGTTCGTCAAAGATGCGATAGAGATTAACGCCGCAGCGGAGGAAAAGCGCAGATATGTCCTTGAAGGCTATCTTTTCTGCGATACCTATGAATTCTATACGGATTCTTCGGAAGAAACAATCATCAACAGGCTTCTTGCGCGCTTCAACGAAATCTATCATGCAGATTTTGTCGCAAGAACGGAAGAACTGGGTCTTTCGATCGATGAAGTTGTTACGCTTGCCTCCGTTATCGAAAAAGAGGCGAGGACGGCTGATTTCGCAAAAGTTTCCTCTGTATTCCATAACAGACTTGCGATCGATATGCGCCTGCAGTCCGATGCGACTGTTCAGTATTACCTCGGAACGAACAAGCTCAGCCTGAGTCAGGAAGAACTCGATACTCCCACAGGCTATAATACGCACTTAAACAGCGGTCTGCCGTTGGGGCCGATCTGCCAGCCGAGCCGCTCTGCACTCGAAGCTGCACTCTATGCAGACGAAGCTTATATCGAAGACGAATACCTCTATTTCTGCCTCGCAGAGCCCAAGAGCGGTTCGCTCGTCTTTGCCAAGACATATGAAGAGCACCTCGAAAATGTTGAAAAATACGAGGCGCTTTGGAAGGAATTTGATAATGAACAGCAAACAAATGAGCCTTAAACCGGAACTTCTTGCACCTGCGGGAAACCTCGAATGCTTCAAAGCGGCGATCGATTTCGGTGCAGATGCGGTTTATCTTGCCGGTAAAAAATTCGGTCTGCGTGCTTTTGCGGAAAATTTTACGATCGATGAGATAAAAGAAGCCGTTGCGATCGCACATGAAAAGGGAAGACGTGTCTATATTACCGTCAACGGGCTTTACCGCGATGATGAATACGAAGAGCTTGAAAGCTATCTGAAAGAGATCAAGGAAACCAATGCCGATGCCGTTATCGTAACAGACCCCGGCGTTATTCCGATCCTTAAAAAACTTGGCATCGAGATCCATTTGAGTACACAGGGAAGCACGATGAATGCGAGAAGCGCTGCATTCTGGCACGAAAACGGCGTCAAGCGAGTCATTCTTGCCCGTGAGCTTTCTTTTGAAGAGATCAAAAAGATGGCTGCAAACATCCCCGAAACGCTTGAACTTGAAGCCTTTATCCATGGCGCAATGTGCATAGCCTATTCCGGCAGATGCCTTTTATCGAGCGTTTTTACAGGCAGAAGCGGCAACAGAGGCACATGCGCTCAGCCCTGCAGAAAAAAGTATTCCTTATCGGCAAACGGTAATGATAATACACCTGCATACAGACTAAGTCCCGCCGATTTTGCATCAATTCCTTATATAGAAGAGCTTATTACAGCAGGAGTACACTCTCTAAAAATTGAGGGCAGACTAAAATCTCCTGAATATGTAGCTGTCGTTACTCGCAGCTACAGAGAAGCGATCGACAATGCCTTTTCAGGCAAGAATCATTCCATCACAAAAAATTTGCGCGATATGCAAGTTCTGTTTGGCCGCGGAGATTTTACATCAGGATATTTGAAAGGAAAACTCCCTTTTAAAGACATAACATTTCGCTCTGCAGGCAGAACAGGTCTGCCAATCGGTAAACTTACAGCTGCTCCGATTAAGCTTTCCACTCCTAAAAACTTGCCCAAAAATCTCACAAGATTTTGTTTAACTGCTGTTTTGGACGAAGGCGTTGAACTCAGTACAGGCGACGGAATAACAGTTTACACCTTCGCAGAAAACGAACAACAAACCTTCTGCGGCGGCACAGTAAATTCCGTAAAAAATTTAAAAGCTAATATTGTAGAAATAACAGTAGTTGGCAATTTAAAAAATAATAGCATTGGCAGCAAACAACTTTTATTAACTTTGACAGACGATGCAAAATTAAGAGAATCCTTAGCAGTAAACATAAAAACAGAAAACAAAAAATGCCCCGTATTTATGCATTTTACAGGCAATACGGGCGAGTTTCCCATTTTGGAAATATTTGACACCCAAGGATATTCGTGCGCTACAAAAGGCCCACAAACGCTCCAAAAAGCAAACAACACTCCCACCTCAGTCGATGAAATCAAAAAACAACTTTCCAGATTGGGTGACACGCCTTTTTATGCTTCGGAAATATCAGCAGACATTGATGATAATGTTTTTATTCCTGTCTCTGTTTTAAATTCAATGCGAAGAGATTGTATTGCCGGTTTAATTGATTTAAGAAAGCAAAGAGATATTTCCGTAACGAACAACAACAATATATTCTCACAAGACAAAATCCTTACACCCAAAAATATGACCGGTGGTATTTCTCTGTTTTTCTATACTGCAGACAGCTTTTTAAGCTTTAAAGAAGAATCCTTGCCGGAAATATTGAGTCCGTACAGTAAAGAGGAACGCACATATTACATTCCCGTAAATATTTTTTACAAACATATGCAACGCTCTGAAATATTTACTCGTACAGTCGAAAAAATACGCCAAATTAAAAATGATAAAAATAAAATAATTGCTTATCTCCCTTTTATTTCTTTGGGGCAAGCTCTCAAACTAATCAAACAAAACATAGTTTTTATTTGCGAAAATTATTTAGACAAATATCTTGATGGTTTTCTATGTGAAAATTTAGGTGATATTGAACTCCTTAAA
>CALAXC010000147.1 GCA_937894775.1 uncultured Clostridia bacterium
CTCTTGACCCCGCAAGTTTTTTGAAAAAAACTTGACCAAAAACTTTTCATCTGGGGTTGTGCGAACATTGTGCGTTGATTGTTTGACGGGCTGTCGGCTCAGCCGACGTTTTGCTCTATAAAAAACACCCGACCTCATAAAGAAATCGGGTGATTCACATTAATATTTGATATTACAATCATCGAGCTTGAAAGTCAGCTCAGCTGACCGTTTTAGTTTTCCTCGAGCTCGCCTTCTTCATAGCGAAGCGGAATTCCGTACTCTCTTTCGTAGATTTCCTTCCATATACGGAAGTTCTCCTCCGCCATCATTTCAGCATTAACTCTCGTTCTTACGCCTTCCTTAGGATATATCGGAGGTGATACATGTATCGTGTATTCCTGAACCGGGAAACCGTCATCCCCTATTATCTTAGTATCCTTCATAGTTATAAAACAAGGAAGAACAGGAAGCATATTCTTTGCCGCAAGATAAAATCCACCCGGCTTTACAGGCTTCGGCTTACGGTAATTCCACCACATACTCTGTTCAGGATATATAAGAACAAAATTACCTTCCTTCAATAACGTATCCGTCGCTCTTGTAAATTCCTTCATCGCACTCGGATTTGAAGAAAGCGGCAAGGTATTACAGTGACGCATAAGATAACCGAAAAATCCAGGGAACGAGGTATAATTTCCTTCTCTTATGATTCGATAGAATTTTCTCTTCTTGTGTCCCGAATTTTCATAAGCAAGCTGTATCGCAAAGCTATCAAACGCATTGAAATGGTTACATGTAACTATTGCCCCGCTGTTGAGATTTGCAAAATTCTCAATGCCTATTATATCCTTTACTATCAACTGCTTATTCTCTATTATACTGTTAAGATAACGTCTTGCCATAGAATAAGCAAATTTAGACTGTATCTTACTTGAAAGCTTTTTACCGAGATAATCGACCTCTCCAGGTTGGATCTCTCGTCCGGGAGGATCGTCCTCAACGTCCTCGTCAAAGCGTCCTTCTCTTTCGAACTGCGCAATCTTTTCAAGTATCTTTACTCGGTCAGATGCTCTGTCCTCAGAAATTCTCGCCATATAATTATCCTCTCTGAGTGTTTCATTTCTGGCAAGCTCAGCAAGCTTTTCTCCCGAAATGCGATCTCTTTCCCTTTCGGCATCGGTATAATTATCGAGTATCTCGCGTATCTCGCCATATACCTCTGTCTGCTCGGCATAGCTCCAGAAAAGATCTCCGTGACGGCAATCCTCGTAATGCCAAGGCTTTGACGTCATTATATAGTGAACTATGTTAGCTTCCTCGATAGGATAAAGAAGCTCACCGAACATCTCTGTGTTCCAGGTCTGCGGCAGCCATAAAACATGGTCACGGCAGATTATATTAAGATAATCCTCGTCCTGCGTTACTCTGAAATCATATATTCCAAGCAAACGAACAAAATCCTCAAGGACCTTCTTTTCTCTGAACTTTTTACAGTTGATCAAAAGAATACCCGCATTGAAATATGCATTTCTGTCGATGCCCAAGCACTTTTCGACGTAGGTTCCGTAGACATCCGCCTGAACCATAGCCTGCTCGTGGCACGCCGCTACATCATATTCGGTAATATCATATCCGTAAAGCTCGGAAATATCACCCGTAACTACGGTATCACTATCGATATATATCGCCTTATCAAGCTCGGGATACATATCGGCAATAAACATTCTGTAATAAGTGGTGTTTGAATAATAATCTCTGAGCGGTAATTTTTCGCAGAGATCGTTAAGATAATCGCTTACGTTGTCGAAAGTAACAGTAAAGCATTCATCGGCAAGCTTAAGCATTCTCTCCTGCGTTTCGGGTTTTATATTTGTATGAAGAACGTGAATATGATACTGTTTATCCCTCGATGCGTTTTTCTTCATCGAAAAGAAAGAAACTATCGTAAATTTCACGAAATTATCGTCACAGGCATAAAAAATGTGGATCTTTTTTGTGTCTAACATGAGTATCTTCTCCTGAATTCATCAATTAATCTTGTATATTCGTCAAGAATATCGTCAAAGCAACGGTACTTAAAGACCTTACGTACCCTTTCAACATGCCATTGTTTTATATTTTCGGTATGTGGATACGGCAACCAGAAAAGTCGCTTTGAAAAATGTCTTACAACAGTATGCTTATGCAAAAACTTCTGATCGTTGAACTTTTGCGGAAGCATTTTCTTTTTTGTAGTCGAACGTATTATTGCGCTTTGATCGGCAAATGTGAGCTTCTTTTTTCTTATAATATCCCTCGCCTTCACCAAAAGTCCCGTTTCGCGCATTTTTTTAAGGTTCCAGAGCATAACACCCGCGTTTACATAATTCGGGTTTATAAGATATTTGCCGTAATGGTCACGCGCCGCCGCATATTCGACCTCGCTCACGTCAATACTGTATAACAGATCTATATCTCTGTTAAACATAATATCTATATCAAGATAAAGTATCTTATCGGGCAGAGATTCGATTCTGTCAGCAAGTAAGCGGATAAGAGTATACGGTGAACAGTAAGCGCTCTCGTTAGGCGATCCCGCAAATTCTTCATTATAAAGCTCGGTAACGTCGATACATTCCACCGAATTCTCGGGAGAATAGCTTTTTATCACCTCATCAAAAAATTCTATCTGCTCCTTTGATATCGCCACGTATTCGGGCTTTATATGACTTACATCCATAGTAAGCATATAAAACTTTAAAGGTTGGGTAAGGCGGCTTCGCTTCATTATCGACAAAGCGCAGGTCAGCGCTCCGTCAAAAACTCCTCGGTTTCCGCAAAACATTATATTTATCATAAATCTTCCTCTTTCATCGCCGTATCGGCTTGAGCTTCGGCAGGAAGATATTTTATCCACTCAACGTTCGAGCTTTTCGCCCGTTCGCACATAGTAGAATATACCTCTTCACGAAGCTTTTTTCTGCGCTCCCTCGGAGGAAGCGAGTTGTCGGGATAAAACGGACCGTCAATATAAGTCACTATCTGAGGATGCGCTCTCTTTCCCTTTTTCTGATATGTATTTGTAAAACAAAAAACAGGTGTGTCGAGCTTTACGGGATACATAAATGAGGTATCGGGGAAAGGACGTATCTTTGTATAGTATGGCCAGATATGCGCTTCAGGATAAATAAAGACAGCTTTTCCCTGCTTTATTCTTTTTTCGAGCACCAAAGAAAAATTTCTCGTTGCCGCCATATCGTCGGGCAACGGAATTCCGCCCATATAGGGTGTAACTCTGCCAAGATACGGCATCGATACATTATTCGGATGAACGATTATATATGCTTTTTTAGGCATACAAACAAAAGTGGGAATAAGGGGATCTCCCAATATCTGCGTGTGATTTCCGTAAACGAAATATCCTCTTTTTTTCTCACTTTTTATTTTTTCTCTGCCTACTATTTTATGACGGTATTTTATCTTGGTATAGAAAAATGCTATAGGCGTTGCTACGACTCTGTACCAGAAAAAAGACAGTATTGGATTTCTTTCGTATTTCCAGCTCCCGTCTATCTTTTTAGCCTCGATCTGCGCCGTAGAAAATTCATCATTGAGCTCATCTTTGTAAAAAATGATTTTTTGTTCATTTTGCCATAGCCTTTTTCTTTTTTGTCGTATAGGAATCGCATGATTTAATCGCGAGCAACATTTATCAATTCCAAATTTAGAAGTATTGATGGCAAATATACCTCCTACAACATCATTTCCCACGATAAACATACCATTCAAACAACTATCATCCAGCAACAGAGTATTATAGTACAATACTCCGTTTCGTATTTGATTTCCTTGTCCTAAAATTCGTATCCAATTATCAATACTTATACCATTGCAATTCTTAACAACACTTGCAAGAACCAAATCATTGGAAATATTTAATTTTTCAGAAGAGCTAACTTCAATTTTAAGAGAGTTATCTGTCTGTTTTACGACAATTTCTCCACCTTTTATCAGAATATCGGCCATCATCATAACAGAAGGCATAACAAATTTATAGATTTTTGGTGTAGAAATATCCTGTTTATAAACAATCTTATAATTAGGATTGCCGATAGTTTCAAGATATTCATTAACAATCTTTTTAAGTTCATCTAAATCTTTAACGCTTGCATTAGACATTCCGAAACAAAGTCTGAAAAATTTTAATCTTTTTGCTAAAACCAAAGAACTGAATTCCAGTATATTATTAACATCATCCAAATCATTTTCATCACCTTCTTTTAATAATTCAACCGCATTTGATACAGCGCCGATATTTCCGATCAAATCATGTGACAAACGAGTTGCAATAATTTCTGTTAAAAATATATTATCCATCATAAGCTTCCTTAAAAAATAAATTTAAAAAGTATAGTATTGAGTATTTGCAAGTCTTGAATCTTCATTATACATACGAGTAGAATCAAGCCCAATCAACAATGGGTCCATAAGTTCAAGCTCGCCGGTTTTGGCTTGCATATATGGTTTTTTACCGCCTAATCCCCATTTAACTTCCGTTGTATTGTCCGGTTCGCCGTATTTAAGGTCAAT
>CALAXC010000148.1 GCA_937894775.1 uncultured Clostridia bacterium
GCCCCTTACCGCCATCAGTTATGACGAGTACAACAAGCCCTATGTGCTTCTGGCGGACGGGGAAAGCTACCGGCAGCAGCCGATCACCCTCGGGGTGAGCGACGGCACCAACGTGGAGGTGCTCACCGGCCTTGCCGATGGGGAGACCGTCTACTACCTCAGCAACGATCTGGCGCGGTTCTTTGCCATGCGTATGGGCATGATGGGGCAGTGACCATGGAGAACGAATTTTTCCGTATGACGGGCATCTGCAAATCCTACCGCATGGGGGATGAGTGGCAGCCCGTGCTCAAAAACGTGGATCTGTCCATCGAAAAAGGCGAGTTCCTGAGCATTCTGGGCCCCAGCGGTTCGGGCAAGAGCACGCTCATGAACATGCTTTCAGGTATCTACTTCCCCGATGAAGGTCAGATCTTCATCGACGGCGAAGAAGTTACTGCTGAAGATATTGCCAAGGCAACAGGCACTATCAACTACGAAATCGTATGCGCTTTCGGACAGAGACTGCCGAAGGTTTACGTGTATTAAAAAAGAGCGGGTCACCGCTCTTTTTTTTACCAAATCTGCATCCAGCACTTGAAGTTCGCTGTTTCTCCTGCGATCTTCACAGAAAGAGTTCCTTTGATATCCTTAAGCTCGCACTGCTGCAGCATTTCCTGATTGTTGAACTGGTGCACGATCTTATCGTCAAGCTGAACTATGACCTTGAAGTTCCCTGATTCTACAGAGATGTTATCAAGGTATACAGTCACGTCTGACTTACCAATGTAATTAGTAGTATACAGCTCAGCAACTCCTGAGAATTCCTTGCCCTTCACCTTAGTCATGCTAGTCATGTAATCTTCATCTTCACTTGATGGAGAAACGCTGTAGCTTGATGCGCCAAGATCCATGTTGATTATATTGTCTTTAGTTATAGTTGCCAGATTGAAATTATCCGGACCGTTCTCATCTGCGATCTCTACTCCGCAGCCTGTCAGCCCTAATGCGAAAACAAATATCAATAATAATGTAATTATCGAATATCTGTATTTTATACTTAATATTTTCATTTGCTCTTTTTCAGGAAGCGTTTTATCCGTCAATTCAATCAGCGCTTGTCGAGTACGCTTAACGTATCCAAACATTAAATAAATCGCAACAAAAATACTAACTACTGGAGAAATATATTGTCCAACAGTATTATCTCGAAGCAACCACATTGCAAAAAGAGAAACTAATGCAACGCTATCAAATAGTAATGCTGAAAGGGCTTCAGCACAATTTGCTTTAGAAATAGAACTATTGTGAATTTTAGTGATATTGCGTTGCTTCACGTAAAAAGCAATATCAAAGCCGACGTTTATGACCTTCAATCCTACTACGGCAATTACAAAATCGCTTGGCTGTTCGGGGAATATGATTTCATAAACTGAAAGCCCAAGCGCAAATAATAACCCGAAAAATGCTATACCATCACAAAGCAATGAAGAAATAGCTTCTACTTTGCCTACGCCATAGTTATATTCATATCGCAAATCTTTTGTCAGTTTTTTCGAGAGAACAACTACCAAGCTAAGGCTAATAAGGTACATGAACGAGTCAAATAAATCAATAAAAACGAGCAAGTTCCTTGAAAGAATTGCCGACACTAATATTGCGACAAATGAAGGCAATTCTGCCAAAATTTGAGCAATAGATAGATTTTGCTGTTGTTTATAACCAGTTTTATTACCCATGGTTACCCCTACTAAATTTTAAAAATTTCAGAAATACCGAGCAATGCAATACCTATTATCAAGATAGCCAAACTCAAATACTGCTTTTTTGTCAAGCGTTCTTTTAAGAATATACGAGCCAATATAATTGTAACAAGACAATAAGATGACGTAATAGGTGCTGTAAGTATCGGATTGAGTGTTACGGCAAAGGTAAATGCCATCGTTCCCAAAGTATCACCAATGCCAGCACAACAACGTGTCAATTCTGTTTTCTTAAAAGGATTATATACGTGTTTTTTAACGATAAGTAGATACAACCACACAACAACGGTAGCAACTGCAAAGCCAACACACTCAAAGAAAAAGAAATCTATATCGGGAATGCTAACTTCCGTTTCTCCGGATACCGTAACACCCATAGCCACCATAGAAGCAGCATCTACAAGATTATATACGATAGGAAAAATTAGAGCCAACGCGCCAAGGCGACGTTTCTTTTTGTTATTATCAAGGTCGATTTCCTGATTAGATAATTTTTGTTCTTGAATCCCAAGAAAAACAACGCCCACAACGATTGCAACCGTACCGATAATATCCATAACGCCAACTTTATCAGTTAAATGAGTGCTATCTGTGAACAAGAAAAAAACGTATAAGATAATTGCGGCGATTGCCCCGTCAATATTTTCAAGTGGAGAAACGACTGAAGCCTCAAGATGTTTTGTTCCCAAAAGCCCAAAAAACAACGCTATAACGTAAAACACGCATAAAGGGATAAGGTATAGATTATCGCCAACCATTTTAATTGATTCTGGCAAGGTGGTAGAGCAGAAAGCCATAACAACACCCGCCAAAGCCATAACTAATCCCATCCATATAAAAGTTTTATACTGCGATAGTGTGTCTGAATGGTGTAAAGATTTTTTTAAAAGAATATCCGTAGCGCCCCACAAAACAATGCAAGACAACGTTAATAGAAACCAAATCATATTTATCCTTTGCTAACTGACTTATCAATTTTATTTATTTTTTTAACAATTAATTTATGAGCGAATGCAACGATAAGCGCAACTAAGAATAATCCTGCAAAAATTTTATGGAAAACGCCAATTATTGCAAAGTATTTTATTTTAAGTACGATACCAGAAATTAACGCTAAGCCATAAGATACTCTCATGCCAATTTCAAGCGCTGGAATTTTCCAGTTCTTTTCAGTAAGAACGGTGTAAACAACTAAAGCAACTACGCCAACTACTGATAAAATGATATGCGCAGTCATACCCGTTACTTTAAGTAAACCAAGTAACACACCTATAACTAATAAAATAGGTGCAAAAATTAAATCTTTTTTCATAAATTTCTCCTTTTTACAAAACTCAATTAAATATTATAAATCATCACTATTTTCGTTAATATAGTTTAAAAGTTCCTTTGCAACGTCCTCAGCGTTAGCAACGAACTTTAATTTAATTGTTCCGTAATTAGGCACGTTTAAAACAATAGTACCGTAGTTAGACGAGAATTTGTGAATAATAAATTCACGCAAAAATCCCGGATGGAAAATATGTGGAACGTCTACGTCCATATAACAGTACGAAAGGTCATTAAGCGAAATTTTCGCTTCTTTTTTGCCGTGGAAATATACAAATTCACCATCAGTTTCAGCTAAAACGTTAGGTAGTTTTTTATAGACGAAATAAGGACGGATAAACGTAAAATACCCAATCAAGCCAAAAAACAACGCTATGCCAATTACAATACAAAGTATAGTTGGGTTTAAAAATAAAGTTGGGTCTAAAATAACGATTGTAACGGGCATAACTAAAGCAAGCGCAATATAAATTACAGCATAGTATATAAGCACGAACTTTAAAAGCCCAAGTTTATCCATTTTTGTTACGAGAGTTTTCATGTTTTACTCCTTATCTTTTTGTTTTTTTGAAATTCTATCAAGCCCATAGAAACCAAAGCCCATTGCAACGAATGCAACGGATAAAATAGCAATCCACATCAAAACACCTGGAACACCTTGCGTTTCAAGGTTTACAAAGAAGTATGGATAAATAAGCGTTGTACCTGTTGGGGTTAAAATAGAAGTATCAAAGCCTAAAATAGCGGCGTGAATTAAAAGGAATATAGCATAGCCAAGTGGAAAACTTATTGATGCTATAGGATAGCGCCAAGTAGTCTTTTTCCTTTCATAAAATAAAAACCAATCTGCTATGTACATAAGCGGAAGAACAACGTGGAAACAAATACTACCTATTCTCCAGTTAAGTTTAGGGTCACGGTCTGCCGCCCCAGCAAGCACGAAGTTAAACACTAAAAAGGTAAGAACGATACCAAGCATACCTATAAACTTTAAAAGCGGAGTTGCGGTAACGTAACCATCTTCCTTTCTTTTAATGGTTTGTATTAACGCCACTAACATAACGCCAAAGCATAAAAAGTTGCTAAGGTTAGTAAAGTACACGTAAAAATCCCATCTAAACAATTTAATATCGTCAAAAATGCCTAAACAAGCAACGCTACCCACAAGTGCCAACGTGCAATAAACTGTTTGATATATTAATTGCACTGTTCTATTTTTAATCATAAAAATTTTCTCCTTTAGGTTTTATTAAAATTCAAATTATTATTTGAAAGTGTTTTCAATCGGGTCGTCGTATTCGTAATTGATAAGCCTTACTCCAAGTTCCGCAATACGCTCTACGTCATCAATCTGCTCGTCGGGATACCAAAGTTCAACTCGTATGATAGGAGTCCTATCAGCACCTTCGGGATCGCCCATAAAATACTCGGGATACATAAGAAGGCTAATAAAAATCTTTCCACCATCATCGGTATTGCATATTGGAATGATTCCGCCGTCTTGTATGTCGCCTTCGTAGCTTTCCTTCCAATTCGCGTAAGGATCTGCGTTGATGTCCCACCAATTGACGCCGTCATATTCACATACGTACACACCGGAAGCCTCCTTGACTTCCCCGTTATATTCGTAGGTTACGGTAATATTAAATCTTCCTTCCTTAACTTCGGGACGCGGCACACCAAATCCGCAGCTTGTCAAGCCGATCGAGAGCAGCAACAAAGCAATTATTGCAACAAATATTTTTTTCATTTTTAAATCTCCGTTCTGAGATATTAAACAAAAGCCTATACTCATTATTTGCCAAAGGAGTTTTCGACAGGTGCATCGTAATGATATTCGATGATCTTGAGTCCGTAAAGCTCTTCTATCTCTTCGGGAGTGCCTGAGGATTCAGAGGAAAGATTATCCTCGGAAGAATGTACGATGTACAAGCTGGGCTCAATTACCGAATCAGCAAAGCCGGGCTCGCCCATGAAGTAAGCTGCAAAAACTCCGAGGTTTAATAAGATCTCGCCACCGTCATTGGTCTCGCCTACACGTACCGTGGCATAAAAGGTGTCGTGTAAATTCTCAACACCCTCGACGGAACCCTCCCATTCTCTTCTGAAGTCTCCCCCCTCAAGAGTGAAGGAACGTCCCGCATATTCACATACGAAAACACCGGATACGGTCTTAGCCTCTCCCCACTCCTCGTAGGTGACCGAGAAATTGAATCTTCCCTCTTTGATCTTAGGTGCAGGTTCAACCTCGCAGCTTGTAAGACAAGTGGAAAGCAAAAGAATAAGAGCAAAAATACAGAATAATTTCTTCACAATAAATTCTCCTTTTTATTTATGATCTTAATTGGAAAATCCTATAACAAACAAGACGGCTACAACAACAAACGTAATAGCAAAAACTATTAGTGGGATCAGCATAGACAAAGCAATTCCAAGCATGAACTTTCGCTTTGCCTTTTTGTCTTCAGCTTTGGCAAATAAAATAATCAGCCAGATCAGCGCAGCCAAAGTAGCAACAATAGCTATTGCTATGGGGATGTACAACGAGCTGTTAGCCAACGCCATCATAAAAAGAACGTCAACGAACAACTCAGCGGCAAGCAGAATAAAATACAATACCTTTTTCATTTCTTTCCCTCCATAGAATGTATTTTTCTGTACTTAATTCTCCAAACAACAAACGGTATATAGGTTGCAATCGGCAACAAAGCTCCAGCAGTACTAAATTTTGACTGAATCAATATGTTATATACTCCGTGATAAACGATTGCGGTCGAGAGAAGACCAAATGTTCCTACAGCAAACAGTTTGCGTTTTTTCTTGACAAACGATATACCAACGCCAACAAGCAAGGTACACATACCGTGCATCAGACCTGCTCCAAATGCTCGGATAACTGCCTTAATCATACTAAAGTCAACGTAGTTGACAAAATAATATGCATTTTCAAGCACAGCAAATCCAATACCGATTGCCATTGATGCCGTGAATAAACGTTCTCGTTTGTCAGATATAACCAGAGCATAATACAAAAGGGGTAACGCTTTCAACAATTCTTCGCTTACCGGTGTAACGATTACGGTGATGCTATATAGATCCATTGATAGAACTTTTGAAAGCACACCATTGACTTCACCGGCAAAAACTGAAACTACGATTCCGATCAACATAAAAACAACCGGTAATCGTGCTTTCTTTTCCACAAGTAAAGCCATCAGCAGCATTGGAACGGAGATCGAAACAAACAACACATAAATTATATTGCCCATTTAGCCACCCCTTTCTTTGCGGCAATCATCGTGCAAATACAAAGCGCACCAAACAGTATCGACGCAATAGCCATCTGAATAGGATAATAATAATCCCATGCTGTCAAACAAAGAAGTTCGGAAAAGCAAAGGAGCAGGGAAAAAATATTATATGGCTTAATTGCCTTAATGAATCCGAAATCCATATTTGGAATAATGGCATGTTTAAGATTGAAATATACCGCAATAACTGCCGGAATCCAAACAATAGCATAAACAACCTTTGTTTGGGTCGGCACATCCTCTATGATGCAATTTGGAATGTATAAAAGGGTTGCGCAAATTGGTGCAATTAGGGCAATATATCGACTTGGCTTCATCTTGGCAGAACCATCGTCAACAATTCGATCCATATGTCCATAGCTTGCCGTAATAAAAAACAAGAAAAAGCCTATGCGGCCGAGATATGCCGGAGTGAATCCTTCTATTAGCACATCGCTCGTAAGGGATTGGCACAAATGATAGATGCTACCCAATGCATGGCTACCCATCGCCATTGTAATTGTTTGCAAAAACAAAGGCTTTCCCTTTTTAAAAAAATGTTTTAAACCATATATAAGAGAAAACAAGGTTGCAAAAAGAGGAACTATTTCCGCAATCACAACACAAATTGTTTCTAACTTCATCTTTGTAGACCTTATCTCCTTTCGCATAGGATTTAGAGAAATATCCGCCGCCTTTTAAGCGGCGGATATTTTTATTTTAAGATTCTTTTATGGGGTTGCGTTTTTTCTTAAGAAGTGCCTGTGTTCCAAGTGTACCACCAACACCAAAGAGCGCACCAGTTGCACCGATCAACAGCCACATACCGTTTGCAAAGATAGAGCCAACTACCTCGGGTACGTCTGCAACGGCGGCTTTTTGATTTTTCG
>CALAXC010000149.1 GCA_937894775.1 uncultured Clostridia bacterium
TGCGGCTCGGACGATTTCGGCTGTGTGTTTTTGAGTTCGGCTTTTTCTTTCGGATTGAGAAAATACTCGCGCTCCAGCTTTTCGCGGCGCATCTTTTCCTCGGCTTCAACCATTTCTCGCATCACGCCTGAGCGTTCAAGCACGTTCTTGATGTCGGCAATCTTCCTCCGCAGAGGCTTCATTTCTGCCGTCAAGGCGTGAATTTCTTCCTGAACCTGTAGCTTAATTTCGGGATCGTTGCAACGGCGAATGCGGTTGTAAAGGTCCTTTCTTCTTCGCTCAAGTGCCATCAGCTCGCGCTCGGTTCGCTCCAAAAACGCGTCTGCATCCTCTTTGGTGTTGATGTCCTCTTGCCCCATCAGCACCGCTTGGCGCGAATACATTTCGCATTTGCGGGTCGCCTCTCGCATTTCGGGAGTGATCGGCTGATACTTCGGCGCGGGATCGTTTGGCGTGATCAGGTCGGGACCGCCCAAGAGATAGACAAAGGTCAGCACAAGCGTGAGCAAGGGTCCATAGTCTCGCTCGGGTGCGTACAACCAATGCTGCCTTGGCGGATGGCGTAGGTTGCGGATATTATTGTTTTTGACTTTACCAACGTATGAAGCGTAACCGCAAAGTCCTTTCCAGTAATTCGCTTCAATGGTTTTGTCGATGGAAGCGAGGCTATAATCCTCTCCAAGATTATAAATTCTCGTCCATTGTTTGCCGTCCTTCGGCTTGATCTTTGGATATTTTCCTCCCTCGTTTCGGTCAAACTCAAAGCCTCTGTCCCGCAGGTGCAGAATAAAATCCTGCCACGTCGGTGAGATCTTTCTCGCCTCATCGATCGCCCAGCGCATCAAATTGTACCGTGTCGGCTTGCCCGCCTTCTCATCAAAATAGATGTTTCTCGGTGTTTTGCCCTTGGGATTTTTGATGACCGACAGTCCGTACTTGAGACAAATCTCGTCCGAAGCTTCACGTAAACTGTAATAGTTTGTGTAGCCGCTGTCGATCTTTTTGCCGTCGATAAACGAAATCGGATTCAGAATAAAATGATTGTGGAGGTGTGATTTATTAAGATGGCTTGCCACAACCACCTGATATCTGTCTCCCCACAATTTCTCCGCAAGCTCGACGCCGATCTTGTGGCACAGCTCGGGAGTTACCTCGCCCGGCTTGAAGCTTTGATACGCGTGATGGGCAAGAATTGAGCCGCGATCTCCGAAGTGCTCGCGCACCTTCATCATCGCTTCGTATGGGTCGCCCGTACAGTTGATCGAGCTTACAAGGTAAACCTTTTCATCCTCGACCCATTCGGTTTTCTTGCCGTCTTCGATATAGTGAAGCTCTCTTGCAAGGTCATTGTACTCTGTCTTTTCGGGATTGCGCGCGTACTCGATCACGCGTTTTACCGAATCCTTGATCGCCCAAATCTTCGTTGTTGCCAAGCTCAGACCGCCTCACTCTCGTCAATATCTCCGCAATATTTTTGAAATGCTGCGCCGAAAATTCCTTCATCGTAGAACAATTTGCAATGCTCGAATAAGGTGTTCATCATTCTTTCGATCGCCGCAACGTAAGCACGAACCGGCTCACCCTCAAGACAATATTCCAAAATAATTTCGCGAATTGCGGAAAGCTCTTTGGCGATCTCGTAAATTTCCGCAGGCGGAATTGCTTTGAGATCTGCGCCTTGAATTAACTTTTTGACAAGCTGAGTTTGAGAAAGTTTGCACGCTTTCGCCAATCTTTTGACGCGTTTTTTCTCGTCGCTCGTTACTCTGATCGTGATAGTTTCTGTAGAATTTCTGTTTGTTTCCTTGAGATCTTTTTTGATTTCTTTGCTAAAATTATTTACACTTTTCATTGAATGTTCTCCTTAAACTCTCTTGATAATATCGTCATCTCAGCGGGGTTATAGGGGCGCCAAGCCCCAATCGTATCCGCGAGGATACGCAGGAAATGGGCAAACGTGCAGTACACGGTTGCAGTACATTTCCTATGCTCGCTACACTTAGGGACAACACTTTCGCGTTCTCTTGCACCCCGTGTAAAGCCCGACGCCCAATCAGCCATCTGTGACGGTAAGTGACGATTGTGTCGGTATTTCTTCCATAGAATTTTTCTCGTCATTTGCGTCATTACCGTCACTCGGTTTGAGTGTCAGTTCAAGCCATCGACCATTGCCCGTTCGCCCCGAGTCGTAAAGAATTCCCACGTGTTGTAGGTAGTCATACGCCTCGGTTGAAAGACTTCTCGTCAGCACGTTCGGCTTCACGTTCTCCTCACCCAATAGGGCAAGCAGCTCACTCGCCGTTCCGCGAAAATGCTTGTGCTCCATGATATACTCGCAGACGGTTTTGACAATGGGAGCCAGCGGGCGGTAACAGATTCCGTCGTGCGGCGGCACATCTTCATCGAGACGCCAATAGCAATCGGTGAACTTAATCGCCATTGCTCGGAACTCAATGTCTCGACCCGTCATATACAGAAAGGTCGTGGCTGTTCCTCGGTTCACCTTCTTGAGAAGCAGCACCGTATCGGCGGCACCCATAAGACCGGTTGTACCGGAGATCTCGTTGAAGGGATCGTCCTTGTCCTGTGTCTTGCGAAGATGGTGGACGAGCACGATGGCAATGCCAAGATCATCCGCCAGCTTTTTCAGAGAGCCGATGTCGGCATAGTCCTTCCTGTAAGTAGGGCTTCCTGCCTTGGGGTCACTCGCGCCTCGAACCTTTTGCAAGGTATCGATCACGATAAGCTTCGTGTCGGGGTACTGTGTTTTGTGATTCACCAGTTGTTCCTCAAGCTCACCGCCAAGCGTACCCGCTTGCACGGCAAAGCGCAGATTGGTCGGACACTCCTCGGTTAGTCTCGCAACACGATCCTTCACACGTGCGAAGGTATCCTCAAGTGCCAAGTAGAGCACGTCGGAGGGGATAATGTCGTGACCAATAAACATCCTTCCAAGTGCCACGCAAAGACAAAGCTGAAGCACAAACCACGACTTGCCGATCTTGGACGGACCGCAAAGAAGGGTCAGACCCTCGGGGAGCATATCTGCCACGATAAAGTTTTTCGGAGCATAGGGCGTTGCCATCAGCTCCTCGGCATCGATGGTATCAAGTTTGTTCAGGAGATAGGGATTATAGAATCCATAATCCATTTACATCATTCCTTTCTGTTCCTCACGTCCTTTCTTTTTTGGATTTACGATGCATCAGCGTCACACAGCATATAGCGAATGACGTTGATTTTGGGAATCCTGAATCGGTTTCCCACGATTACGCCGTGGATCTGCGGATGCTTGGCAAGTTCAAGAGCCGCTTTGCGCCCGATGCCCAGCATTTTTTGCAGATCACAGATGCCGACGATGTCGGGATAATCCGCGAACATCATCTGTTCGTAACTGGTCGTTTTTTCACTCATAAACGATTCTCCTTTC
>CALAXC010000150.1 GCA_937894775.1 uncultured Clostridia bacterium
TTTGACACAAGAGGCGCAAAAGAAAAAGCTTCGCAAAAAGAAAACGCTGTTTTTCGGGGGCGCTGCCCCTCTTGACCCCGTTCGCTTTTTGGAAAAAGCGAAACCAAAAACTTTCCATCTGGGGAAAGTGCGTACATTGTGCGTTAATTGCCTGTCGGCTCAGCCGACTTTGAAAAAAACTTGACCAAAACTTTTCATCTGAGTTTGTGCATACATTGTGCGCTAAACCTTTTCCCTCATATACAATATATGCAAAAAAAGAGAACCTCAACAAGGTTCTCTTTTTAATTCTGCAAGTACTATTATTTAATCATTATCGTAAATATCACCGACATAATCGGAATAATACGCAAGACAAGGATATCCTTTAGGTCCGTAGGTTCTGTCACAAGAACCGTACTCATAATCACCTTTGGCACAATTAGAGCAAGAACAACCGTCAAGCTTCAAAGCTTCAATACTTCTGCCGCATCCGGGACAGATCATCGCCATATCAGAAACCTCGCGTCCGCATTCTTCACACTTTATAATAGCCATAGCGCACTCCCTATGTATTAAAATTGATTTTTAAGCTTTTCAACGCAATCAGAACAAATTCTTTTTCCGTTGAAGTAAACTACGTTTTCAATGTTGTTGCAGAAAACGCAGGCAGGTTGATATTTCTGAAGAATTATTTTATCATTGTCAGTAAATATCTCAATAGCATCCTTTTGTTTAATATCAAGGACTTTTCTTATCTCTATGGGAAGAACGATTCTGCCCAATTCATCAACTTTACGTACTACACCGGTAGATTTCATTTTTTTGCTCTCCTTACTTATTTTTAAGCACCGCCTCGATGCTTGAGTATACAATTACATTATAATAGAAAAAACGACGTTTGTCAACAAATTTTTCGATTTTGGAATTTTTTTTAATTTTCTGCTTGAATGTATTAAAAAAAAGAAGGCGAAAATAACAAAAAGTCTTGGAGGTAAATATGTTAAAAGGAGTTTATAAAGAAATAGTATCGGTAAAGATCGATGATAACCGACTTTACGAAAGCGCATTTTTTATTTTAAAAAAAGATGTAAGCGGTGACAAAAATAAAAGTACCGACGATTTAATGTTCGAAGCAAACAGAATCCTCTGCGAAAACGGAGTCAAAAGCGTAAGAAAGAAGAAAAAACTTTACAAAAAAATACTTTTCTCAGCTTTATGTGTCATAATAGGCGCGGTGCTTGGATTTCTTGGCGGATTTTTTTCTTATTATTTTTTCCTTTAGAAATACAGAGGTTGACTTTTTTTAAAAAGTATGATATAATTACAGTAACTTAAAAGTAAATACCCGCCAAGCAGCATTACGTCGGGAGCGGTACGGCGTATTTGGGCTTGGCATAACGTGTTTTCACGTCTTTTTTTCGAGCGATAAACGTATAGGGATAACTATGCCTTTTTTCGCTCACCACATACTACAAAAGGAGATATTATGCAAAAAAAAGAAACAGGAAAGCTTCGCATAATTCCTCTCGGAGGACTCGGTGAGGTAGGAAAAAACATCACCGTCATCGAGTATGCGAATGACATTATAATAGTAGATTGCGGACTCGGTTTTCCCGATGACGATATGCCGGGAATCGATCTCGTTATTCCCGATATAACCTATCTCGAGGAAAATCAGGACAGAATACGCGGACTTCTGCTCACTCACGGTCACGAGGACCACATAGGAGCTATCCCGTATATACTCCGCCAGATAAACGTTCCAATATTCGGAACACGCTTAACGCTCGGAATACTCGAAAACAAGCTTGCCGAGCATTCACTTCCCTACAAGCCCGCGCTTACCTGCGTCGAGGCAGGAAATACCGTAAAGCTCGGTGTGTTTTCAATAGAATTCATACACGTAAATCACTCTATCGCCGATGCTTGCGCGCTTGCAATAGGAACACCCGTAGGAACGGTAATTCATTCGGGTGATATGAAGATAGACGTAACTCCTATCGACGGCGATATGATAAATCTTACAAGGTTCGGTGAACTTGGCAAAAAAGGAGTTCTTCTCTTTATGTGTGAATCGACAAACGCAGAAAGGCAGGGGTCATCCCCCTCTGAAAAGACGGTAGGACGTTCGCTTGAGTATATTTTCTCGGTAAACACCGATAAACGGATCATCATAGCGACCTTTTCTTCAAACGTTCACAGAGTTCAGCAGATAATCAACGCGAGTGCGGCTCACTCAAGAAAGGTCGCAATAACGGGAAGAAGTATGCAGAGCATCATCTCTGCGGCTGTGCGCCTCGGATATATGAACGTCCCCGAAGGAGTTCTTATTGATATAAATGAAATAAAACGCTTCAAGCCTGAAGAGCTGACGATAATTACCACGGGCAGTCAGGGCGAGCCTATGTCGGCGCTCTACCGTATGGCAACGCTTGAGCATTCGCAGGTCAAAATAGGTAGAAATGATCTTGTCATCCTCTCTTCGAGCCCTATTCCGGGTAACGAAAAGCTCATCAGCAAAATAATAAACGAACTTATGCAGAACGGAGTAACCGTTGTACGCGATTCATCTCTTGAGGTACACGTATCGGGACACGCATATGCCGATGAATTAAAGCTTATTACCGCTCTTATAAAACCAAAATACTTTATGCCGATACACGGAGAATACCGTCATCTTTCAGCAAATAAAGATCTTGCCGCCGAAGTGGGAATTCCCGAAAACAAAATTTTTATTTCAGAAATAGGAAAGGTTCTTGAGCTCGACCGCAGAAGCGCAAAATGGGGCGGAACAGTTCCCGCGGGAAGAGTGCTCGTCGACGGTTACGGCGTAGGCGATGTGGGAAATATAGTGCTTCATGACAGACGCCACCTCGCGCAAGACGGTCTTATAGTAGTAGTTGCATCACTTGATCTTGGCAGCAAAATGCTCCTCGCTCCCCCCGATATAGTATCGCGAGGATTCGTATACGTACGTGAAGCCGAGGATCTTATCGAGGAAATACGCGAAATAGCAATTCAAAGTATATGTAAATGTCTGGACCGTTCAAGACGCCCCGACAGAATAGAGATCAAAAACTGTATCAAAGACGATCTCGCAAAATATCTTTATTCAAGAACAAAACGCAAGCCTATGATAATCCCCGTATTGACGGATATATAAATAAATGTATATTGCCAAAAAAATTGTTTTTTTGCGCTAATTCATACATTGTTAATAAAAAGTTCAACATTTAATAATTCTATTACTGTATAATATATAGGTACGCTGTATTTTTATATTTCAATATTACAAAAAATAAAAACAAAGGTGGGCCCAACGATGGGAAAATTAAAAATTTCAAAAAACAAGAAAAACAAGACCTCGAAAGGTTCGAGTGGAGTTCCTAACTGGCTTCTTTCCACTCTCGTTATAATCGTTGTTCTTGCGGTTTTAGCTACCTGCATCGGAACTGTTGTATCTTCCACAGGCATAGTTATGAGATGGAGCACAGCCGCAGAGCTTGACGATTACAAGATCAACGGAAATATGATGTCATATTTCTACGGCACAACATATATGAACTTTACATCAAACTACAGTTCTTATTTGAACTACCTCAGCTTAGACCAGTCAAAGAGTCCCAAGCTTCAGCAGTTCAATCCCGAAGGATCCTACGATTCGGCATTCCTCGGTGAGTTTGAGGGCACATGGCACGATTACTTTGTAGAGCAGACAAAGACCTCTGTAAAGAATCTTCTTATCTACTGTGCTCAGGCTGATAAAATGGGCATAGAGCTTGACGATGAGGACCTCGTTGAGATCGAAGCAAACATCGATCAGCTTCTTCTCGAGATCCGCACAGCATTCAACAACACAGCACTTTCTGAGGAAAGCTGCTTTGCAAACGTTTATGCTGACGGTGTTTCAAGAAAAGACGTACGCGATGCTATGAAGCTCTCAATGCTCGCTTCCAAGTGTTCTGAAAAGATCAGCGAGGATATCGAAGCTACTCTTACAGATGAACGTGTCGATAAAGAATACGCAGATAACAAGCTTGACTATGATCTCGTTGACTATTACACATATTCCTTTAATGTTTACTACGATGACGTAGTTGAAGAAAAATACGGCGCAGACAAGAAGGCTGACAGCCTCACAGATACTGAAAAAGCAGAAGTACTTACTCTTTATAAAGAAAAGATCGCCGAAGCTTGCGCTTTCGCTAAAGCACTTTCCGAAAAGGCATCTCCCGCAGACTTTACAGCTTACCTCGTTGAACATTCCTTGAAAGACGGATACGACGATGCGTTTGAAACAGCTATGAAGGACGTAACATCCGAGCAGAAGCCCTCTGAAAGCGAGCTTGCAACGATCAAAGAAAAAATGATCGCAGCCGTTGTCGCAGAAGTAGCAAAGGATGCTGCTGAAGTGACAAAAGACGTTGTTACAGCAGACGGTGCTGACGGTGCAAAAACTTATACAATATATGATATAAGCATCAAGTCCGAATTTGCAACCGCTGTCGAAACACTTAAATCAACGCTCTTCACAACCGCAACCTCAGATAAGAAGGATGCGCTTGTAAAGAAAGCTAACTACATCAAAGCTGATGCAGACGGCAAGGAAGATGAGCTCAGCGAATGGGCATTCGCTAACGGCAGAAAAGAGAACGATACAAAGATCATCGAATCGGGCGACGGAGCAAACGGCGCTGAAAACAAAGCAGAAACCACAAGCTTCTCCGCAAAAGTATATTTGTTGTCAAAGCCTGTATACAGAGATGAAGTTCTCAGCCGCGATGTTGCTTATATGCTCTTCACCGACGCAACCAAGGCAAGCGAAGCTATCGGTAAGATCAAAGAGTTCGGCGCAACCATTTCAAGAGAAGACTTTGAAAAGATTGCTAACGACGAAGAAAATCCCGCAGCTGCAGGAAGCTTTATCGAAGATTACGTTATAGGCAATATGCAGAGCGATGAATTTGACGAGTGGCTCTTCAAGGATACCACTACAGCAGGAAGCTATACAGAAGCTCCTATTACAATGAGCGATAATTCGCTTATGATAGCTCTCTTTGTTGAGCAGGGTGACATTCCCGCTTGGAAGAACACCGTTAAGAACGCTCTTTACAACGAGGACTACACAGCTAAGGAAACCGAAATGAACGAAGAATTCGGTTCTGCGGTTGTATTCAACGTAGACCTCTTTAGTAAAGTAGGTAACTGATAAATTAACTCAGGGGCTGTCCCATTAAATCGCAAGCTTGCGAAAATGTGACAGTCCCTTGATTTGTAAAGAGGTAAATATGATTCTTGATCCTAAAAAAACGACACTCGCATACCGCTGTCCTTCTTGCGGAACAGGTGTTATGAGTGCAGTAGGGCTTTTTGATATCACGGCGGATATGTTTAAATTAAAGTGCGGCTGTAAGGAGAGCGCTATGACGGTAGTTTACAGTAAGGACGGAAAGGAATCGAAAGTACGGCTTTCCATTCCCTGCGTGCTCTGCCCTAACCCGCATACATTCACAGTTTCATCGTCTGTATTTTTCAAAGACGATCAATTTATTTTAAGTTGTCCTTATTCAGGTCTTACTCTTGCGGTAGTGGGAGAAGAAAACAAAGTAAAAGCCGAGCTCTCACGTTCCGAGCTTGAGCTTCTCGATCTTCTTGAAAAAAGCGGTATCGACAGCTTTGACAGCATAAGATCAAAGGATAACGGTGAGGTAAACCCCGAGATCGTCGAAATAGTCACTTATATCCTTTCAGAGCTCGACGAAGAAAACAAAATAGTATGTGCCTGCAAGGAAGGCGAAGGCGACTATGAGGTCGATTTTTCAGGCGATAGCGCGACCATTGAATGTAAAATATGCAAGTGTAAAAAAGTAGTACCTACCAATTCTCTTATGGCAGCTCACGATCTGCTAAACATCGATAAATTGACACTTGATCCAACTACTTAAAGAGAAATACTTGACAGAATAAAAAAAATATAGTATAATTTACAGGTTAAAGAAATATTTAAAATTCAGGAGAAAATAAAAAATGAGTGACGTAAACGTTACACTTTCCGAGCAGGAACAGGTAAGACGCGCAAAGCTTCAAAAGCTTGTAGACGAAGGTAATGATCCTTACGTAAAGACAAGATTTGACGTAAACGCATTTTCCGCAAATATAAAGGCGAATTTTGAAGAATACGAAGGCAAAGAGGTTACTATTGCAGGCCGTCTTATGTCCAGACGAGTTATGGGTAAGGCTTCTTTTGCGAATATAGCCGACAGAAACGGCAATATTCAGGCATACGTTACAAGACAGGACGTTGGCGAAGAAGATTACGCATCCTTCAAGAAAGACTATGATATAGGAGATATAGTAGGTATTAAGGGTACAGTATTCAAAACAAACAGCGGAGAAGTATCGATACACGCAACAGCTATCGAGCTCCTTTCAAAATCATTACGCCCGCTCCCCGAAAAATATCACGGACTTACCGACACAGATCTCCGTTACCGCCAGAGATACGTTGATCTTATAGTAAATCCCGAGGTTAAGGACACGTTTGTAAAGCGTTCTCTTATTTTAAGAGAGATCCGCGCATTCCTTGATGCAAGAGGATATCTTGAGGTAGATACACCTATCCTCACTCCCTGCGAGATAGGAGCATCGGCACGTCCTTTTGTTACACACCACAACACACTCGATATGGATATGTACCTCAGAATCGAAACCGAGCTCTATCTTAAGCGTCTTATAGTAGGCGGTATGGACAGAGTTTACGAGGTAGGAAGAATATTCAGAAACGAGGGAATGGACACAAAGCACAATCCCGAATTCACATCGGTAGAGCTTTATGAGGCTTATACAGATTTTCACGGAATGATGGATCTTGTTGAGGACCTCTATAAGCACCTCGCAAAAACCATTTGCGGTTCGCTCGTTATCCCCTATCAGGGACACGAAATAGATATGGGTAATTGGGAACGTCTTACAATGGTTGAGGCGGTCAAGAAATACGCAGGTGTAGACTATAACGATTGGGCAACCGACGAGGATGCTCGCGCAGCGGCAAAAGAAAAGCACGTAGAAATTCCCGCAAACGCAACAAAGGGTGCGGTACTTGTTGAATTTTTCGACGCATACGTTGAAGAAAATCTTATTCAGCCTACGTTTATATACGATTACCCCGTTGAAAACAGCCCGCTTGCAAAGAGAAAGCCTAACGATCCCGCATTTACAGAGCGCTTTGAGTACTTTATAAACGCAACAGAGTTTGGAAATGCATTTTCCGAGCTTAACGATCCTATAGACCAGCGCAGAAGATTTGAGGATCAGGTAGCAGCAAAGAAGGCAGCAGAGCCTAATTCAAGTGCAGAAGTAGATTACGATTATATAACAGCGCTTGAATACGGTATGCCTCCCACAGGCGGACTTGGATTTGGAGTAGACCGTCTTGTAATGCTTCTTACAGACAGCGATTCAATAAGAGATGTTCTTCTCTTCCCAACAATGAAACCAAATAACTAATAAAAAAGAAAAACGCAGAACAGATCCCCATCTATTCTGCGTTTTTTTAGATAGTTTTCACCAAGTATTTTTCCGACAGCCAATCTACGCAGAATGTACGCAAAATCCAACTTTACCCGTCATCCTGAGCGGAGCAAAGCGGAGTCGAACTTTTTCGTCTTAGATCCCAAACGTCGCTGCGCTCCGTTTGCTCCTCACTGCGTTCGGAGTTCGACT
>CALAXC010000151.1 GCA_937894775.1 uncultured Clostridia bacterium
TTCGCTTTTTGAAAAAAGCGAAACCAAAAACTTTTCAGCTGGGTTAGTGCGAACAGTGTGCGCTGATTGGCCGTCGGCTCAGCCGACTTTGTGCTAACATTGTGCGTCTTTCTGATTTTTGATTTCCAATTCTTTTAGCTTTTTAGATCCCGTTATTATCATATATGCTCCGATGTATCCGATAATTGCAAGTACAGCAAATGCACTGATTCCCGTTACTGCTTTTTGCGTTTTGTCGTCCATCGATATGCCGAGTATACCTATTATCGCTGTTTCGAGCGAAAGCATAGATACAAGTGCCGAAACAAAACTGATAAGCTTTGCGGCAAAGAGTAAAGGACTGTTTAATTTTCGGTATTTTATAACATTTACTATCGATAAAGCAAAAAGCGATACCGTAAAGATCGCAAGTACTACCGTCGTCGCCTTGCGGTGTAATATTTCCTGATTTTTTGCGGTTATATAAGCGGTCATTACCGAAAGAGCGGTGTTCATAGCTATCAGAAGAATTCCGCAAAAGCGAAAGCGTTTAAGCTCGGAGATCACATCTTCTCCCGCCTTATTCGATCGGGAATAATAAAGAAGAGAAAATCGCATTACCGCTATCAGAATATAGTATGTCGCGATAGAAATATACCAGGTAGAACGGTGTGTGAGTCCTAAAAATAAAGTGAATACCGCATATACCGAGTTGTAGAAAAAAGTTCCGTATAAAGTAATGTTTATTTTGAGCTGTGCAGCCTGCGAAGGATCTGCAGAGCTTCTTTTTTTGTTTATTTTGTTTATGTTCGTTTTTATATTCGAGCTTAAAGCTTTTGTTCTGGAAATAAGCTCGGGAAATGCGCATATAACAAGAGATGCCGCATAAAGGCTGAGAATATAAGAAATTATGCTTATATGATGAGTAAGAGGGAGCTTTATTAACGAGTATATCAATGAGAGAGATGCAAGTACCGTTACAACGGTAACTATCGCAATATGCGGAAAAAATACCGCTTTCAGCATCTTTTTTATTCTATCCATATACAGTCCCCCTTTCTTTTGATTTTTGTCATTATAGCACATAAATATTAATTTTTTATGTATTAAAATATATTTTGTCAATATATTTTAAAATTATTGTAAAAAAACACTTTTTGTGGTAAAATGATTATGTATAATTTTTTTGAGGAGAGCTTTATGTTATCTAAGATCTACAGCGCCGGATTGCTCGGTATTGACGGCTTTATAGTTACTGTTGAATGTAACGCAAAAAAAGGATTGTTTCACTTTGAGCTTGTCGGACTCCCCGATCTTGCGGTCAAGGAAGCAAAGGAACGTGTTTTTACCGCTTGTGAAAACAGCGGATTCCGTTTTCCCGTTGCTAATATAACGATAAATCTTGCTCCCGCGGATAAGCGCAAAGAGGGTTCTGCCTTTGACGTTGCGCTTCTTATGGGACTTTTGAGAAGCGGCGGATATATACGTTCAGAGGTTGATTTTGAAGATAAATGCTTTGTCGGTGAGCTTTCGCTTTCAGGAGAGCTTCGCGGAGTGCGAGGCGTTCTCTGCATGTGCGTTGCGGCAAGAAATGCGGGACTTAAGGAGTTCTTTGCACCGCCCGAAAATGCGCGCGAGGCTGCCGCTGTTGAGGGAATAACTGTATATTCCGCAAAGAACGTTTCGGAAATAGTAAGGCATCTTAACGGTGAAAAGCGTCTTGCTCCCGTTGAATGTGACCGAGATGCTTTTGAAAATGCGGTTAGAAATAATACTCTTGATTTTGCTGACGTAAAGGGACAGAGTGCCGCAAAGCGCGCTATCGAAATAGCTGCTGCGGGCGGACATAATATTTTACTTATCGGCCCTCCGGGTACGGGAAAATCTATGCTTGCAAAGAGAATTCCCACGATAATGCCGCCCCTTACCTTTGAGGAAGCTATAGAGGTAACGAAGGTACATTCTGTTGCGGGAACTTTAAGTGAGGGGGTTTCTTTACTTTCTCAAAGACCTTTCCGCGCTCCTCACCATACTATGAGCTCGGTGAGTCTTGTAGGTGGCGGAGCTAACCCTATGCCCGGTGAAGTATCCTTGGCGCATAACGGAGTTTTGTTCCTGGACGAGCTTCCCGAATTTCCAAAGCAGGTGACCGATGCGCTCCGTCAGCCTATAGAAGACAGAGCGGTTACAATAACGAGAGCTAACGGACGTGTGACCTATCCTTGCTCGTTTATGCTCGTCGCGGCTATGAATCCTTGCCGCTGCGGATTTTTCGGACATCCTACGAAGCCCTGTACCTGCCGTGAAGGTGACGTAAGGCGTTACATATCGAAAATAAGCGGTCCTATGCTTGACAGAATAGATATTCAGATAGAGCTTCCTTCGCTTTCTTATGACGAGATATCTTCTACCTCTGCGCCAAGCGAAAGCTCGGCAACTATAAGAGAGCGGGTTACAAAGGCACGTGCTTTTGCTATCGAAAGAATGAACGATTTAGGCGACCGCAAAATATTCTGTAATGCACAGCTTGATGCGGCACTTATCCGCCGTTACTGTGCTATGGACGATTCGGCGGGCGCAATTTTGCGCGCGGCTTATGACAGAATGGGAATGTCTGCTCGCGGATACGATCGCATAATACGTGTGGCGAGAACGATTGCTGATATCGATTCTTCGGAAATAATAAAGGCTAATCATATAGCTGAGGCTATACAGTATCGCAGTCTTGATAAAAAATACTGGGGTTGATTTTTATGTGTGAAAATTCGAATGAAAATAAAGATATAAAAGAGCTTGACAGGGAGCTTTGCAAAAGGCTTTGCGAGGATATTTTTGCGCTTACCTCGCTTTGCTCCGTGTCGGGTTTTGAATACAGAGCGGCAGAAGAGCTTAAAAAGCTCTACGCAGATAAATTTGATTCTATAAGTGCTGACGGAACGGGAAATTTTGTGTTTTTTAAGAGCGCAAATAAAGACGGTGCGCCTAAAATTATGGTCGATGCGCATTTCGACGAGATAGGATTTGTTGTCAGCGAGGTGCTTGACGGCGGCTTTTTGCGTATCGCTTCGGTAGGCGGGATCGACCGAGCTATTATGCAGGCTGCAAGGGTAAGTGTCTTTGGAGAAAAGACGCTTGACGGAGTAATTATTTCAACACCGCCTCACCTTCGTCCAAGCTCTGATGAGCTTGCCGAGATAGATAAGCTTCTTGTTGACGTAGGTTGCGGATTTAATAAAGAAGAGCTTGAAAATATAGCTCCCGTCGGTACTCCCGTAAGCTTTTATAAAGCGCCTATGCTTATTCGCGATGAATACATTCTGGGCGCAAGTCTTGATAATAAGGCGTGCGGTGCTATCCTTCTTTATGCAATATCCTCTATTCCGCGTGAGAAGCTTGCGGGTGACGTTTACGTTACTCTTTCTTGCCGAGAGGAGAGCGCGGCACGTGGCGGAGCATACGTTTCGGCAAACAGAATAAAACCCGATTATGCTTTCGTTGCTGACGTAAATCTGGCGAATGCCGCAGACGTGCCCGACAGAGAGTGCGTGAATATGGGAGAGGGGATATCGATATCTCTTTCTACCTCTACCGACCGTTCGCTTACACGTGCGGCTATCAGTTTGTGTAAGGAAAACGGAATAGACGTTTCGCAAAAGGCAGAGCCTTCTTCTACGGGTACAAATGCTCCCGAGCTTCATATTGCGGCGCTTGGTGTTCCCGTTGTTGACGTTGGACTTCCGCTTAGAAATATGCATACCTATAACGAGATGATATCTCTTAAGGACTGTGCGTCGCTTTTCTGCTTTACGCAGGCATTTGTTTCTTCTTTTGAAATAGCCGATGCGTTTAAGAGAAAGGAGATAGATATATGAATAAAAATATAAAGACTCTTAGCGGAGTCGAGCTTATAGAATATCTTTCTCTTCTGTTCGGTCCTACGGGATGCGAGGACAGAGTAAGAGATGCGATAGCTTTGGCGGTAGAGGATCTTTGCGATGCAAAGGTCTGTGACAGAATGGGAAATCTTATTTGCCGTATATCGCTTGGCGATCCCGATAAAAGAAAAAAGATAATGCTTTCGGCACATATGGACGAGGTTGGATTTATGATCGAGGAGATCAAAAAAGACGGAATGCTGACCTTTGGATGTGTTGGCGGCATCGATCCTTCTGTTCTTGCGGGTAAAAGAGCATTGATAGAGGGAAATGGCGAGCTGTTGAACGGTGTTATCTGTTCAAAGGCGATACACCATAAAACAAAAAAAGAGCGTAAAAAAGCTACCGAAAGCGACAAGCTTTATATAGATATTGGATTTACTTCCGACGAAGATGCAAAAGAGAGTGTTGCGGTTGGAGCTCTTGCAACATTTTTGGGCGATTTTTTCCTTATGGGTAAGGATATGAGAACGATGTGCTCTAAGGCTCTTGACGATAGAATGGGCTGTGCGATTCTTATCGAGCTTATGCGGAAAATAAGAGAAGAAAAGCCTTTGCTTGATCTTGATATTTATTTCTGCTTTACCGTAGGTGAGGAAACGGGACATTCGGGCGCTATAGTTGCCGCAGAGCGGATAGCTCCTGATTTTGCACTTATTTTTGAATCTACCGCGATAGGCGATCTTCCCGAAACTTTGGAGTCAAGACGTGTTGCCGAGGTTACAAAGGGGGCGGTAATATCTGTTGCCGACAGATCGACTATATACGATAAAGAGCTTATAGATCTTGCATTCGACCGTGCAAAAAAAGACGGTATTCCTTTACAGGTAAAGAAATATCTTTCGGGCGGAAATGATGCGGGGCATATTCATAAGAGCGGAACGGGAGTCCGTTCGCTTGCCGTATCTGTACCCACGAGATACCTTCATTCGGCGGCGTGCGTTGCATCGCTTGACGATTATGGATCGGCATTGAATATTGCATATTCTTTACTTTGTGCTATAGACGGAGATGATCTGAAATGAAATTTGATATATTGAATATTATTGATAAAATAAAGTTGTTGGGCAGAGCACAGATCCTTTCTGAGTCTGTCGCTTGTGACCATAGCGGAACGGGTATAGAATTCTGCGGAAGCTTTTCAAGCCCTATCGAGCTCGAAGTATATACAACTATCGAAAAGGATGGGTGCGATCGCGCATATTTTACGGTATATGTTGATAAAAAAAGGCTCGATACCCGCTATTTCGCACCGATAGGTAAGTCTTGTATTACGGTTGAGCTTGAAAGCTACGGAGAGCATACTGTCCGAGTCGTAAAACAGAATGAAAGTAATTATAATCTTTGCGAGTTTGTTTCGATAAGCTTTGAGGGTGAGCTTTTTGACGCACCCGAGAAAAAAGAAAAATACATCGAGTATATCGGTGACAGTCTTAGCTGCGGAATGGGAAATCTCGGTAAAAAAGGTGTTCCCGAGCCGCAGACGTCGGTATGGGAAGATGTTACGCAGGGGTACACTTATATGTCGGCAGACGAGCTTTCTGTTGATCATTCTATAGTTTCGGAAAGCGGAATAGGCCTTGCGGGAAGCTGGTTTGATCCTTTGTTTGATTTTTATACTGCTTATTCTTATAAGCGTAATAAAGAGCTTAAATATGATTTTGAACGTGTTCCCGATCTTGTGATGATAAATCTCGGTACAAACGATTTTTATCTTAACTGTGATCTCGGTATATGCAAGCTTGAAGAGGTCGAGCAAAAGGTAAAGGAGTTTATATGTTTGGTGCGTTCTTCTTATAAAAAGGATATGCCTATTCTTTGGATCAGCAGATTTATGTTCCTTGGGGAAAAATATATAAATATTATCGATAAGGCTATAAGCGACCTTGGCGGTGAGAAAGCAAATATATATCGCCTTGACGTTACCCAGAGCTCGGGCGGAGCGCACGGACATCCCGATCTTGAGGGACATAAAATGGCTTGCGAACAAGTCGTAAATTACATACGTGAAAAGAATCTTATATAATAAATTCAGTTAAAAGAGGAAAAAATGAATCTTTATACAACTTTAAAGCAGCTCTGCCTTACGAGTTCGGTATCGGGCAGAGAGGGAAAAATAAGAGAAACAATAAAAGAAAAGATATCGCTTTTCGTTGATGATATCAGCATAGATGCTCTTGGAAATCTTATAGCTCTAAAAAAAGGAAAAGGTGAAAATAAGCGCAAGATAATGCTTTGCGCACATATGGATGAGATAGGATTTATCGTCAATTTTATAGAAGAAAACGGAATGATAAGAGTCGGAACGCTTGGCGGAATAAGACTTGCGGCGGCATCTTACACCTGCGTTATATCCGAAAAGGGAGTAAGGGGAGCACTCTGCGCTAATGCAGACGTATCTGTCGGTGATTATAAGGCTGATACTATGTATATAGATATAGGCGCAAGCAGTAGACGTGAGGCTGAAAGAAGGGTGTCTGTAGGCGATACCTTTGTTTGCGAGCCCTCGCTTTGCAGACTTTCTTCTTCAAGAGTCTGCGGTCGACCGATAGATGACAGAGTTGGTTGCCTTATTCTTTTGGAGCTTGCCGAAAGACTCTCAAAGATCGATGTCTGCGATGATGTCTATTTTGTATTTTCGGTTCAGGAAGAGGTCGGCTGCCGCGGAAGTAAGCCCGCTACCTTTGCTATAGCGCCCGATATCGCGCTTTGCTTTGACGTTACGTCAACGGGTGATACCTTTGGCGCGAAGCCTATGGACTGCGCACTTTCAAAGGGTGCGGCTATAAAAATAAAGGACAATTCGGCTATCTGTCACGAGGAGATAGTAAAGGCGCTTTGTTCTATTGCTAAAAAAGAGAAGATCCCTTATCAAAAAGAGGTCCTGACATTTGGCGGAACAGATACTTCTTCTATGCAGTTTACGGGTATGGGAGCTATGGCGGGAGCTATTTCCGTGCCGACGAGAAATATTCATTCTTCTGTAGAGATATGCGATATGAAAGACGTTGCGGCGTGTATCGATCTTGCTGAAAAGTATATTCTTTCATTAGGTTGTGAAAAATAATAAGGGGAGTGGAATCTATGGAATTTTCAAGCAGAATATGGGAGCTTTGCGAAAAAGCAGAAAAAGCTCTTGAACCTCATTTTCGAAGAATAGATGCTATTTCCTTTGAAAATACTAAAAAAATAATGGACGCGTTTCGTGAGCACCGTGTAAGCGATGCTATGTTTGCGCCTACCAGCGGTTACGGATACGATGACAAGGGCAGAGATACTCTTGATGCAATATGGGCTGACGTTATGGGCGCAGAGGCAGCATTCGTGCGGCATAGCATAGCAAACGGAACTCACGCACTTACAATAGGTCTTTTCGGACTTTTAAGACCTGGGGACATTTTGTTTTCTATTGCGGGAAAGCCTTATGATACTCTTGACGAGGTCATAGGAAACGTAGGTGAGAGCGGAAACGGTTCTTTGCGTGATTTTGGAGTAGGATACCGTCAGGCGGATCTGCTTTCTGACGGAAGCTTTGACAGAGAAAAAATTGCCGATATAATTAAAAAAGACGGTTCGGCTATTAAGGTGATCTTTATTCAGCGTTCAAAGGGATATCTTAACCGTAAAACACTTTCGGTAGACGATATAGGAGATATTATTTCTTTTGTGCGCCCCCTTTGTCCCGATGCTTATGTCGTTGTGGATAACTGTTACGGTGAATTTACCGAAACAAGAGAGCCTTGCGCGGTCGGAGCGGATATGATAATCGGTTCGCTTATAAAAAATCCCGGTGGCGGAATGGCGGAATCGGGCGGATATATCGCGGGAACAAAGAAAGCCGTTGAGCTTGCTTCTTACCGTCTTACATCAGTGGGCTGCGGTCTTGAGGTAGGTGCTTCGCTTGGACAGACTAAATCTATGTATAAAGGTTTGTTTTATGCTCCGCACACAACAGCGCAGGCTATAAAAACAGCGCATCTTGCGGCTTATATATTTGGAAAAGACGGTCTTGGCTTTGATGTAGAGCCTCATTGGAGTGAGCCGAGATATGATATAATACAAGCGATAATCACTAATTCGCCCGAAGCACTTTGTGCTATCTGCCGTGGAATTCAGGCGGGATCGCCTGTTGATTCTTACGTAACACCCGAACCGTGGGAGATGCCCGGATATACAGATAAAGTAATTATGGCGGCAGGCGCGTTTACACAAGGCTCGTCAATAGAGCTTTCGGCAGACGGACCGCTTCGTCCGCCGTATACGGCATATCTTCAGGGTGGACTTACTTATGAGAGCGGAAAAATAGGAATTCTTTCTGCTGCGAGTGAGGTTTTGGGGAGTTAGTGTTAAGGTTTTCGCACACATATAGCTCGACCAAAGCCATCGGGCACTGTGTACATCTCGCAAACATCGATTAAGGAAAGTTTTTAGTCAAGTTTTTTCCAAAAAACTTGCGGGGTCAAGAGGGGCAGAGCCCCCCGAAAAAACGGCGCTTTTCTTTTTGCGAAGCTTTTTCTTTTGCGCCTCTTG